>SVFL01000007.1 GCA_015056885.1 Lachnospiraceae bacterium
CTGCCAACAATGTTCTCTTATCGTTGGACTCCGGTAATACGATTGTTTTCTTGTCGAGTCTCGCTCTCTCCTTAATCATGTCAATGTATGACATTTTCATTTCTCCTTTCCGTGAAACAAAATTTTTCATCTTAACAAATGACGTTATTTGTATTATACTAAATTAGAAAATAATTAACAAGAGATAAAGTGCGATTTATCCGCATGTTTTTTAATAAAAACAATTATTATGGATTTTATACTATCGTTAAAATTATAACGTTTAGAAGGGAGGTTCCCATGAGTGATTTGAAGGTTAACGGTATTGTAGCAGAGTACAATCCTTTTCATAATGGTCATCTGTACCAGCTGCAGGATGGCAAGAAACGTTCTGAGGCCGATTACACAATAGTTGTCATGAGCGGCAATTTCATGCAGCGTGGTACTCCTGCCATAATCAACAAGTTCCGCCGTACCGAAATGGCCCTTAAAAGCGGAGCTGATTTAGTTTTGGAACTTCCGGCACTGTACTCTGTAAGCAGTGCAGAGTTTTTTGCCATGGGCGGTGTATCTATTCTGGACAAACTGGGTGTAGTAAGTCATTTGTGTTTTGGAAGTGAAAGCGGTGATATCGATACCCTGAGTCGTCTTGCAGACATTCTTGCAGAGGAGTCGGAAGAATTTACAAATACATTAAAGCAAGGTCTTCGTCAGGGCCTCTCCTATCCCAGCGCAAGAACTGCTGCCCTGACCAAGTTGTATCCTGAGCTGATGAATTGCAGGGATGTTCTTGCTTTGTCCAACAACATTCTGGGCATTGAGTATTTAAAAGCATTAAAACGTCGGAACAGCTCCATAACTCCCATCACTACACGCCGCACATCTTCCAATTACGGCGACCGTCTTATGGGCAATCATCAAAGTTCGGCTCTCGCCTTGCGCCATGCCATTTATGACGAATGTGATATTCTGTCCCTGACATCCCAGATGCCGGACTCTGCCTTTGAAATTTTGGAAAAGACTTTGAATTCCACCGGTGCTATAAGACTGAATGATTTCTCAAGAATCTTACATTACAAACTCCTCACGGAGGCCGATAAAGGTTTCACAGAATATCTGGATGTATCTGCTGATTTGTCAGACCGGATTATCAATCATCTGGATAAGTTCACTGATTTCAAAGACTTCTGTGATTTGCTTAAGTCTAAGGACATGACCTACACCCGCATCAGCCGTTCCCTCATGCATATTCTGCTGGATATTCGCGCAGAGGATATGGACTCTGCACGTAACAACGACTATATAAGTTATGCACGGGTACTGGGTTTTCGTAAAGACGCAGAACCACTGCTCTCCGCTATCAAGAAAAATGCAAGCATCCCTCTTGTGACCAAACTTGCAGACGCAGAGAAAATCCTGGATGAAGCTGCTTATCAAACATTAAAAAAGGAGCTTCGAATCAACTCCGTTTATGAAAGCACTGCTGCCCTTAAGAGCAAACAGGCTATGGTAAACGAGTATCGAAGCCCCCTTGTAATTGTATAACTCAATATATTAATTCTTAAAGCTATGAATCGGGGCGGGAATTCTTCCGCCTCTGTTTACGAATGCATCACAGGAAAACTGGTTCACAGGCATGATAGGTGCATAACCTAAAAGTCCGCCAAATTCAACCGTCTCTCCCACACCCTTACCAACAACAGGAATAATACGTACTGCAGTAGTCTTCTGATTCACCATACCGATAGCCATCTCATCTGCAATAATACCGGAAATAGTGGTTGCCTTGGTGTCTCCGGGAATGGCAATCATATCCAGACCTACAGAACAGACACAGGTCATTGCCTCCAGTTTCTCCAAAGTAAGAGCCCCTGCCACTACTGCATCAATCATACCCTGATCCTCGCTGACAGGAATGAATGCTCCGCTAAGACCGCCCACGTAGGAAGACGCCATAACGCCACCCTTTTTCACCTGGTCATTCAAAAGCGCAAGCGCTGCCGTGGTACCGGGTGCACCTGCGTATTCCAGGCCGATTTCACACAAAATATCCGCCACACTATCACCGATTGCAGGGGTAGGTGCAAGAGACAAATCTACGATTCCAAAGGGCACACCCAACATCGCAGAAGCCTCCTGTGCCACAAGCTGACCCACGCGGGTTACTTTAAACGCAGTCTTTTTAATCGTTTCACAAAGCACCTCGAAATTCTCACCACGAACCTTCTCAAGAGCAGTCTTTACAACACCGGGACCACTGACACCTACATTAATAATCTTATCAGCCTCCGTCACACCATGAAAAGCACCTGCCATAAAAGGATTATCATCAGGAGCATTACAGAATACTACAAGCTTGGCACAACCAAGAGAATCATCCTCCTTGGTATACTCTGCCGTCTGCTTTATCATCTCACCCATCAGTTTCACCGCATCCATATTGATACCGGTACGGGTAGAACCAAGATTTACAGAACTACATACTCTCTCCGTAGTGGACAGTGCCAGCGGAATGGAACGAATCAACAATTCATCCGCAGGAGTCATACCCTTGCTTACCAATGCTGAATACCCACCAATAAAGTTCACACCAACCTCATGGGCCACATCGTCCAAAACTTTGGCCAGATATGCAAAATCCTCCACCGTCTTACATGCTGCACCACCAATGAGTGCCATGGGTGTCACGGAAATACGCTTATTTACAATAGGAATACCAAACTCTGCACCGATTTCATCACCGGTCTTAACCAAATCCTTGGCAGCTTCATAAATCTTATCATGAATCTTCTGACCCAATCTTTGTAAATCAGAATCAATACAATCCAAAAGGCTGATACCCATGGTGATGGTACGCACATCCAGATTTTCCTTCTCAATCATCTCATTTGTTTCAAGCACTTCATACTGATTAATCATAAATAGTCTCCATTCTAGATTCTATGCATCTTATCAAAAATCTCTTCCTTCTGGCACTTAATAACCACGCCAATCTCCTCGCCCAGCGCAGCAAGCTCCTCTGCCATCACACCAAACTGCTTTGCAGCATTGTTGGTATCCACAATCATCATCATGTTGAAATAGTCCTGCACGATGGTCTGGGAAATATCCAGAATGTTAATACCGTTATCTGCCAGATAAGTACAAACCTTTGCAATGATACCCACTGTATCCTTACCTACTACTGTAATAATTGTCTTTTTCATATTAGTTACCATTCCTTTTCATACTATTTTATGCTATATTTACCACCGGTGTGGGCTCACTTCTCTTGGCCACCTGCATGGAAAAATCACTTGCATTATAGGGATTATCTCCCAAAGTAATCTCCATGCGAACCGCCTCATAGGCAAGCTCCGGGAGATTGTTTTCGTGGCTTAAATGTCCCAACAAAATTGCCTGCAGATTGTCATGAAGAATTCTACTCAATAATCTGCCGGAATTCTCATTGGACAAATGTCCTCTGTCACCCAAAATACGCTGCTTTAAATGATAGGGATAGGGTCCCACCTGAAGCATATTTACATCATGATTGGCTTCTAACAAAAGCGCATCCATACCTCTTAAGCACTCCACTGTGTAGTCTGTAAAATGCCCCAAATCCGTACAGATAGCCACCTTCTTCTTGCCGTAAGACACACGATATCCAACCGGTTGTGCCGCATCGTGAGATATTTTCATGGGATTAATGGTCAAGTCTTTAATCATCAGCTTCTCATCCTCTTTGACCTCCCGAAAAAGAGAATCCTCAATCTTACCCACACTGCTGCATTCCTTGATAGCCTTTATGGTTCCTTTGGTGGCATAGATGGGCATTCCATACTTACGTGCCATGACACCAAGACCGCTGATATGGTCTGCATGCTCATGAGTTACCAGGATACCATCAATATCCGCCCCAGTCAAATCCAAATAATTTAATCCGGCCTCAGCCTTCTTACCACTGATTCCCACATCCACCAAAAGATGGGTAGCGTCACTGCCTATGTAAATACAGTTACCGCTGCTGCCGCTGGCGATGCTGCAAAGTCTCATGTTTATTTCCCGCTTTCATTCCAATATATTTCAATAACGTCGCCGTCCTTCAAGGACTCCATATAATCTGCTGTCTTGCCATTTAAAAGTGTGGTAATACCTCTGCCATTTGACTCACTCAAATTGAAATCAATATGGTCAAAAATATCTACAAACACATAATTGTCCTTACCGGAAAGAGTCACAAAGTTACCATTGGCCATCACCTTGACATCTCTGCCACTGACCTCCCGAGGCTTATTGGTATTGGCATTTATATTCTGCGTCACAGTGTTTTCATTTTCCGCAGAACTCATTTTACTTCCGTCGCTAACACCCTGTGCGCCATCATCACCGGAATCACGGTACTCGCTCTCTGCTCCGTCATCCTCCGGCAAATCTGCATAGGTCACACCGCTCTCTGCTGCATCACCACTCCACACACCTCTTGCCACGTTCATATCCCAGCTTACAGAGAAATTCTCATACACCTGAGTAGTCTCTTTGGCCGGAGCATCATTGACTCTGATATCACCACCCAAAGGTACATCCAGAAATTCTGCCACCTGTGCAACAGTATAGCAATTCTGTACAGTAATAACATCGCCTTCCTGAATCTGATAAAACTCGTTTTCCTGCTTATCATTAACCATAGCTGTCTTCGGCAAGGTAATTTTGTTACCATTAACAGTCACGTGCATCCACTCTGCAAGCTCGGGCAGTTTTCCTAACTCCTGATAACCCGGATCCCCCTCTGTAGATGCAACTACTTTAATAATGTCACCACTATTAATCTGAGTATGTAAATCCGCCGGATCTCCATTCAGTGTGATGACCGCGGCCTCTCCCTGACTGCCACGCACCATGCGAGCCATATCGTTAACGGTAAAGGTCAACGCCTTTCCTCTCTTAGGGAACAAATCCTCATTGGTAAACTGCACCTGCATTGCTGCATCTGCCACCGTCAAACGTCCGTTATCATAAAGCTTCATACGGCTTTCATTAAATTCCACAAAAATAAAGTTATTGCTCTGCTCATAGAAACTCAGACAAATGCCAATAGGAGTTACCATCAGAGAATCCATCTGGGCATTTTCCAGTTCAAACACAATATTCTGCATAACCTCTCTGCCCCGGATAGCCACACGCTCCTTGGGAATTCCCAAATCCTTGGCAAGAGACTCTGTATAACCGGGCACCATACCGCCGCCACCGACTACAAACACCGCACTTACCGGCTTATCCCCGTTTAATTCCTTTATGGTTGCAGCCACCATCTTGGTCATATTGGTTACCGTATCATTCAAAATATCTTTCACTTCCTCTGCAGTAATTACCTGCGGAAGCCCCATAATATCCTGATACTCTACCATCTCCTCTACAGTAGCCTTGCGCTTAATCATCTCTGCTGTCTCGAAATCCACCAGACAATGCTGAACTATAATATCGGTCAGACTGTCTCCTGCTACAGGAATCATACCATAAGCAGTGATTGTTCCTTCTTTGGTGATAGAAATATCGCTGGTACCTGCACCTACATCCACAAGTGCCATATTCAGCATACGGAATTTCTCCGGAATTGCCACCTGAATAGCCGCAATAGGCTCCAGTGTCAGATTGGTCACATGAAGGCCTGCAAGCTCCACCGCCTTATACAAACCGCTTACCACGTCATCGGGCAGGAAAGTTGCAATCAAATCCGCCGCAATCGTCTTTGCCTTATGCCCTTCCAGATTGCCAATCTGATAACCATTCATATAATAGCGCATAGGGGTATAGCCCACGCAATAAAATTTCATGTCGGTATCATTGGATTTTTGAAACTCCTCATAAGCCTTCTCAATACCCAATGTATCCAAAGCATATACATCCTCATCAGTGATTTCCTTCTCACTCTCGAACTGCTGCTCTGCCTTGATGGTCACCGTGCGCAGCACACGACCTGCTGCTGCAATACACACCTCTGTAAGATTGCGATTTAAATCATCCTCCAGATGTCTCTTCACAGATGCAATTGTATCTGCCACCTTATTAATGTCATGAATCTGTCCATCCAGCATGGCACGCGTCTCATGCTCCCTTGCATACTGACCCAGCACATGAAATTTTGTACCATTCAAATATCCAACCGTTCCCACAATACTGCGGGTTCCAATATCCAGACCGAATACAAGCTGTCCCTGATTTTCTCTCATTTCGCTTACTCCCGCCATGCAAAAGCCTCCAGTCTCTCATCTATTTGGCGATAACTGTCAATAAGTTCGCCACTGTTATCTATCACAAAATCACAATGCTTTCTAAATTCCTCCTCAGAAAGCTGACTGTCCATAATCTGTGTGATTTTCTCCTCACTGTATCCCCGTGCCATAGCCAACCGGTTACGTCTTACGGCCTCATCTGCATATACATACCAAAGTTCATCTACGAGATCTGTATAACCAGCCTCAATCAGAAGCGCTGCTTCCACAAAAAACAATTCAATCTCTTTATTCATTTGAGCAGCCTCATATTTTTCCTGAATAAACATCTGTACCGCAGGGTGAACAATCGCATTGACCTGTAAAAGTATGGCCTCATCCGCAAAAATCCGCTCTGCCATAATTTTTTTGTCAATCTCGCCATCTGCACCGACCACATCAGCCCCCAGAAGTTCTACCAGCTTCTCAAAGCATGTTGTCCCACGTCTTTTCACCAAATGAGCAACCTCGTCCGCAAGCCAGATTTCACACAGGTAATGCTCTTTAATATATGCAAGAAGTTCTGATTTGCCGGCACCGACACCACCAGTAATTCCTATAAATTTCATTTATTTTGCCTCGTACCAGTTTTCTCCATTGTGAACATCTACCTCAAGGGTAACTGCCAGTTCCACCGCAGAGCGCATATTGTCTGCAAGAAGCTTCTCCACCTGCTCCAGTTCATCTGCTGCAGTCTCAATCAACAGTTCATCGTGCACCTGCAAAATCAACTTTGAGCGAAGTCCCGACTGACGCAGAGCCTCCCACACCTTAATCATGGCCACCTTAATAATGTCTGCCGCCGTACCCTGAATGGGTGAATTCATTGCCACACGCTCACCAAAAGAACGCTGCATGAAATTGGAGGAAGACAATTCCGGTACCGGACGTCTTCTGCCATACATGGTGGTTACGTAACCATCTTTTTTAGCATCCTCCACCAGCTTATCCAAGAAAACTTTAATCCCCGGATAAGTTGCAAAATACTGCTCAATATATTCTGTAGCTTCCTTACGGCTAATACTCAAATCCTGACTCAAACCAAAAGAACTGATACCGTACACGATACCAAAGTTCACCGCCTTGGCATTTCGTCTCTGCAAATCGGTTACCTCCTCCAAAGGTGTGTGAAACACCTTGGACGCAGTAATGCGATGAATATCCTCATCCATCCGATAAGCTTCAATAAGCTGCTCATCCCCCGACATATGAGCTAACACACGCAGTTCAATCTGGGAATAATCCGCGTCAACAAAGACAAATCCATCCTTCGGCACAAACACCTTGCGCAATTTCTTGCCAAGTTCTGTCCTGGTAGGAATATTCTGCAAATTAGGCTCTGTGGAACTGATACGTCCCGTTGCGGTTATGGTCTGGTTGAAATTGGAATGAATGCGCTTATCTTCACCAATATAAACAGCCAGTCCATCCGCATAAGTAGATTTCAACTTTACAAGACCGCGATACTCTAAAATATCCTGCACAATAGGATAATCCGCGGAAAGCTTCTCCAACACATCTGCTGCCGTGGAATAACCGGTCTTGGTCTTCTTACCACCGGGCAGCTCCAGTTTTTCAAACAACACCTCACCCAACTGCTTGGGGGAATTAATATTAAACTCCACCCCTGCCTGAGTATGAATGGATTTCTCTAATTCTTCTATACGTGCAACCAATGCGTCTCCGTAGGATTTCAACTCCTCCTTACGCACCTCAACGCCCTCCTGCTCCATATCATACAGCACCAGAGACAGAGGCATCTCTATCTGACGGAACAATTCTGCCATTCCGGTATCAGAAAGCTTCTTTGCAAGCACCTTTGCCGCCGCCCATGAAACATAAGCACCGTAGCAGGCATACTGCATACACTTCTCAGGCTCTGACTCCAGAACCTCAGCTATTTTCTTCTTACCAAACAACTCTGTTGCCTCCGGAATCATCATGTCCAGATGTTCCGCTGCAATCGCTGTTATATCATAATCATTCTTCAAAGGATTCAGCAGATACGCTCCGATTAACACATCAAAATAACGTTCTGTGCTATCCTGTGAAAGATATTCATATTCCTTCTTGATATCAAAGGTTGCAAGCTTAACCTGAGTGGACAGTCCCTTCAAAATCCGCTTTACATCCTCTGACTCATCCTTCTCCTCTGTAGGAGTATCAAACAATGACAACTGGCCCTCTGCTGCCTTTTCACAGGCCACTGCGTAAAAGTATGTCTCATCCTCCGATAAACATATGGAAACACCAAGCACACGGCCTGCCTCCTGAAGCAGATACAAACCTGCGCCATTTTCATCCGTACTCTTTGCCGCCTTCTTGACCAGCTGTTCCAGCTCCTGCAGACTCCCCAACTGCTTAAATGCGCCAACCACATCATTTTTCGCAGCCATGTTAGACTTATCAAAACGGCTCAGCATATTCTTGAATTCTAACTTTTTGAACATGGCATATGCTTCGGGTGTGTAGAAATTCTCTGCCCTAGCCGCCTCATAATTAAGCTCTATCTCACAGTCAACCTTGATAGTCGCCAGTGTCTTACTTAAATCTGCCAAATCTTTGTTTGCTTTCAATGACTCTCTGATGGCATTCTTGGAAATCTCCTCCACATGCTCATAGATATTCGCAAGGGAACCATACTCTACAATCAACGCAGATGCAGTCTTCTCACCCACCTTGGGAACACCGGGAATATTATCGGAAGTATCGCCCATAAGAGCCTTCAAATCAATAAACTGCTCGGGAGTCACCTGATACGCATCCAGTACATCCTTCGCATAATAGTCTTCAATCTCTGTACCGTTTCGCTTGGTCTTAGGAATACGGATTTTGATAGTATCCGTTGCAATCTGCAAAAGGTCACGGTCACCGGACACCAAAGACACTGCAATGCCTTCTTTCTCTGCCTTCTTGGCAAGAGTACCCAAAATATCGTCCGCCTCAAGTCCCGCCTGTTCCATAATCACAATGCCCATGGAACGAAGCACTTCCTTCATCACCGGAACCTGCTCTCTAAGTTCCTCCGGCATAGGCTTTCTGGTGCCCTTGTACGCCTCATAAATCTCATGGCGGAAGGTCGGTGCATGCACATCAAAGGCAACCGCCAAATACTCCGGTTTCTCTTCCTCCAATATTTTAAATAAAATATTCAAAAATCCAAAAATAGCATTGGTATGCAATCCCTCCGCATTAGAAAGATCCGGCACGCCATAAAATGCTCTGTTTAAAATACTATGACCATCTATTAAAACAAGTTTCTTCATACAATATCCTTCTGATTATCTTTAATGCTTAATTTATAGACATTCTTCGCCAACCGTCCGACGATCATATTACACTAACATCCATATTACAAAAGCTGCAATTAATGCAATCGCCAAGGTCTCGAGAGCTGCTCCCACATACAAAAACGCCGAATGAAACCGCGTGTGATTTCTCGCCTCCTCAAGTCGGTCTTCAAGCTCCGCCTGCATATCAAAAGCATTTCCTTCCTCAAGGCGCTGCATACCCTCTGTCACCAGAAACTGAATCGTCAATTCCTCCCGACACTCCTCGCAAGACTCCATATGCTCGTTAAATTTTTTCAGTGTGAGAAAATCCAGCTTCCGATTCAAAAAATCCGGAATCATCTTCTCAAATTCCTTACAAGTCATACCCGTCACCCTGATACATTCTCTGATAAATGCACATATATTATTACTATACACCAAATCCGCGAAAAAATAAACAAAAAAATGCCAGTAGGTTCTCCCACTGACATCTTTCATTCCAATCATTTAAACTCTACATAAACACTATAATTTGGATCAATGGCTTTTACAAGTGGCTCATAGACTTCTTTGACCATATCCAACGCCTTTTTATCTGCTATTTGCCCATTTTCAGCCGTATCAAATTTTGCTTCCAATTGATTTCTCAGTTCTTTCTCAATCGCATTGTAGTCCTTAACTGTCAGCTTAATATCCCCCCTTGCCAACAATCCTTCTTTCACCTCATCCACAATTATATTATTAGGGTCTATTTCTATTGCCTGAAGATATGCATGATTTATCTTAATTGTAACGGTTTTATCTTCTTTATTTTCCAGAATATCTCCTTTGGTCAGCTTATCCAGGTCCACAACAAAATACCCTGTTCCGGTATAATTGACTCTCTGTGTTTTCTTCAAAATATCAAAATCCAATTTTTGAATCAAACTGGAAGACAGTTCTGTAGATACCGTAGCCTCCTGCGTACTTACAATAAGTCTTCTCATCTCCTCCTGCTCGCCAACTAAAACCTCCGCAAATTCAACCTCCACTCTGCTGTCATTTAAATAAATACTATCCAAATCTATCTTTTCAATTCCATCCTCATAAGTCATTACCGGCGCTTGCCCTTTGCTAAAAATACTCCAGACAAGAATACCAACAATCGAAATGCTTAATAAAATACAAATCACATCTAGTTGCTTTTTCGTCATGACCACTCCTCCATTTATTCGGAATCAGAATTTTTCTCTGCTTTGCGCTGTGGTACTCTTATCTTCACATTCGGCAATGCCAAATGGAAGCTAAACAATTCTTTAAGGAGCCATCTAAAAAAAACCAGAACCATAATTGGTATAATACAAGTAGTAACCAACATAATTGCAATAGAATTTGCACACTTCTTTACAATATTTTCGAAATACTTCAGCAAATCTGACATTCCCTTAGCAGCAATTTTAAAAGCATCTGATAGTTTCTCGAAAATGGTTGTTTCACCATTATCTGTATCCATAATTTCTGTAATCTTATCTGCTCCTGCCTCAGCTTCCACTATGGTCTCATCCACATACGTTAAATAACTCGCTCCTACATCTTCAGCAACATAGGTACTAAATGGTATCACTACAATAACAGAAATACCTAAAATCAACATTTTTGCAGCAAATTTTAAGAATACATCCTTTTTTGATATAACAGACAAAATATAAGAAATACAGGATGTTGGTATAATATACAAAAATGAAATGCGTATTCCCTCTACCACAATCAGTTTTTCTATGAAGATAACTGCAAATATCAGAATGAAATATCTATTCATATCCATCAACGTATCTGCCAAAGGTGTAGCAAAATCATCCGGAAGTGCAGATATCGCTAAAGACATTGCAATTGTAGAACCCGAAAGTTCCATGATTTTATTCTTGCTCTCATCCAGTCTCTCTATAGCGCTCTCTACCCACTGCATTTCCGGAACCTTATTTGCTAATATTAACGCTGATAGCACAAAAATAAATATTGCAAGCAAAATCCTCACAAGTATCTTCTTTAACAAAAGGTTATTAAAAATATCTTTATTCTCTTTATTCATCCTTCGTTCTCTCCTTGTGTTTAAAGAATTTGTCTTTCGTAATCTCTTTTCAAATAACAAAAAAACCCTTGGTTCTCCAAGGGTTTCATGCCGGCAGCGGGACTTGAACCCGCACGTGGTTGCCCACAACAGATTTTGAGTCTGCCTCGTCTGCCATTCCGACACGCCGGCAAGTTGTTTTCACAACAAAATGTATTCTATCACATATATTCTTGTTTGGCAAGAGTTTTTGAAAAATAATTTTATTTTTTATTTTGAGTTCTGTTTTAATGCGTTAAATGCGCCGAAAAAACTTTCGGCGCATCAGACTGTAGACAAAGCGGCTCTGGTGCGCATGCACCAGAGCCATTTTTCTTTTATCAGTCGAATTGCGTCCAGAATAGAAAGATTTTGCAATGCTTGTTCCTCTAGAAGTCCCCTTTTTGCTTTAATCTTCGCCAGTTTTTTCAGATTCATACAAGCAAAGGTAAGCCCGACCTTCATTTCCATCCGGGCTTTTCCAAACATCTGCGTATAGCGGAATCCATGGTTTTCTTTAGCTGTTCCAAAGATTCGTTCTATGGTTTCTTTCCTTAGGGAATATAAATCTTTCATTCCCAGCGTCTGGCGAATATCTTCGCATATCTCCATGTATGGCTCCCAAACGTGACGGGTTACAACTTTGACATGGTCTTTGCTTAGGGTACACTGTGCCAAATGAGGGCAGCCTGCACATACTGCACCGCAGCTCTTGTATTCCCGATATCCGTCACGATTGGTTGTGCTATAGGCCAACACCTTATTATTAGGACAAATATAGCAGTCATAGTACTCATCATAAGCATACTCATACTTTTTGAAAAATCCTTCCTTCGTCATAGGACGCTTGTAAGGCATAAGTGGTCTGATTCCGTCATCAATCAAAAGCTTTGCAATACCGGGAGTTTTATATCCTGAATCCATTATCAAGTTTTCTATTCCAATATCTTTTATCTTGTCATATAGGGTCTTGAAGGTTCTGCTGTCATGATGATTTCCAGGATGAACACTGTAACCAAGAATCCAGCCGTTTTTATCACAGGCTGTCTGTACTGCATAAGCAAATACATTTTTGTGCTCGCCCTTGCGGAACCACCCGCTTTCCGGGTCAGAGGTACTTGCTTTGATTGTTTTCTCTTCCTTGCCACCGGTTCCGCCGGATGGTGTGTTATCGTCATTATCGTCTTTTTCTTTCAACGGACGTTTCCCATGTGCTTCACGGTCTTCGTTGATTTCCTTTTTCAGTAAATCCTCAAAAAACAATGCTTCTTCATGAGCAATGCGTTTCTGCATCTTTTTATTGTTCGCCCTTGCTTTTACATGGGTTGCGTCTACAAAAACTTCGCTGGGGTCTATCAGTTTGAATTTATAACACTCCTGCAGTATATGTGAAAATATCTGCTCAAAGAGGTCAGTGTCTTTAAAACGGCGGGTATAGTTTTTGCCAAAGGTAGAAAAGTGTGGAACCTTGTCCATCATTTCCAGCCCAAGGAACCACCGGTAAGCTACATTTACTTCGATTTCCTTCACTGTCTGGCGCATACTTCGGATGCCGTAGAGATATTGAATGAATGGAAGCTTTATCAGCATAACAGGATCCATGCTGGGACGACCGTTATCCGGACTGTACTTATCTACTACCAGGTCGTAGATGAAGTTCCAGTCAATGGCTTTATCAATAATCCGTAAAAGATGGTCCTGTGGAACCATGTCATCCATACAGAACATCTGAATCTGTTCCCTTTTCTTGTCTGCATTCTGAGTCATCATAGAAGCATCCCGCCTTTCTTTGATACTTCCATTATACCACAAAAGAGCCGAAAAGTCCCGAAAACAAGGGGATTTCCAGCTCTCTTAGAAGAAAAATCCGAGGCGAGAGCCTCGGACTTTGTCTACAGTCTGATGCGCCGAAAAAACTTTCGGCGCATCTTATTAACACTAATGGTATTACCCTTCCACGATCAGATATCTTCCGTCGCCTACCTCGAAGACCTCGTCCGCCTCCAAAATCTCATCGCCCACAGCGCCGTCCATATCGACACCTTCCTCATCAAAAAACTCTATCACCTCATCCACAGAGTTTACTACAACGGCCATGCACTCCTCCAGAAAATTCTCGGCCTCTTCTAAGCTCTCCGCCACGGGTTCAGGAAACAACTGCTCCTGTTTCTCCAAAAAACATTTCAGTACCGCATCATCAAATACCTGCATACTAAATCCTCCTTTATTTTACTCCTTTAAATTTCACAACCACTCGAAATCCCATTTGACAAATCATGCCTAAGAGAAACTGACGTTTCTCCCACACTTTCCTTCTGCTCATGTGTTTACTTCGTCGAATAATTACACATACTCAAGCAACTCCATAGGATGCCCTATAATGGCATCTGCATGACTCTCCTCCAACTCTTCTCTCTTGCGGAATCCCCAAAGCGCTCCAATCGTAAACAATCCTGCCCCTTTTCCGGTCTTCATATCCGTAGCGGTGTCCCCCAGATACAAAACCTCCTCCGCAGTCACCCTCATCTGCTCCATAATTCGAAACGCACCTGTAGGGTCCGGTTTAATCGGTACTCCCTCAATTTGTCCGTGAAGCACATCAAAGACATCCTTGCCGAACAAATACTCAATCACACGAATGGTCTCAGCATGGGGTTTATTGGAAAGAACCGCCAGTTTCACGCCCCGTTTCTTCAAAGCCTCCAAAAGCTCCAAAATACCATCGTAAGGTTTTACCTCATACATACAATCCACGGCAAATAACTCTTTGTATCGTGCAAAAGCTTCCTCAAAATGTACGTTCTCTACATCTCCCGCCGCAGTAAGCGCCCGTTTAATCAGGTTTGCTGCACCGTCTCCCACAAAATATTTGTAATCTTCTTCGGAGAAAGGTCCCATTCCCAATGGTTCCAGCGCTCTGTCCGTACAATACTTAATACTGTGAATAGAATCCGACAAGGTTCCATCCAAATCAAAAATGACAAGCTTTTTCTCTGCCATTACCAATTTCCTCCAAACCGTTTTAATTCCTGATAAACTCTGCCTACAGGAAGGCCTACCACATTATTGTAGTCGCCCTCTATACCTGTGATATAGCGGGCACAAAAGCCCTGAATTCCATACGATCCGGCTTTGTCCATAGGATCTTTTGTGCTAACATAAGTTTGAATTTCCTCATCGGTCATGGGCGCAAAATGTACCTTAGTCGCCTCATAAAAACTATATATTTCCTGCCGGGCGCCCTTATATGCAAAAGTTACACCGGTATACACCTCATGGCTTCTTCCTGCAAGTAGCTTAAGCATACGCATCGCATCTGCTTCGTCCGCAGGTTTTCCCAAAATCATGCCGTCACAGGCAACAATCGTATCTGCACCGATAACAAGAATCTCTTCTGAATCCTCAGACACTTCACAACTTTCTAACACCGCCTCCGCTTTTTGGCGGGACAACTCCTGCACTACCTCTTCCGGCACGGAAGTAGTTACTTTTTCTTCCACATCACTAACCTTAATTTCAAATGAAATCCCTATCTGCGTAAGCAGTTCCTTTCTTCGCGGCGATGCAGATGCAAGAACAATTTTCATCTCTATAGTTCCTTCCTGATACAAATTAATTCATCAATCACGCTGATGTTCAGCCGGTGTAAAGGTACGTTTGGTTGCCACAGTCTCCGCCAATGCAGCCTTTGCAGCTTCCTTAGCCTCCTTGGCAAACTGTTCCTGGGCATTGACTGCCTTACGACCTCTTCTGCTTACCTTCGCATAGGAGCCATCAGGCTGCAAAACAGAAGCCTTTACAGTATCTGCCAGCTGCACATTCAAAATGTGTAAAAGTTCTTCTTTAAGTGCAGGTTCCTCCACAGGGAACAATATCTCCACACGTCTTTCCAGATTACGCGGCATCCAGTCCGCACTACCGCAATAAATTTCCGGATGCTCATCATTATCAAAATAGAAAATTCGACTGTGCTCCAAAAAATTACCTACAATAGAACGCACGGTGATATTCTCACTCACTCCCGGAATTCCTGTTTTCAGACAACAGATTCCTCTGACAATCAAATCAATCTTTACCCCTGCAGCGGATGCTTCATACAACGCTGCAATAATGTCTCTGTCGCACAGCGAATTCATCTTGGCAATAATCCGTGCCGAGTGTCCTTCCTGAGCATACTTCTGCTCGCGTTTAATCAAATACAAAAACTTATCCTTTAACCACAGCGGTGCCAATGCCAGTTTATTCCAAAACAACGGTTCCGAATAACCGGACAACATATTAAACACAGCTGTAGCATCCTCACCAACAGGCTCAGAACAGGTCAAAAGTCCCATATCCGTATAAAGCTTGGCAGTGGCATCATTATAATTACCGGTACCCAGATGAACATATCTGCGGATACCCTCTTCCTCTCTGCGCACCACAAGAGTAATTTTGGAATGAGTCTTAAGTCCCACAAGACCATAAATTACATGGCATCCTGCTTTCTCAAGCATACGTGCCCACACAATATTATTCTCCTCGTCAAAACGGGCTTTAAGCTCCACCAAAACGGTAACCTGCTTGCCATTTTCCGCAGCCTGAGCCAATGCCGCAATAATCGGCGAATTGCCGCTGACCCGGTACAAAGTCTGCTTGATAGCCAGAACCTGCGGGTCCACAGCCGCCTGACGGATAAAATCCACCACAGGCGTAAAGGTCTGATAAGGATGGTGTAACAAAATATCCCCCTTGCGAATTGCATCAAACAAATTGCATCCCGCGGGTAACTGCGGTACTGCCTGAGGAATATATTTAGGCTCCTTTAAATGCTCAAAACCATCCAATCCGTAAAGTTTCATAAGTACAGTCAAATCCAAAGGACCGTCAATTGTGTAAATATTTTCCTCTTCTATGTTTAATTCCTTTTTGAGGAATTTCAAAAGTCTCTTGTCAATACCGGACTCCACTTCCAGACGAATAGCTTCACCCCACTGACGCTTTTTGATTTGTTTTTCAATTTCTTTGAGCAAATCAGCAGCCTCATCCTCCTCAATGGTAAGATCTGCATTTCTCATGATACGAAAAGGATGTGCACTGACTATATCATAATTCAGAAACAGCTTGTGGATATTGCGCTCGATAATCTCCTCAAGGAAAATAATTCGGCGCATATTATCCCTCTTGGGTAATTCTACAATTCGATTCAGCACACCGGGCACCTGCACGGTGGCAAATTCTAAATCTTCATCACCATTCTTACCACGTACCATGGCACCGATATTCAAAGTCTTATTTCTAATCAACGGAAACGGTCTTGACGAATCTACCGCCATGGGCGTCAACACGGGATACACATTCTCCTCAAAATACCGGTCTATGAAGGCCCCTTCTTCCTTGGTAAGCTGTTCATGACTCTTAATCACAGTCACTCCGTTCTGTGCCAGCGCCGGAAACAATGATCGATTGTATGTGGAATATTGTAAATCCACCAACTCATGAATTGCCTTACTCAAAGCCTCTAACTGTTCCTTCGGTGTCATACCTGCAATATCTTTTTTATCGTATCCTGCGTTCACCATATCCTTCAGCGAAGCTACGCGAACCATAAAAAACTCATCCAGATTAGATGCTGTGATACTCAGAAATTTTAACCGTTCAAACAAAGGAATATTTTTATCCCTTGCTTCTGCCAGCACCCTATGGTCAAACAAAAGCCAACTGAGTTCTCTGTTGGTATAATATTCAGGATCCGTAAATTTTATTTTGGCCGTTCTGACCGCTGCCTTGCTATTTTCTTTCATAGAACAACCTCCCCTGATTCCATAATACAACTAAAACTGCTTGCGCTGTTTCATAACCGGAGTCACACTGAACACTTCTTGAAAAAATGCTGCCTTTGTAGCAAAATAACTAAGTTCCAGTGTTGTATCTTCTGTAGTTTCCGCACTTAAATGCAATTCATTGTCACGGAGAACCGCCTTCAAATCCTTAAACTTTTGTTTGTGGCTATGGTCCAGGCTGGATGCAAGGCGCAAAATAGCCGTAAGCTTAGCTACCGTAAGATAGGTATCCTGGTCTGTTTCCCTTCGATTGCTCACACGCTCTTTGTACGTAAAATCACTGTGATTAAAACGTACAATGCTTGCCACCATCTCTCTTTCCCTATGAGACAGCCCGATAATTTCCGTAGCCATAATAATGTCGTAGGAAGTCTCTCCGATATTCATCAGACTGATATACTTTCCACAATCATGCAAAATTGCAGCCAGACACAGATACAGTCGCTCTCTCTTGCCCAATCCATGAACCTTTTTCATGCTGTCATAAATTGTAGTAGCAATCTCCTCCAATGTTTTTGCTCTCTTACGACTGCCCATGTAACGCTTACTGATATTCATGGCACATGCCAGAATATCCCGTTCAAAATCATGTTCTTCCCTAAACATTTTAATACTTTCACCGTACTCATAAGCAATACCATCGCAAAGCGTCACTCCGGGCGCCCATATTTTAACTGCCCCCATAAGCTCAGCAATTCGTCTGGTAAGCACGGCACTGATGTACACCAAAGGCACTCTTTCCTCTGCCACATCCAATGCCTTTGCTGACTCCATGGTACTTTTACTGCGCAAAAGATTCAATAACTCATCAAAATCCGATGCATTCAATATCTCACTCTGTTTTCCGATACGTTTAACAGCCCAGGGTGAGATATAATCATCAACGATAATAATGTTTTGAATCTCGCGTTCCTTGAGATATAACTTCTTATATGCAGCCAACTGGGCACTCACCATCTCATCCACTGTATGCTCCATCTTAGCTGCACTAACCTTCATCTGACTGATAAGCTCCTGAATACGAAGTACACCCAGGCGAAGATTCTGAGTAGACACCAATGTATCATTGTCAAATAACGAAAGCTGGATACTACCGCCTCCGATATCTACAATAGCTGTTTTCTCCTCAATAATCCGGCGAAAACTCTCCCCCTTTGAAGCAATCGATTTATAATCTAAAAAACGCTGTTCTGAATTGCTCAAAACAACCATATCCAATCCTGTACGCTGTGCAATCTGATCCAACACAATGGTAGTATTGTTTGTTTCCCGGATTGCACTTGTTCCATAAAGCTTATATCCATCCACCTTATAAGACTTCATCATTCCGGAAAACTCTCTTAATGTCCTACACAATTCATCCAGCTTATCCGGGTTGATTTTACCGGTAGCATACGTACTGGTACCCAAATCCAGTCTGCGACTCACATGATCAATCTCCCGCATGGTATTTTTACCGGACAATTCATATATCTTCATAGATGTTTCATAGCTTCCTACATCAATGGCTGCAAAGGTTTTTACACTCATAAAAGCCTCCTCTCAAGCTATCTGTCTTACGCCTGTACTTACACTTCAAGTTTTCCCAACAGATAATCAATAAACTGCTGAGCAGTTCGTCCGGAAAGTCCTCCGTGGGAAAGTTCCCACTTATTGGCCTCCAGCCAAAGCTCCTGTTCCGGCATATCGATACCGGCACGCTCTGCCAGTACTTTCACAATATTGTGGAATTCCTTCTTGTCGGGTGAGCCAAAGTAAATCGTTACACCAAAACGATTTACCAGTGAAAGTTTCTCCTGAACCGTGTCACCGGTATGCATATCCTGACGGATTTCTTCCCTGTCATTGAAGTTCTCGCGAATGAGATGTCTGCGGTTAGATGTTGCATAAATCAATACATTATCCGGCTTTTTCTCCAGACCGCCCTCAATAATCGCTTTTAAATATTTATACTCAATTTCAAACTCTTCAAAACTCAAGTCATCCATATAAATAATAAATTTATAGTTGCGATTCTTAATGCGTGCAATTACATCATTTAAATCCTGAAACTGATGCTTATAGACCTCTATAATACGTAGTCCCCTGTCGTAATATGCGTTGGCAATGGCCTTGATACAGGAGGATTTACCTGTGCCCGCATCACCAAACAAAAGACAGTTATTAGCTTTCTTGCCGTTTACAAATGCCTCTGTGTTATCTATCAGTTTCTGTTTGGGAATCTCATATCCCACCAAATCATCCAGCTGCACATGGGCAATATTGAGAATAGGATTGATATGTACCCCCTCCTCATCATGAGCAATACGGAAGGACTTGTGAAGGCCAAATTTTCCCACACCGTATTCCTTGTAGAACTCGGTTAATGTCTCCTTCATCTCCTGGGGTGTATTATTCTCACAAAAATGCTCTGCAAGCTCACAAATTCTGGCACAGATTCTCCGATTATAAACCTTGCTCTCCTGACTGCCTGCATCATAATTCTGAATCAGTGAAAGCTCGGTCACCTGCAGTTTCTCCGCCATAGGCGCAAAATCATAATCATAGAATTCCTTAAAAATCACAATATCATGAAGAGCAGCATCGTTAATACTCCCCTCAATGGCCCCTCGAATCTCACAGCTGCGGCTGTAAGTATTCTCGTTGTTTACCAAAAGATTCGCCAGATAGCAGTGCCACAGATTACCTCTGAATCCATGGCTTCCTGACAACTCCAACAGTTGATGAATGCACTGATACAAAAGTGCTCTCATGTCCTCTATGTTATAATAGTCATCCTCATAATTGGACATCAGCCAAGCCATATCATAAAGAAGTTTCCCGTCCTCAAAATCCCTGTATAAAAGCAGTTCCTGTTCCCGCATGGTTTCTCTCCTAATAATTACCCAAAATTTTCATATTTCTGGCCTCATCACGAAGTCCGCGCAAGGCATTTTTCACTGCACCGTCAGCCAGATTCCCCTCAAAATCAACAAAGAAACGATACTCCCAGTTGCGATCCTCTATAGGACGGCTCTCAATTTTAGTCATATTCAAATTATTATAAATAAAGTGTGACAGCATATGATAAAGGGAACCACTCTGATGAGGCACCTCAAAACAAATACTGATTTTTCCTGCATCCTTTCGGAACACTTTCTGATTCGTAACAATAATAAATCTGGTAGAATTTGTGCCGGAGTCATTTACGCCCTTCTGCAATACATCCAAACCATAAATCTGTCCGGCAAGTTCGCTGGCAATAGCTGCCTGTGTCTTGTCCTGCTCTTCTGCCACCTTTCTTGCTGCAAAAGCATTATTCTGCATGCTTATCTGCTGCCAGGGATGGTCCGCCAGAAAACGCGCACTCTGCATCAGAGACTGAGGATGAGAATATACCTTCTTGATGTCTGATTTCTGCGCACCGGGCACGCCCAAAAGGCAATGCTCAATGCGGATAATCTGCTCACCTACAATATAATTCTCAAATTCCACCAAAAGGTCATAGATTTCACTTACAATACCGGCTGTAGAATTCTCAATGGGAAGCACTGCAAAATCAGCGCTTCCCTCATCCAGCGCACTCATCGCATCACGAAAAGTATCTACATGAAAACTCTGAATCTCCTCACCAAAATACTGAAGCATGGCTGCCTGAGAATAGGCCCCTTCCGCTCCCTGAAATACCACTCTTGCCTTCTTGGTCTCAAGCTCGTCCAATCCGATAAAAGGAAGCTTCCCCTGACCGCTCTGCTGAGCAATCATCTGATACTGAAGTTTACGGCTCATGGACATAATCTGCTCAAACAGCTCCTCCACGCCCCGGGCATTAAATTCATCATGGGTCAATGATTTTACCTTTGCAATTTTCTCCTGCTCCCTGACCTTGTCAAAAACTTTTTTGCCGGTGCTGATTTTATACTCGGCTACCTGTTTGCAGACATCCATACGTTCCTCATAAAGATTCACAATCTGCGCATCTATTCCGTCTAATTTGTCTCTCAATACTCCTAAATCCATTACTTTCTCCTTTTCTTTTGAATGGGGCTTGGAGTAGTTCCGGGGGAGGGTGGTATATATCACCCTCCCTCCTGGACTATCCCAAGCCCACTTGTTCAAAAGGTAAATTCTCTGTGATATTAAAGGCAAATTTTCATTTCCTTCTCGTTCTATTTTATAACAAATCTGGCTTGATAGCAAGTAAAATACAGTGTATACTAAATGGGATAAATGTAGATTTGCATATGTCAGTACAAGAAGATTGAAACACTCATGTTTTCATGAGCAAGAGGAGAAATGTATGGCTAAGGATGGAAAAAAGCAGAAGCGTTCTTATATCATAACAGGGATTATTGCGGGGGTTGTTGTTGCGTTGTTGGTTGTGGGCGCATTTTTTTCGGACAGGGTGACTTCCAATCCTCCCGGAACAATTGGCAATACAGCAGGCAATCTGAATAATGCAGGATTGTTCTGCGAATATAACGACACAGTTTATTTCTCCAATCCGTTAGACAACGGCACTCTTTATGCCATGAACCCGGATGAAACGAACATTCGCAAGCTAAATTCCATGCAGGTGAGAAATATTCTGGCCGGTGGCGATTACTTATACTATTTTCAGCTTAAATCCGGCGATACTACCGGTTTTGGCACCGTAGCTAACACACATGCTTTTAATCGTTGTAATTTGAAGGGCGAACAAGCAGTAACCATCACCCGCGATGTAGTAGTATCCGGTCAGCTTATAGATGATTATCTGTATCTGCTTACTGCCGGAAAAACGCAACCTTCTTTTTACAAAATTAAGACAGATAAAACCAACAAGACAGAACTGGCCAACTACTCCATCAATCCCGCCAGTGTCTCCAACGGCATAATTTACTACAACGGAACCCAGGATAATCATGCCCTGTACCGTTTGAATACTGCCAACGATGTAGCAGAAGAAATCTGGGCAGGCAATCTATGGAATCCCGTGATAAATGGCGACTATATTTATTACATGGATTTGGTTTCCGATTACAAACTGTGTCGCTACTCGCTTTCCACTCAAACCAGCGAAGTACTTACCCATGACCGCGTAGACTGCTTTAATGTAGGCTCAGGCTATATTTACTATCAGACCAACGATGCAACGAATCCGCAATTAAAATGCATGCACACGGACGGCAGCAATGTAATCACCGTTGCAAATGGTATTTTCAGCAACATCAATATGACTTCCCAATATGTATATTTTCAAGAATTTGATGTAGAAGCCAGCCTCTATCACTGCAGATTGGGCAGCGACAGAGCAACGCTCTTTTCCATGGATAATCAATAACTTATAAACACAAAAAATGAGAGGCCGCCGTTACACGCAACTAAGCCTCTCATTTTATATTCTGCCAATTCATTTTTCTATTCCTCTATATGGTCTAATCCCTGACTTAAAATAGTCACAATATGTCCATCCGCCAAGGAATAAAATATGGTTTTACCCTCTCTTCTGTTCTTCACCAGGTCCATCTGTTTTAAGACGCGAAGTTGATGAGAAATAGCCGACTGTGACATATTGAGAAGAGATGCTATGTCATAGACACACATTTCCGAACACAAAAGGACATAGAGGATCTTTAGTCTGGTCACATCGCCAAACACTTTAAAGAACTCTCCCAAATCCTGCAATTCCTCTGCAGGCGGCATTTTATCATCCACTTTTTTAATTGTTTCTTCATCCAAATGCAAGTATGTATTTTCTTCCATAATTTTCCCTCTGACTATTTCTCAAGCCCATCCAAAAGCTGTGTTACCGTTTTCCCAAGAAGGGGATGGCGATAATTCGGCGCAATCTGACTCAATGGTTTTAAAACAAATTCCCGATTCTCCATATCCACATGGGGTATTATCAATTCGTCGTCTTCATAAACCAGTTTATCATAAAATACAATATCAATATCAAGTGTTCTGGGGCCCCAATGCACCTCTCTGACACGCTCTGCCTTATACTCCAGCTCATGAATATAATCAAGCAACTCCTTGGGTGTCATAAGCGTACGGACTTGTACCGCAGTATTCAAAAACACATCCTGCTCCACATTTCCATACGGTTCTGTCTCCAACACATCTGCTGTCTGTAGCAGCTGAATTTGTTCATGACTATTCAAACCATCAATGCCAAGTTTTAGAAAACTCCTTTTGTCTCCCATGTTAGATCCCAACGACAAATATGCATAATGCCAACTTCTGCTGATACACACGGATACCGATTCAAAGTTAAGCTGCATAGGTGCATGTGGTTTTCTAATTTCCAAATCAACCTGACTGATTCTGTCAAAATTCAAGAGAATCCGGTTTGCCAAATTCTCTGCTACACTCTCAATCAGATTATAGTTTTTCTCCTGCATCTCTTTTACTATAAAATCACAGACCTCGCTGTAATTAGTAGAGAAACTCAAATCATCGGACAATCCTGCCGTTCTGGTCTCTGTATAAAGAACAGCATTCACATAAAAATACTGCCCCTTTTCCTTCTCCTCCTGAAAAACACCATGATAAGCATACACTTCCAGATTGTCAATTCTGATTTGATCCATTGTCATAATGCTCTCCTTCGTCCTAAAATTGTTTCCGCCATATGAATGGCTCTCACATTCTCTTTAATATCATGAACACGCACAAAACTAATGTCCTTCATCACCGCCATTACAGTAGTTGTCAGAGTTCCTTCCAGTCGCTCTTCCGTAGGCAAATCCAAAGTCAGACCTATCACTGACTTTCTGCTACATCCCAACAGCACCGGACACCCCAAATCATTGAATTGCTCCATGCAGTTCAAAATCATCAGATTATCCTCATAACTTTTTGCAAATCCCACTCCGGGATCTAAGATAATCTTATCTTTGGCAATTCCCGCCTTTGCTGCCAGTTCCAGACTTTCTCTCAGATCATCCTTCACATCCTCTACAAGGCTATGATAATCTGCCTGTTTTCGGTTATGCATCAGGCAACAGGACACACCCTCTCGGGCTATTAGAGTCGCCATATCCGGATTATACTTTAAGCCCCAGATATCGTTAATCATATCTGCTCCGGCTGCAATCCCGGCCTCTGCAACTTTGCTCTTATAAGTATCCAGTGAAACAGGAATGGCAAATTCTTTCTTGATTGCAGTGATTACAGGAGCAATACGAACAATCTCCTCCTCATCGGACAACTGCGTATATCCGGGCCTTGTAGACTCTCCGCCCACATCAATGATATCTGCCCCCTCCGCAATCATCTGCTCCACATGGCGAAGCGCCGCATCGCGATCTGTCCACTTGCCACCATCCGAAAAAGAATCCGGTGTAACATTCAATATTCCCATCACATAGGTTCTTCCATGGCGTACAAACTCCCGTCCGCCAATCTGTATATAATTATCTGTCATCACCATCTCCATATTTGACATGTACCAACACCTGCCACAAGCTTAATATCGGATATTCAGATTCTTCTTGCCATCCTTCCAATTACACTCAGACTCCGCCTTACAGGCAAAACAAGACCGGCTTGCCTTATCTGCCCGATACAAAACACCGCGCAAATCTGCCTCTTTGGCTATACTTTCATCTCGATGACTCAAAATAGCTTCTACTATTTTGTCAGCCTCCACCTTTTCAAATCCGCAATCCTGCAAAATTTCCGGCGCAATTCGGGCACTTGCCACTTCGTGGGGTATTCCGTCCTCATACTGTATATATTTCCCGCAATCATGCAAAAGGGCTGCCGCATAAATCCACTCACGGTTCAAGCCAAGCCCTTCTTCCAGATTAATAATCTCTGCAATTCTTGCCACATCCAAAAAATGTATCATATTATGGCGGCAAAACTTCCGGTCAGCTTCTGCCTTCTCATTTTCCTGCAAATGCAATCGAAATAATTTATGATTTAAAATTCGATCTATTCTGTTCATATATTCCGCCTATACATGCAACAGCTGGAAAAATTGATTCTGCAGTGCTGCATTATCCTCAAATACACCTCTTGTGGCAATGCTTACCGTCTTACTTCCGGGTTTTTTCACTCCACGCATGGTCATACACATATGCTCTGCCTCTGCCACTACCATCACACCCTGCGGTGAGAGACAATCCATAATCGCATCCGCAATCTGAGCTGTCATCTGCTCCTGAAGCTGAAGTCTCTTGGCGAAAACCTCCACAGTCCGTGCCAGCTTACTAAGCCCGACCACCTTCCCATTGGGGATATATGCTACATGAACCTTTCCATAGAATGGCAGCATATGATGCTCGCACATGGAATAAAACACGATATCTTTTTCCAGCACCATTTCATTGTTGTCCACAGTAAAAACCTTGGATAAATGCTCCTCGGGCTTCTCATCCATGCCACTCATAATCTCAGCATACATTCTGGCGATACGTTCCGGCGTATCCACCAGTCCCTCCCGGTTCACATCCTCTCCAATACCTTCCAGCAAAAGCTTTACCGCTTCTTTTATCTTGTCCTGATCTACCATGTTTCTTTACCTTTCCACTATTCTGATAAGCCTGCCCAGATAAGACAGGGAACCAAACGCCAAAATCACATCCTCCGGTCCTGCCAAAAGACGCGCCATTTCCACTGCCTCCTCCAGACTATCCACTGCCGTAACATTGGTATGTACCTTTGCAATTTCCTGTGCCAATTCATATGCTCCCATTGCTCTTGGATTATCCGGCGGTGTTATAGTGATAATCTGATCTGCATAATGATGGGTCAGTTCAATCACTTTGTCAAATTCCTTGTCTCTTAATATCCCCATTATATAAATAATTCTTCTGTTTGTAAAATAAAATTCAATGGATCTTGCCAGTTTTCTCGCTGCATCTTCATTGTGGGCACCATCCACTACAAACAAAGGTTTCTTGCCAACAATCGAAAACCGGCCGAGCCAAACAGTCTCCCTAAGTCCCTTTCGTATGGCATTTTCAGTGATATAATATCCCTTTTGTTGTAATACACGTACAGTCTCTATGGCAAGCAATGCATTCTCCGGCTGAACGGTTCCTGCCAGATGAATTTCCAACTGCTTCATCTCAAATCCGTCTGTACCTATATAATCAAACTTCTGACATTCCATATTTCTTCCGGTACCTTGTTTTAAATTGACAATGCAATCCACCTCTGCCACATGAAGAGAGCACTTTTTTTCTGCCGCCACACGTTCTATGACTTCCATGACTTCATCCTTTTGCATTGCGGAAACGACCTCACATCCGGGCTTAATAATCCCTGCTTTCTGCTCTGCAATCGCCTCTAAGTTTTCTCCAAGAAACTTCATATGGTCCATACTAACAGATGCCAGCACCGCCACCTCTGTATTTTGAATCAGATTCGTAGCATCCAAAAGACCTCCCATCCCTGTCTCCAGCACTACAATATCGCATCCCTGTTTCTCAAAATACCAAAAGCCAAGTGCCGTCTCCACCTCAAATGGTGTAGGGTGAGGCATCCCTTCTTCAGTCATCTTGTCGCATGCTTCCCGAATCAGTTCCACGCCCTCACACAGAGCATCCTTAGTGATATTTCTGCCGTTTACCTGAATACGCTCCCGGTATTCAAATATCGTTGGAGAAATATATCTCCCCACCCGATAACCGGCAGCTTTCAAAATCGTAGAAATATATGCTAATGCAGAACCTTTGCCATTGGTACCGGCAATGTGTACAAACTTCAACCGTTCCTGAGGATTTCCAATCAGTCTGCACAACTCTATAATGCTATCAAGCCCCGGTACAATACCATAAGACTGAATGCCCTCTATATAATCAAGTGCCTCCTGATACTTCATCCCTTGTGTCTCCTTATTACTCTTCTTCAATTCGAAAATCTGTATATTTCTCGCAGAGGATGACCATACTAACTCTAACTGTCAAGTCTTTTTGTGGTCTTGTCGGCCATTTTTATTTGCGAGGTATCCTATGCGACAACACACTTTTCCTATGTTTTTTTCACTCAAACAATTTTATGGTGATTTCCTGCGTTGCGGTCTCTTTGGCTGGTGCATGGAAATCCTTTTCACTGCCTTTCATGCATTTCGACGTCGCGACCTGCGCCTAAAAGGGACTACCTCTATTTGGATGTTCCCCATCTACGGCTGCGCAGCTTTCCTGAAACCCATTTTTATTCTGCTTCGAAAAACATCTTTTCTTTTTCGTGGTCTCACCTATATGAGCCTGATTTTCTCAGCCGAATACATTTCCGGCCGCCTGCTGGAACGCTACAGACTTTGCCCCTGGGACTATAGTCACAGCCGCTATCACATCAGACGTGTTATCCGTTTGGACTATGCCCCCTTTTGGTTTGCCATAGGACTCGTTTTCGAACATTTGCTTATGCATACACAGTTACAGGACGAAACCCCACAGATTTCGTCCCGTTTTCATGCCAAATCTCATTAAATATCTGCGTCGTCAATATCTGTCATTCCACCGGAACCAATATCCAGCATATTCACAGTACGCCTCTTAAGTCTTGCCTCCTCGGACTGTCTAAGCAAAAAATCCTTAATAGCCTTGGAATTCTTAATATGAATAAACCGCAATGTAGGGTGGGTGGTATCACCGGTATAGCAGGTAATAGTACCCATCTTAAACATTTTCTCCATAAGACTTGCAGAATGCTCCACATCCTGAATCTTGTACATATAGCAATCATTCTCCACTGTTTTAAACAATCCGGAAGTAATGGTAATCATATCCTCCTGTATGGTATACTTAGTAAATGTAAATGGCAACCCCAAAAACAACCAACGTTTTCTCTCAACAAAATGAATCATACTGCTTCCTCCCTTTTATGGTAAGTGCCTACAAATAATCATATGTAGAAACATTTACTCTGACATTATTCATTATAATTCATCTTACAAGGATATGCAAAACCTTTCTACTAAAAAATTGGGAAAAATACAAAAAAGAATAAATATTTCATTGAATCTCTCCTACGGAAGTGGTATCATAATACAAGAAAAAGAACAGGAGGTTTTTCTATGACCGCAAAAGAATGTATCACAGGGCGCAGAAGTATCCGTCGTTTCACCGATGAAACCGTATCTCATGAACTTTTAGAGCAGATTGTGGAGACAGCATCCTTTGCTCCCAGTTGGAAAAACACTCAGGTTACCCGTTATATCGCAGTAGAGGGCGAAACAAAAGACAAGCTCGCTGCATGTACCACTATCTGGCCAAACAATGGTGCTATCATGGAAAGTGCTCCCATGGTAATCGCTGTAACTGTTGTAACCGGCCGAAGCGGCTTTGAAAGAGACGGCTCTTTCTCCACCGGCAAAGGTGACGGCTGGCAGATGTATGATGCCGGTGTTGCCAGCGAGGCTCTTTGTCTGGCAGCTTATGAACAGGGTCTCGGCACTGTTATCATGGGACTCTATGATGAGGCAGATGTAATCAAATTATTGGAGATTCCCGACACTCAGGAATTAGTTGCCCTGATTGCCATAGGATATCCTGCACAGTCACCCGACGCTCCCCAGCGCAAAGCGGTGACCGATTTGCTTTCCTATAAAAGCTAAACATAACATTTATTAAGTCGAAGAGATTTCTTTTTTCTCTTCGGCTTTTTATGAGCACACCATTTTTAATCTATTTTATATTAACCAACAAAACGGAGGAAATAACATGAAGCATTTAATCAGTCCCCTGGATTTCACCACACAGGAGCTGGACAAACTCTTTGAACTGGCAGCGGACATTGAAAAAAATCCTGCTACGTATGCCCATGCATGCGATGGCAAAATTCTTGCCACCTGTTTCTATGAACCCAGCACCCGTACCAGACTCAGTTTTGAATCCGCAATGATTCGCTTAGGCGGGCAGGTTATCGGTTTCTCCGATGCCGGCTCCTCTTCTGCCTCAAAAGGCGAAAGCGTTTCTGATACTATCCGGGTTATTTCCGGCTATGCCGACATCTGCGCAATGCGTCATCCCAAAGAAGGTGCTGCAACCGTAGCCAGTGAAAAATCTCTGATTCCCGTAATTAACGCAGGTGATGGAGGTCACCAGCACCCCACACAGACCCTGACAGATCTTCTTACCATCAAGAATCTCAAAGGAAGACTGGACAATTTTACCATCGGTCTTTGTGGTGACTTAAAGTTTGGCCGTACTGTGCACTCCCTGATTCATGCTTTGGTGCGCTACCCCGGCATTCGCTTTCTCTTCATCTCTCCCGAAGAGCTCCGCATACCGGACTACATCATCGAAGAGTTAAAAGAACACAATATTCCTTATGAGGAGGTAATTCGTTTAGAAGATGTCCTTCCCGAACTTGACCTTCTCTATATGACCCGTGTACAAAGAGAACGCTTCTTCAACGAAGAAGACTATGTCAGACTGAAAGATTTCTATATTCTGACCAAAGCAAAAATGGAACTGGCAAAGGATGATATGCTGGTACTTCATCCCCTTCCCCGTGTCAACGAAATCGATGTAGAAGTAGATGATGACCCGCGGGCCTCGTATTTTAGACAAGCCCAGTATGGCGTTTATGTACGCATGGCCTTGATTATGACCTTGCTTGGTCTGGCCCCCCAATAATACGGAATTACCCATATCGGAAAGGAGATTTACTATGCTAAACGTAGGTAAAATAGAAGAAGGCTTCGTTCTTGACCACATCAAAGCCGGTCATAGTCTAAGTTTGTATGACCACCTTCAGTTAGATAAACTCGACTGTACCGTGGCTATTATCAAAAATGCCAAAAGTAACAAAATGGGCAAAAAAGATATTCTCAAAGTAGAATGTGATATCGACAAACTGGATTTGGATATTTTGGCATTTCTTGACCACAACATCACTGTAAATGTTATCAAAAACGGCGAAATCGTTGCTAAGAAGGAACTGATTCTTCCCAAACAGATTAAAAATGTTATCAAATGCCGCAATCCCCGCTGTATTACCTCCATCGAGCAGGGACTGCCTCACATCTTTTTCCTTGCAGATGAACAAAAGGGCATCTACCGTTGCAAATACTGTGAAGAGAAATATACAGACCGCACAAAATGATTAGCAAATAACGAGCGCATAAAAAGGCCGGTGTACACTTCCGTACACTGGCCTTACTTTTACATTTCTGCCGCCTGGCACATACCATAAGCGACACCTTTTTGCTTCAATTCAGCTTCCATCATATCCAAAGCATCATCTTCATCTTCTGCAAACAAAAGTTTCTTCTGTAACTCTGTCCGCATATCTTCAGACAACACTGTTACTTCATACATCTGCATATTTCAACCCGCTCCTCTTAATTAGCATTTGCAGCCTGAAAATATTTGGCTTCAAATTCTTTAACAGGCATAGGCTTGGCAAAATAATATCCCTGGAAAATATCACAACCCGCCTGAGTCAGATATTCCACCTGTTCCAGAGTCTCAACGCCCTCAGTAACTACAGTAAGGCCCAGACTCTTAGACATATCAATAACGGAATTCATGATGGTTCTGCTTCGCTCCTCATGAGAGGTTTTCCTTAAGAAACCTCTGTCCAGCTTTAACACATCCACTTCAATATCCTGTAACGTGTTAAGGGATGAATAACCGCTTCCGAAATCATCAATCTCAACCTGGAAACCATAATCGCGAAGACGGCACAGCAAATCAACCTGCTTATTTAGTTCTTCCATCAACGCAGTCTCTGTAATCTCCAGCTTCAGATATGCAGGATTAATCTCATACCGTTCCACAAGGGAGGTTAATGTCTCATATACGTCCACGAAATAGAAATCCTTGGGCGAAATATTTACGGAAATATGCAAGCCTTCCCGTCCCAGTTCCTTCCACTCCTTAAGCTGTCTGCACGCAAGCTCCCATACATAACAATCCAGACGCGCAATATTACCACTCTTCTCAAATACCGGAATAAACTCTGCAGGCGAAATCATTCCACGTACCGGATGATCCCAACGCACCAAAGCCTCTGCTCCCAACACATCATATCCTCTCACCGCAATCTGGGGTTGCAGATAAATCTGAAACTCTCCTGCTGCAATAGCACGGTCGAATTCACCTACCATAACTTTCTCTCTTTGAGAAGAATTCCCCATATTTTCACTGTAATAAGATACAATCTGTTGATAATTATCCTTTATACGACGAATAGCTGTAAAAGCCCTGTCACACATAACCGAAACACTCAAAGTAGGATCCGTAATATGATACACACCTACATGCACATGCATCTTGTAAACACTACTGTTTACTATCTTCTTTAAATCCTCAAGATATTCCGCATAGTCCGATTCATGGAAGTATTCTTCACGCATACACATTGCAAATCTGTCTGCCTCAAGACGACCGTAACGGGTGTCTTCATGAACTGCATCCCTGCGCATCAACCCTGCAATTCTTTTCAGAATACGGTTACCTGTTTCCTCACCAAACAAATCATTTACAACCTTAAAATCTTTCACATCAATACAGACTACTACTCTCTCTGTATCTGGGTCTTCCTCCAAAACAGCAGCCGCCTGCTCAAAAAATCTCTCACGATTATAAATATCTGTCAGAAAATCATGGGTTGCATTATAATGCTCAAGTTCCAAATTTCGATAAGTCTCCGTCTGGTCTACCATAGTAAAAAAGCTTCCCAAATAATGTCCCTTATCGTCCAGAAGGAATTTGAAATGATTCTCAAAGTAATGAGTTTCCCCATCCTCCAATACATAATCTTCCTTCCAACTCTCTTCTTTAAAATCTTCAATCTGCTTATCGCCGCGCCACTTTACAAAATATTCCTCCACAGCTTTCAGACTGTCATGTGCATTGAAAATACGTCTGCACATCTCATTCGCATGTACACAATTGCCATCCCGGTCAAAGCACATTACCGCACTTTCCATATCCTCTACAGATAATGCAAGTAATTGTCCTATTACTGTCTTCGGAGTATAAAACAAGACAAAATATGCACTTACCAAGGCCAGGCCCGAATAAGTAATCGGTGATATATCGATAGGAATATCTACAAATCGATACCCTATGTTAAATGCAAGAACCAAAACAAAACTCCACATCAACATCAGATACTTTTTCCGATACAATTTCACCGAATGACAAACCTTTAACCAAAGCATCAGCAGTATCAGGAATACAATAATATAATCATACAGCAAATGCACACTATACAGTGGTACTCCATAACCGGATATTACATGAATTACCGCATAACAGGACCCACCTCCCGGAAGGGCTGTCTGCACACACTCAAATACATGATGCGTAAAAGTATTTGCTGTCATGGAAATGGTATCTATTGCAGCAATTATACACACAACGGTTTTGAACAAACTAATATTATCCTTGCAATCTGTATAATCTTTTGTAAAGTCCAAAAGCATAATCACAAGCCAGTCCGCTGACGCAAAATAAAGGCCATAAAAGAGTGTTGCAAGCATCTCGTCATTAAAAATCACACCAAACGCGTTAAACATAACAGTAAGTGCTGCTATAAAAAACAGACGCTGCAATGAGCCTCGCATTGCACTATTGTATTCATTTATCTTTACGATTCCCACGCCCAGACCAATAGCCAGCACACAGGACACCAGGAAGAAACAAATTGCCATAAAAAGACTCCATGTTCTTAATTATTTTGTAATATTTTACCATACTTTGCGCAAAATGAAAATAGAAAAAGCCGTTATTTTAACAACTTTTTCTATTTTCCTATTCCGATATTCTATTCTGTATATATTTCAAATCGTAATATTACTTTAAACAAATCTCCGTCCGTCAGAATCTCCATGGTTCCGTTTTGTAAATCCACCAGACTCTTAGCGATAGATAGCCCTAATCCACTGCCTTCCATATGTCTGGAAGCATCTCCTCTCACGAAGCGCTCTGTCAGTTCTTCCGGCGAAACATCGATCTCATACTTGGAAATATTACGGAAAATAACCTCAACACTTCTCTCCCTTTTCTCCATGTTCAGATAGACTCTTGAGCCCTCCTGCGCATATTTGCAGATATTGTTCATCAAATTTTCAAACACTCTCCACAACTGCCTGCCATCCGCAAGAATCCGGATTTCCTCCTCCGGCTTTTTCATCAGAAGTTTCAATTCTTTCTGCTCAAATTTCTCCTCATACTCTCCTGCCACCTGAGTCAACATCACTCCAAGCTCACAGGGAACCAGTTTAAGTTCCACATTACCGGTGGCCGCCTTTGAAGCCTCCACCAAATCCTCCAAAAGTTTCTTCAGACGCTTTGACTGGCGCAATAACACTTCTGAATACTCTTGAATCTGTGCATCCTTATTCTCTGTCTCTCCCGCAGCCGCAACTGCCAAAAGATCCGCATAATTAATAACGGAAGTAAGAGGTGTTTTCAAATCGTGAGACACATTGGTAATCAACTCTGTCTTTAAGCGTTCGCTCTGCAGACGCTCCTCCACTGCCTTAGAAATACCGCTTCCAATTTGATTTAAATCCTCTCCGTGTTCTTTAAAATGGAATAATAAATATTTCGTATCCAACTTGCGGTACATATCTCCCTGAGCCAATGCACGGCTTCCCTTCCGCAACTTCATAAAAGCCAGTGTACAATACAAAATCACCGGAATTACAAAAATTTTTTCTAAAAACCAGCAGGCAAACAGTTCAGCCTCTCCCCAGCTCATAATTCCGACAAATTCACACAATGTAAGAAATGCTATCCCAATTACCACCAGATGAATCTCCGGCAGATTAACCGCCAGCTTCACCATACATTTCCAGATAAATTTTGTTATCTTCCATCCCAATCTGCACAACTGATAAATCACTGTAGGCTGCCACCACTTTCCCAACTTAAACCGCAGAGCAAGCTCACGCATATATATGGTTCCCCACACCACCATCACGGTTGCTGTCACAGAAACCAACGCAGCCATTACAAAAAAATTAGAAAAACTTCTCTCTAATTCGTTAAACACAATTAAAATACAAATTGCTCCAAAAACGAAAAAACCGGTTACAATTTCAAGATAAATATTACTTAAGACTCCGGGGCAAATCCCTTCCCTCTGCCATCTGTGCCCTGCGTTACATAAAATCCAGATGAAACAAATCAATACTAACAGACAGCTCACAACTGCCCCAATATAAACCATATTCTGTCTGCTATACCAAAAAAGAGCATTCTCATGCAATTGCCGAAACGTATCATCCTTGGAAAACGTAGTATCTACATACATAACAGCCTTATATTCATGATATACATCTTTCTCTACTACCTCATAATCTACTATTTCTGTAGCATCCTCCAATACAATTCCCGAATTCGTCGCAATCTCTGATGTCTCGATCGTAATATCCGCATTTTCCTCCTTCACATTTACAGTCACCTCTTCTACAGTCTCCGGTTCCTGCCTGTAAAACCAATATTGATAAGGATAGAATTCCTCCATATATGCCGCATCAGCCAAATAAACCGAGCTAATATTACTCCATACCAGCTTACCATCTGCCTCATAAATGGCGTATTTTACATTATATGCTGAACTCTCTGCTATAAAGGCATCTATAATCTGCTCTAACGTACTAAAGCTATTCGAATTATCACAAATATAATTTAGATGGTCATAGGCCTCACTGGTCATAATATTTCTCTCATATTCTGCATACCCATCCTTTGTGGCACCCCAATCCCAAAGCCAAACACTGACCAGAATACAAAAACAGCCACACAAAACTCCTGCCGCCAGCAGAAAATACAGCAGCACCTGAAAGCCGGTACTCCGCGTAATTCCTCCTTTTTTCATCCTTAATTCCTCCTTACATCCTTCTCACACTTATAGCCCTGTCCCCATACCACCTTGATATAACGGGGCTCCGCCGGATTAATCTCCAGTTTCTCACGAATATGTCTGATATGTACCGCTACCGTATTTTCACTCCCGTAAGGAAGATCATTCCAAATCCGCTTATAAATCTCCTTCGGAGAGAACACCTGTCCGGGATTTTGCATCAACAGTTTCAAAATATCATACTCTGTAGGTGTCAGCGCCACCGGCTCACCGTCCAAGGTCACTTTTTTCTCCACATCATCCAGCTCTATACCGCCCACCCGCACAAGCTCCGGGCGCATATTACCGCCGCCAAGCTGCATATATCTTCGAAGCTGTGACTTCACTCTTGCAGACACCTCCACCGGATTAAAAGGCTTAGTGATATAATCGTCCGCTCCCACCGTAAGTCCCAACACCTTATCTGCATCCTCACTCTTGGCTGTAATCAGTATCACCGGCACATTGCTGTGCTCACGCATCCGCACCATGGCCGAAATTCCATCCATTTCCGGCATCATAATATCCATCAGCACCAGATGAATCTCGTTTTTCTCAAGAACCTCTAACGCCTCCGCACCATTAAAGGCTTCAAACAGCCTGTAATTCTCATCATGAAGATAAATCTTCAATGCATTCACAATATCCTTTTCATCATCGCAAATCAGTATATTATACATAATCAAGCCTCCTCAACTTCCTCTCCATTGTACCAAATCAAGTTTTAACAATAAATACAAAAAACCTTTAAGAATTCTTTAAGATAAGACCTCTTCCTCTTGCAGAACAACCGTTTTTATTTCAATCAAAAAGCTGCATCCTATTTGGATACAGCCTGTATTATATACTCTATACAATTACAATCTATAACTCAGATACATGCTGATACTGTACAATGACCCAATCATAAGTGTCATAATCTAACTCATTACCACAATATTGACACTTACCACCTTCCAGCAAAGAAACAGATGCGCCACATCCGTTACAGTGATATAACACCACATCGTTTTTCAACTTATGAGAAAGCTTTTTGAATTCTTATAAGAAATTCTTCCTGTTTCACAGTCTACAATATTTTGATAACTTTTAAGGCAAGGCGCAATGTCACACTTTACAAAGGCAGCCAATTCCTGTGGATTAGATGCATAATGAATCGACTTCAGCTTACAATCCAGAGAACCGATAAATTCTTCCTCAGAAAATCCCGGATTATGGTCCTGCAAACGGTATACCACTCGATAAATATTGGCATAATTATCAACTATGGATTTGAAACACAAAAACAATGCCCCTGCACCAAACAATGCTACAATCAAGGACAAACCCAAAGTAACCGGCGCAAGCAGAAGACCAAACAGCAACGCAGGAACTCCAAGTAATACCATCACAACAGCAAAAGCTATTGCTGTCCCCGTTTCTTTGTTTGTTGAACGATCGGTATAGGTACCCTTATTCTTCATAACAGACATCACTTTATCGTCATAAGCAGAAATATCGAACTTAGACTTACAATAATCGCAGCCGTCCAACAGAGCATCTAAGGTCTGTTCCGCACCACAGTTCGGGCAAATATAGAGACCATCCTTGTTTTGTGCCCGGGTAATATAATAATCCATCTGCCAATCCTGATGTTCCCGCCTGATAACTGCTCCATTTCGAACAAAATTTTTTCGCATTCTGACGAACTGTCTTGCCAGACACATTATATATTTTCCAATCGCTTTTTCCCCGGACAATAGCAAAAAACGCATAATAATCCCTATATCGTGCCAGCCCCGCTACCGGAACACCTCAACCTCCACAGCAGTCCGACCCTTTCTTGTCTCTCTGGGCTCACTCGCCACACGAAACTTACCAAATCCTCTGGCATTCACGGTCTCGCCTACCTTTAACTGCTTAGAATTATTCTCACACAATCTCCCGTCCACAAACACCTTCTGCGCACGAAATAGTACAAGGCTGTCCTCTCTGGACTTATTATAGACCTTAGCTAACACCGCATCTACACGCATGGATGCAGCCTGCACAAGCACCCGCTCCGGTTCCTCCTCGGGCACCTCTTGGGCACAATCCACCACTTCACATCGCACATTGGTGTGCTTCACCTGGGTCAGATTGTCACAAATATACTCCGCAATGGAATCCAGACAAAATAAATATGCCTCCTTATCCCCGACGCGAATATCTCCCAATGTACTTCTCTCAATACCCAGATTCATCAAAGCCCCCAAAAAATCTCTATGGGACAGATTATCAGCAAACTTTGCAAGCAAAGGCTTAATATGTACACATACAATGGGAAAATCCACCTCATAGCCCAGTTCATCGGCATTACCAAAGCGTACTACCTTCCGGTCCGTTCCTTCCGCGCCACCATTTAAAATAAACTTCGCATGAGACAATTCTCTTTCCATTTTCCAGAAAGCATCCTGTTCACTCAACCCTAAAAAACCTGTAAAAGTAAACATATTCCGGGAAAATGACTTGTCAGCCAAATCCCGGAATCTGTTACGTAACTGTTGTAATTCTTTTTCATTATCCATATTTCTTCTCCATATGTCCGGACAATCATTTGCATCATCCGCACATTATCCCAGTGCAACATCCAGCACCATCATCAGTGCAAAACCAATTACAAAAGAAATGGTTCCTAAATTAGAATGCTCTCCTTCACTGGCCTCAGGAATCAATTCCTCCACCACTACATAAATCATGGCTCCTGCCGCAAAACCTAGCATATACGGCAAAATCGGTGTCACTACACTCGCCAGCAAAATAGCAGTCACTGCTCCCAGGGGTTCTACAATACCCGAAAGCGCTCCCAAAAGAAAAGACTTCATCCGACTATGTCCCTCACTGCGAAGCGGCAGGGAAATAATAGCTCCCTCCGGAAAATTCTGAATCGCAATACCAATGGACAGAGCAATCGCCCCTGCCATAGTTACACTTCCGTCTCCGCTTAAAACGCCTGCAAAAATGGCTCCGCAAGCTGCACCTTCGGGCAGATTGTGAATAGTCACTGCCAACATCAGCATGGCCGTTTTTCCCAAACTGCTTTTCGCTCCCTCCGGTTTCTCGCTGCCCAAATGAAGGTGTGGTATAAAACTGTCCATGAGCAGCAAGAAAAATACACCGAGCAAGAACCCCACAAGAGCCGGTACAAAACCCAGCTTTCCCATGTCCTCACTCATATCCATAGCAGGTATCAGAAGTGACCATACAGAAGCCGCCACCATAACACCTGCCGCAAAACCTGTAAAAACTCTCTGTAAGTTAGGGCTGATTTGTTTTCTCAAGAAAAACACACATGCAGCCCCTGCCGTTGTTCCCAAAAAGGGAAGCAGCACACCGATTGCCACATTCATAATATTCTACCCCCAAAATCCTTACTATTTATTATTTATCAAAACTAAAATCCCGCCAAATCATTGCCCTGAAGCGCATACCATAAGAAGTTCACACCACAGACAAGATGATAGCCAAATACTGCCCACTCTGCAGGCAGAAAAATCGCCTTCCATGACTTGCGCCACTCCATCGTATTGCGAAGTACAAGCACCAAGGTCATAAAAAACACAAAAAACATTCCGTGCATATATCCCCATGAGAAATTGGCATGCTCCATTCGGAATCCCTTCTCATACAGAAACAGAAACATTGCCATACCTACAAGATAATTGTACCAGGCAAACCGATAGGTAAATTTCTCACGAATCGTCTTGTAGTTAAACACCAGATTCAGGACTAATACCCCCAAGGTCAATGCCATCCCCATGACAATACTCAAGGGAATACTTTTCGTATAGTTATTCCACACCAGACCGAACGAAATACCAATACCTGTCTCTTCGCCCTTTACATTAGTGCCTGTAAACACCCCAAAAAACTGATACAAAAGATGAAGTCCTGTGGGAATCATTGTCACACAGAGCAAAAATGCATTTTTTAAACTTTTCCCTTTGCTGCGTATCAAATCCACCAACAACAGAATACCCATCAAAGGTACCAACACCAAGGTATAGCTGGGTTTTGTAATCGTCATCAGCAACAGACTTACCGCAAAAGGCATACAGCCCTTCCATGTAAAGTTTCTCTGATAATTTTTCAAAACCTTGGCTGCCTCAAAAAAACAGATTATCGTAAAAGGTCTGGTAGCCAGATAAGTGGCATTCCAGATAGGATTGGGCGTGTAAATGCCCATACATCTATAAGCGTAATCAAATCCGAAAAAAGCCGTGTTTTTAGGTGAATACAGATTTCCCAGCAAAAACATTGCAAACACCATAAATGTAATGGATAAATCCAGCGCCAGAAGTTTCCCTCTACTCCACTCTTCCACATTCAGTCCGGTCTTCACTTCCTTATCCATGTAATACTTTGTTACACAGACACCCAGTGCATTCAAAAGTGCCGTAGCGATTGCCATACCCAAAGGTGCTCCGGCAAACAATGCAATCCCTTTCGCTAATGTAAACAAAAGCGGATACGGAAATTCATAATCTCCCTTTATCCCCCGCACCTCATTGACATAATCCGGCATATCCGAACGAAATACCGGTACTTCATAACACTGCATCACAAACAGATACAGCATCACACCTGTGTACACTGCCAAAAGCACCGCAAATATAATTCTCTCCACCGGAAATGTTCTCTTGTCGTCTTTATGCAAAACTGATTATCTCCTCTTTCGGTGCCTTTGTCTTCTCAACGCTGATGGCATGCAGAATAGGACCCTCACCGTTATAATCTTCCCAATATTCCTTGGCAACAGTAGCGGTGACTTTCACCCATTCCTTCTGTTTCAAGGACTCTGCCCCCGGGAACTCACACGCATATCCCAAGAAAGCCATATCATCCGCACAGCAAGTCATTGCCATACGTCCGGGCACAAAATATCCCTTGGGAAAATCATCGGGACGATAAACCATAGCTACAAACTGAATTTTTTTGCCGATGTATCGCTCCAAATGATCCATGGAGTCTAAATACCAGATACCATATCCGTTATTATCCAGCTCAATAATTTCCTGGTTCAAATCATAGGGCAAATCCTCCTCAAAAATCTCGTCAACCTCCCCTTCGGAAGTCTCAAAAATTACATCTGCGGAGGGATTAATTGCCTTGATATTACGTCTGTAGCTTCCCAAATCTTCGATACCATCGCAGCGATTGAAAATAATCATCTCAGAATTACGAACCTGCTCTGCCAACAAAGAACGCATATTGTTAAAATACATCGGGAATGTGGAACCATCAATCGTCGTTATCTGCTGCTCAATCTGCCAGTGGAAAGGTAGTTTTGCATTCTTATAGTTCCACATACCATTGTATTCTATGATAATACGCTCAGGATTGTGCTTCTTCTCCAGTTCAATCAGCTTGTCCGGAGTAAAATCTTCCTCATCCTCCACAAGCTCCAAAACCGTTTTGGAAGACTTCAAAAGCTGCTCGTCATATTCATTTTCTCCCTCTTCACAGAGGATAAGCAAAGTCTTTCCTTTAATTCTAAAATACGGCTGCGCAAGGGTAAAACAAATAAACTCTGTCTTACCGCTCTCCAAAAAACCGTTAATCATATATACAGGCTTCATTTCCGGGCCCTCTTTCTACAATTGATTCCTTGTCCCAATTCTCTTATTGGGACAGTTACTTACAGCCAAACAGTTCTGCTAATTTTTCTTCACGTAATCTTGCGCCGATGACGCAGATTTTGCCGGTCACTTCAGGTTTGCCGGTTCTGATTTCATGCTCTTCGGGAACATAATCATAATAAATCCAAGTTCCGTCTTCAGCAGGAACCATGCCCTTGGCACGCAAAATATCACCATACCAACCACTGTCAAGTTCCTCAAGAATGTGCTCAATCTGCTCCTTGGTGTAGGTATTGGGAGTCTCTACGCCCCAGCTTCCGAACACTTCGTCTGCATGATGATGGTGATGGTCATGACAACCGCATGAACAGTTCTCACCATGTTCATGATGATGCTCATGATCATGTTCATGGTGATGGTGCTCGTGACAGCCACATTCCTCATCATGGTCATGGTGGTGATGGTGCTCGTGGCAGCCACATTCCTCATCATGTTCATGATGGTGGTGATGGTGCTCGTGGTCATGACCACCGCCTCCGCACTCCTCGCCATGCTCATGGTGATGCTCATGATCATGATGATGGTGATGATGCTCGTGCACGCTCTCCAACATCTCCTTCATCATATCCTCTAACTTGTCCGCACCCTCAATAGTCTCAAGCACGTCCTTGCCATCCAGCTGTGCCAGAGGTGTTGTGATAATTGTAGCCTTCTCGTTATGTTCTCTGATAAGCTCTACTGCCAGATTAATCTTATCCTGAGAAAGCTTGTCTGTTCTGCTCAGAATAATGGTTCCGGCATGCTCAATCTGATTGATAAAAAACTCACCGAAATTCTTAATATACATCTTACACTTAGATGCATCTACAACAGCAACTGCACTGTTTACCTGTACATCCAATTCAGATGCCACATTTTCAACTGCCTTCAACACATCAGAAAGTTTGCCTACACCTGAGGGCTCAATCAACACACGCTCAGGTGCATAAGTATCAATAACTTCCTTCAAAGAAGTGCCGAAATCGCCTACCAGGGAACAGCAAATACATCCGGAATTCATCTCTTTGATTTCAATTCCCGCCTCTTTAAGGAATCCGCCGTCGATACCGATTTCGCCAAACTCATTCTCAATCAGAACAGTCTTCGAGCCATCCAGCGCCTCCTTCAACAATTTCTTAATCAGAGTGGTCTTACCCGCTCCTAAAAATCCGCTTACTACATCAATCTTTGTCATTTTTTCCTCACATTCTGCCGTACAGACGGCTCTAAAACTCCATTACTCTTTATTTTCTAACATATTCTTCAGAATGTCAAGCCCCGCACCTAAGGGTTCATCGACATACCTTCTCTCCCTTTGACCGATACGCATAATACTCATGCACCAGACTCCGATACCCCCACTCCTTCAAGGTCTCATAACGAACCCGAAAATTCCCTTTGTAATGACGGCCCGTCACCGTATACCGGATATATTGTTGCATATAAGTATCAATTTCCTTAAGCCCTACATCTGTAGTCAAATTAGGGAAAAACCACCGCTCCCAGGTAAACTCATCCATAAGCATTTCTCCGGATTCCATGTGTTTCTCCGGTTCCCTACATCCGTAAAATTTGGCATTCATTGCACGAATAAAACCGATTGCAGCCTTCTCAGAAGACAAGTTTTTCTTTCGCCGCCAGCGCATCAAAGCGTTAGCCTTGCGCTTAATTCGGGCCTTGGTCTTTCGAATGGTGTTGGGTGACAAATCAATCACTCCGTCTCTATAAGAAAATCCCAAAAAAGAGAATGCCTCTCCCGGCGCAGTAACCATCACCTTGTCAGGGTTTACTTCAAGCCCAAGTTTTGCAACCTGTTCCCGCAAAACACTCTCATAACACTTTAAATCCTCATAAGTATCCGCAAAAATCAAAATATCATCCGAATACCGATAATAGCTTACCCCCAGTTTTTCAAAATAGTAATCTGTCTCCGACAAATATACATTTGCAAAGAAGGGAGAAATCGGTGTTCCTGCCATAGCTCCATGTTCTGCCACCATCTCCTCGCCTTCATAAATCACACGTTTTTCCCTAAGAATCCTTTCAAAAATCCGGTAAAGTCCGACATCTGTTCGTTCAACAAATTTTAATTTTTCCAGCAAAATTTCAACATCAATAGAATTGAAATAATCACTGATATCTATTTTCAAACAATATTGCCTGGAAATTCGCCGGTCTCCTCGAAGTCGCCTCAGTGCATCTTTTACACCATAGCCCCGTCGGAACGCATAACAATTTTGACAAAAAATATCATTATATCGAAATAGATGATAAGCTATGAACTTTAGCAAAATGCCCTCATCACCATCAAAAGAATAAACCACCCTTTTTTTCCGGCTACCCTCTTTGCTAATCACACTTTTCTTGGGGAACTCCATCGGATATTCGCCCCTTTGCCACATCTCACACAATTTTATATAAGCTTTACGCCCGATAAAATCTCGAATTTTCTGTTCCTCCGTCTGCGACAAATGCTGGTGCTCTATTTTATAATCCAAGAAAGAAAGCCATGCTTCTTCACAGCAGGCTTCCTCCAAAATACTCTTCATCATATCTCCTCTACCTATAAATATCATGAGAAACATGCTTTGCATGTTCCTCATGATTTCGCGGTGCTCCTCGAATACTCATATAAACATGGCATTCTCATCGCTACTCGCGAAAAAAAGAAAGAGAAATAACTTTGAAGTAATCAAAGCCGTGCTTGATTACCACCGGACTGAACATGTTTCCGTTGCCCGCAAAACCTACCGAAATCTACTCCGGCAATATGAAACATGCTTTATCCCCCACGGGCGCAACCAATGTTGCATTTCTCTTTCTTTTTGTCAAATTATATATGTACAATCTCTTTCAACTGTTCTCTGATATATCCGGTGCGATTCGGAAGTCTTGTGATAAAATGCACATACCCCACACTCTGGCGACCGCAAGCCTCTTTAGCCAAACGAGTGCGCTTACACCAATAATCATCGGGATAATCCAGAATAATAATCATCGCTACAGGTATGCCATTATTGTATAATCCATAAGTATAATCCAACGCGCCTGCCTCGGCCCCCATTTCGGAGGAACTGATATTCTTGCGAATCTCAATTCTGTCGCCCCATTCCTCAGAAACCACCTTTTCAATTCTCCGTTCCACTACAGCCACTTCTCCGCAACAGTCCTCCTCTGCTTCGTCCACACTGCTTGCAGCTGCTTTTGCTGTACTATTTGCACTTACGGTTGCAGAACTGCTATTTTTATTTTCTCTGACAGAATCCCTAATATTATCTGTTACAGAATCTACCACCTCATCCAAAACTCCCGAAACAATTTTACGTGCTTCTCTTTTTAACAAATTGTTTAAAAAACCCATAATTTCTCCTTATATAAATTGCCTTAAATTTAAACATCTCAAGCCAAATGAATCTAAACGATTAAATTGTACCAAAAACAGCAAGCAGTGTCAATTTCCCCATGTTAATAGTACAAGGAATTATAACACAATTTTTTCCTCAAACCGCGCCTGCATCACATGCCAGGGCATCGCCACCAGTTCTCCTTCTTCATTACCACCACAAATCATGCCAATAAAATTCCCGTTCACATCATATACCCCACCACCGGACATACCATGCTTAATCTCACATTCAGCCACCATCATATGCTGGGCAAAATCTTCCACATAAATCCAGCTTTCAGACAACACTCCCTGATAATCTGTCTGTTTACCATCACAATACCCCGAAGCAACTATAACCTCTCCTGCGGTCAGCATATCATAGTTTGTCTTATCAGTCTCAACCGGCACTGCAACCATCCCCACAGCAATATCTTCCTGCGGTATATACAGAAAGACCAAATCCACGCTTCCTGCTTCCAGCCATGTTGTACACTCTATCGATATATCCACACAATTCAGCACAATTCGGTCATCATCACTCTTATTATCCAACACATGAGCTGCTGTCGCAATCCAAATGCCATCCTCACCCACCTGATAAACCACACCGGTTCCGACTGCCTTGCAAGCCCCTGTATCTTTATTCTGCACTTCAATCTCAAAAAGTTCCACATACTCAACAGATTGGTCATTTACTAATTCCGAATCCATATTGGAAACCGATAAATCTTCCTGTTGATTCCTATCCACTGTGCTTGCAATCTCATTTTGTCTATTTAATACAAATATAAGTGCCACCACCATTACCATCAGCACAAAGAAAACAAACACGCATTGTTTTTTTAGCTGTTTTTCCTTCTTATGTTCCATAGTTCTCCTACACCGTGTACTCCACATATGTAACTGATTATATAGCAAAACAGACCGAAACCTCGCAAGGCACGGCCTGTTATTCTCATTAATTAGGTGTAAGCAAGACGATAAGCCGGGTTATGTCGTTGGACGATCATCTATCTGGCACGGCTGTTGCCAGCCGCATCTAGCGACCCACCTGAAAGCAGGCCGGGCCGACCTGTCGCTTTCTTTTTGGTCTTGCTTCGGATGGGGTTTACATGGCTCCGCCCGTTACCGGACGGACGGTAGTCTCTTAAGCTACCTTTCCACCCTTACAGGGGAAATGCGTAGCATTTCTCCTGCGGTATATTTCTGTTGCACTGGCCTTGGAGTCACCTCCACCGGACGTTATCCGGCATCCTGCCCTATGAAGCCCGGACTTTCCTCACCCGGACGCTTACGCGCCCGACCGCGATCGTCTGTCTTACTTACACTCCGCTATTATAGCCTTTTTAGACCCAAAATACAAGTGTATATTTAAAATGGGTGGTACAGCCTACCGCTACACCACCCATAAATCCCTATACTTTAAAACAGCTTCCGCCCACAAACTCTCTGCAGATTGAGTTGTTCGGCAATTTTTCACTGGTTACATTCAGGAAATAACTCAAGAACTTAAGCAATCTCTTTGCCTCATAGTATTCCGGTGCATCCTTAGATATCTGGAACAGCAAAGGCTCTGCAAACTGCTTTAAAACTGCCAGTTCATAAATCATCGCGGAATTGAACATTGCATCCGCATCCTCCTGAAAGGGGAAGATATTCTCCTCTTCACCACGACGTACAGATGGCCACATCTCAATGGTTCTTCTTGCATCTGCACCTCTGGTTCTGGCATCACGCACCATACGACGCAAAAGTCTTCCGTCTGTGGTAGGAATGCGGTTATGACCATCAATATTTACCGTGGTAAGAGCACTGATATAAATCTTGAACTTACTCTCCTTAGGCAATGCGTAGGACATCTTGTCATTCAGACCGTGAATACCCTCCAGCACCAAAATATCATCGGGCCCCAACTGCTTATAATTACCCTGATACTCTCTCTTACCTATTTTAAAGTTAAAGGTAGGAAGTTCTACGCGTTCACCTGCAAGAAGTTTACACATATCCTCATTAAACTTCTTGGTATCCAGAGCCTCCAGACACTCAAAATTGTAGTCTCCGTTCTCATCTCTGGGAGTCAGTTCTCTATCCACAAAATAATCATCCAACGCAATCGGATGAGGAACCTTGCCCAAAGTACGAAGCTGAATGGATAATCTGTGTGAGAAGCTGGTCTTGCCGGAAGAAGAAGGTCCTGCAATCATGACAAACTTTACACCCTCACGGCTTACGATTTCCTTGGCAATCTCACCGATTTTACGTTCCTGCTCCGCCTCCTGCATCAATATGAAATCACTCAGAGAACCTTTGCAAATTTCATCATTCAAATCGCCTACATTCTCAATACCAATCTTACTGCCCCATTGCTCAGAAGCTGTCAAAGTTGCAAAAAGCTTCTTCTGTTCTTTAAAAGGAGCTACCTCCTTCGGATTCTTCTTTCTGGGCAAAAGAAGCATGAAGCCATGTTCATAACTAATTACATCAAAATACTTCACATAACTTGCATTTGGCATCATATAACCATAATAATAATCATAATAGCCATCAATTTCATAGATATTCACCTGGGAATTCATACGATAATGGAACAGCTTTTCCTTGTCCTTCATCTCCTGTCTCTTGAACAAATCCATCGCTTCATCCAAAGGACAAGTACGCTTCATGAAAGGCGTTCCCGCAGCAACCAGCTCCTGCATACGGGTTTTAATTTTCTCTGCATTCTCTGCAGTAGGCTCAATCCGGTCTCCGGGATTTACAAAAGAGCCGTTTCCAACTGCGAATTCCAATCTACAATTTCGGGCACATTCTGCACCAAACACATCAAATACTGCCTTAAAAAACAACATCGTAGCTGTACGTACATAAGTCTTATAACCCACATCATCCCTGGGTGTAAAAAATGTCACTGTACAGTCGCGGTTAATCTTCTTAAAAAGCTCGCGAATTCTTCCGTTGGCTGCCGCAGCCACAATCATATCATCATACTGTGTCTGATACTCCTGTGCCACAGTCTCATAGCTGGTTCCTCTCGGATATTGCTTTTGTTCCCCATTAATTGTCACTGTAACCATGTTTATACCTCCTCGTTAAACATTGCAAGTGCCGTTTGTAAGTCCCCTATTTCTTTTGTATTCTCTTCCAGACTCTGTTCCAGTCTCACATTGCTTCCTGCTTCGCCCCTGTGAGCTAAAAGCTGCTCTCGTACCGCCAGGCTCCCCGAAAGTCCCCTCTCCAGATATTCCTTGAGCACAGGATGCCGCTTTGCAAGAAGCTGTTCTCCATATTTGTCACAAAGTCTTTGATATGCTTCATCCAATACTTCTTTTTTTTCATTTCCGGGTGTCACCCGGAACAAAAAATAGTATTTACCATCCTCACATAATATGTTCTCTTCTGCTATGAAAAAACCCTGTTCCCGCAGAAAAACACGAAACTGTTCAAGCTCTGACTGAGGCTGCAATATCAATTCTTTAAAAGTTGCCGTCACCTCTTCATGCTCTGTGAGAATCCTCTGCATCAAAGGACCTCCCATTCCTGCACAAATTAAAGTATCGGCCTCTCCGGGTCTGTATTTCGAGAGGCCATCCGACAATCTGGTCTCTATGTAGGCCTCCAGTTCATGCTCTGCCACATGAGCCTTGGCTGCCGACAAAGGCCCCGGTCTTACATCTCCTGCAATCACACCGTGTGCAATGCCCTGCTGCACCAGATAAATGGACAAAAAACCATGATCACATCCCACATCTGCCACTCGATTGCCGGGAGTCACCATATCTGCAAGTGCCTGCAATCTCATGGAAAGCTGTACCGGTTTGGTTTTTCTCTTTTCACCTACACTACTCATTAATCCAAATAATCCTTAAGCTTACGGCTACGGCTGGGATGACGAAGCTTTCTGAGCGCTTTCGCCTCAATCTGACGAATACGCTCACGGGTAACGTTAAACTCCTTACCAACCTCTTCCAAGGTACGGGCACGTCCATCATCCAGACCGAATCTCAAACGCAAAACCTTCTGTTCTCTCTCTGTAAGGGTACCCAAAACCTCTACAAGCTGCTCCTTTAACAAAGTAAATGCAGCTGCATCTGCTGGTACAGGAACATTATCATCCTGAATGAAATCACCAAGATGGCTGTCCTCCTCCTCACCGATAGGAGTCTCCAGGGATACCGGCTCCTGGCTGATTTTCAAAATCTCACGAACACGCTCTACAGGCATATTCATCTCTGCTGCAATTTCCTCAGGAGACGGTTCTCTGCCCAACTCCTGAAGCAGCTGACGACTCACACGAATGAGCTTATTAATAGTTTCAACCATATGCACAGGGATACGAATGGTTCTTGCCTGATCTGCAATCGCACGTGTAATTGCCTGACGAATCCACCATGTAGCATAGGTAGAGAATTTGTATCCCTTTCTGTAATCAAACTTTTCAACCGCTTTAATCAGACCTAAGTTACCCTCCTGAATCAAGTCAAGGAAAAGCATACCGCGGCCCACATAACGTTTTGCAATACTGACAACCAAACGCAAGTTAGCTTCAGCCAGACGCTTCTTTGCCTCCTGATCGCCAAGCTCCATACGTTTTGCCAGTTCAATTTCTTCCTCTGCTGACAAAAGAGAAACCTTACCAATTTCCTTCAAATACATACGCACAGGGTCTTCAATACTGATACCATCGGGAACAGACAAGTCGATGTTCTCCACATCCACCTCATCTTCCTCAGTAAGAATAATCTCTTCATCGATATCATCATCCTCTGTAATACGCAGTACATCTACATTACACTGCTCCAGAGCTTCTAAGATTTTCTCAAACTGATCCTCTTCCAACTGCATATCTGCAAAAAAGTCGCTGATTTCCTGATATTCCAGCACATTCTTTTTCTTCTTTGCCATCGCAAGGAGATCTTTTACTTTTTCCTCAAATTTTGCCTGCATGTTCTCGTCCATTTTGTAGTTCCGTCCTTCCTGGGAATTCTATTCCTTTTGTATATTTTTCAGCATATTTTTCTTATTTTTACCCTAATCAAGGGAAATATGCGTTTTCGCAAGAGTTTCCAATGCTTTCTTGCCCTCTACCGCTTTGGTCAGAGCTGTTACATCCATGCCCAACCTTGCTGTATAGTATTCATAACTGTTGCGTTTCACAGCCAGCAGAATATCATGAAACGCTTTTTCGCGTTCCTGTTTGGTCTCCAGCTTCGGCAAGGTCGTGTTGAACAACTCTGCCGCCATGCGTTGCTCCTCTTCCTCCTCAAAGGTGCTGATAATACTTGCGGGCTGAAAATCAGGTTGTTCCAAACCAACCAACAGCTTGTCCGCAACCTGTTTATATAACTCCTCCGTAAAATCCTCCGGCGAGATATATTTTTTAATTTTACCGTAAAGACCGGGCTCGTCCACCAGCCAAGTAAGCAGAAGTCTCTGCGACTTTTTGGCATTTTCCTCCGGTGACGTTTTCTTCGATATTCCGGATTTGGGCCGCTCTATAGGCTTGGCTGAACCGGCTGTTGTGGCATACCCGAGCACCAGCTTTCGCAAATTCTCGATTCCGATAAAATACTTCTCGGCTATGGCCTGCAAATAATTGTCCCGCTCGGCATCCTCCGAAAATTCGCAAAGCTTCTTGGCTATTTCTCTATGAAATCGTGTCTTCTGTTCCGGGTCATTCATATCATATTGCTCTGAAAGAATCCTTATTTCAAAAAAGAAACTGTTTTCTGCCTGATTAATACGCTCCTGAAAGGCCTCCTTGCCCAGATTTTTGATAAACTCATCCGGGTCCTTGTAAGGCTTCATATTAATAATCTTACCTGTAAGTCCTGCCTCCCGCAAAATACCAATGCCGCGAAGAGCCGCCTTCACACCTGCTCCGTCACTGTCATAGGCCAAAAGCACATTATCCGTATACCTTCTCAGCAAATTGGCCTGTTCTGATGTAAACGCCGTTCCTAAAGAAGCCACCGCCTGTGTAAATCCTGCCTGGTGCATGGCAATGACATCCATGTAACCCTCACAGATAATAATGTTGCCGCTTCTGGCAGTTCTTGCAAAGTTTAATCCGTAAAGATTGCGCCTTTTATCAAAAACCGGTGTCTCCGGGGAATTCAGATACTTCGGTTCCCCATCCCCCATAACACGCCCGCCAAAGCCAATTACACGGTGATTAATATCCTGTATGGGAAACATAACTCGGTTCCAAAACTGACTCATCAGTCCATGTCGTTCCGAATAATTGGCAAGTCCGGCTTCCTTTATCAGGTCATCCTCAAAGCCCTTGCCCTTTAAATACTGCACAAGCGCAGCACCGCTCTTACCAGCATATCCCAAACCGAATTTGTGCATAGTTTCCTGGGACAATTCACGCTTCTCCAGATATTTTAACCCTATTTCTCCCTGAGGGTTACGCAGCTGATAATAAAAGAACTTGGCCGCCTCTTTATTGACTTCCAAAAGTCGGGCACGTCTGCCTGCGCGCTTTTTCTCTTCAGCAGAATACTCCACCTCCGGAAGGTTTACACCGGCACGCTCAGCCAAGGACTTTACCGCCTCCGGAAATGTAAAATTCTCATACTGCATCACAAAGGTGTATACGTTGCCGCTGACGCCACAGCCAAAGCAGTGATACATCTGCTTACTCTCCGATACGGCAAAGGAAGGCGTTTTCTCATTGTGAAAGGGACAGCATCCCCAATGATTTCCTCCCTTTTTCTGCAGTCTGACATACCCCGAAACCACTCCCACTATATCATTTTTAACACGAATTTCTTCTACCAGTTCATCAGGGTAGTACATAACCGCTCCTTCTTATGTTTTCATTTTAAAAAATCTATTTTGCCATTTATATCTGCCATGACTTTGGCACGAAAATCTCATTATAAACTGCAATAGCAAATCGGTCCGACATAGCTCCCACATAATCGCATACCACCCGTTCTCTGGGCTCTCCTTCCGACAGAAGTTTCAAAAACTCCTCCGGTAGGTCATTCACATGCTTCATGTAGTAACTGTATAAAGTCTCCATCAACACCTCTGCCTTGTTCTCTTCCGCTTTGGCAAGAGGATTGGTATAAACATGTTCAAACATAAACTGTCTGATATCCTTCATGGCTTTTGCCACCGGCTCAGACATAATAATATCATTCTTATCCATGCTATTCGTTACAATATCATGGATAAAACAATCCAGACGCTCTCCTGCAGAAGAACCGATTACCGCACGAATATCTGCCGGAATATCCATCTCCGTAAGAATTCCTGCCCTCACAGCATCATCCATATCGTGATGTATGTAGGCGATTTTATCAGACAAACGCACAATCTTGCCCTCTAAGGTATGGGGTCTGCCACTGGTCTGGTGATTCAAGATACCATCCCGCACCTCGTAGGTCAGATTCAGTCCCTGCCCATCCTTCTCCAGACGGTCAACTGTTCTCACGCTCTGCTCACTGTGCTCAAATCCTAACGGACACACACGATTTAATGCCCGCTCTCCGGCATGACCGAAAGGAGTGTGCCCCAAATCATGTCCAAGCGCAATCGCCTCCACCAGTTCCTCGTTCAAATTCAGTGCCTTAGCTATGGTTCGGGCATTCTGCGACACTTCCAAAGTATGTGTCAGACGGGTTCTGTAATGATCTCCCTCCGGTGTCAGAAATACCTGGGTCTTATCCTTCAGTCTTCTAAACGCCTTACAGTGAATAATACGATCTCTGTCACGCTGAAAAACCGGACGAATATCGCACTCCTCCTCTGCCCTCTGGCGTCCCTTAGAATTCCTGCTCTTAGCCGCATACGGACTCAAATGTTCCTCTTCCCACTGCTCCATCGTTTCTCTGATTGTCATATGTTTGCTCTCCTTTGCATTACGCAGGTGTCAAACCTCTCCAAACCGTCCTACCTTAAATATTCTGCACAAAAGTTTAAATTCCTTTTAAAAACTTTCGCGAGCTTTGAGCCATGCTGCCCGGCGTCTAAAAATGCTCGTCGGGTGCTTGCACACGTAAGAGCATTTTTAGACGCCGGACAATACGGCGAATGCCGCGAAACCGAGCAAGCTTGCCTTGCGAGGTTTCGGCATGGCTCTGGCTGCCGGGGCGGCATGGCTCTGGCTGCCGGTGGCATGGCGAAGCACGCTGACTCGGCATGGCTTTAGCGACCGCCCACAAAATACATCACTTTGCTTACTTTCATTTTCGGATAAAATTGCCAAAATCACCTATTTTATCCTACATTCATATCCCATTCTCTATATAATTAGCACTTTTCTTAGATAAGATTTGTGTTTTTTCACCCTCTTATCCTATTTCTCTTTCTTTTTATCATAATTTCATTTGTCATTTATCGTTTTTATGTGATTTAGTCAGATAAAAATTCTGGATATTTAGTTTTTATCCTATTTCCATCAAACACACCTCATTTACTCACTAAATTCACTTATCACCTGAATCATCCCAACAATATGCCGATTAAAATTCTCTAATTCCTCCGCCGGAATCCACAACATTCGTTACTCCGTCACCACAAATTTCATATCAAACTCTATCGCCTTCTTCAAGCAATCCGGTATGCCATACTTTACATCATACATAATCTCTCGAATAAATGCCGCGTCTGCCTTCGTAATCCTTCCATACATACTTCGCTTGTAAACACCTCGCCAAATCACCTGCCGAAGATTCTCATCCTCATAATTGTACAATTGTAAAATATAAGGCAAACGATCCCACGACCGCTCCCTGAGCAACTGATATACCAATTTTTCCTTCAGCAACTCACTCTCCGTTTGCATAAACAACTCAAATACTTGCTTGGCCCCAAACATTATCTCATTTGCTACAATCTCACGATATGCCGCCCGCATTACAGTCGGCCTTTCATCCTGCAAATATTGCCAATAAACATCTCCTGCCTTACATTTTAAAAGCAAACTCAAAGAACGAAGGGTGTTCTTTACAACTCCCTCCGACTCGTCCCTCAGATATTTATTGATATGTGTTGCATCCTCTGCACTACCATTCTCTCCAATACCCAGAATGCAAATTTTCTTATATGGTGTCTCCAGACGTTCCGCATAATAAGCTACAACATCTATATCTGTATGCTTTCGCAAAATATAGCTCGCCAGCCCACGCACACCTACGGCCTGTGCCAAAAGCAGTTCTTCCACGCCCGGCCAATAATCGCCCAACAAACTATACTTCTGCTCAAAAGCTTTTTTCTGAACCACCTTGCTTTTATGTTGCAAATAACTGTCTATTTCCTCCATGGAACACTCATAATACCTAAGAAGCATCGTTATGAGCATAAACTGACATTGTCCGCACCTTTCCCGGTTCAAAGCCCTGTTCACCTCAGCCTTGTTCCAGATTTTATGTTCCAACATCAAACGATACAGATATTTTCTGGCTTTAATGTCATATCTTCCAAGATTCTCAATATCTACTTTATCCAACTGTCTTGCAATACCCTCAGCAATACGACATTCCAATTCATACAGCCATCCTCGGTCTCCTCGCATTCCCTGCATCACCTTGGCAAGATAGGGCAGACACTCCACCAACTCCTCGGCACCCAATTCCGAAACCTGTTTACTTACCGCAATGGCAACCTCTCTGACCTCTTTCACCCAGTCATTTAACCGCAAAATCACAAAACGCATCGACGCATTCTCGCCCGCAAGCTCCCGGACACATTTCTCCCGAAAATACCCATTAGGATGAAAAGTACCTAACCGCAGCACCCACAAATAATCTTCCCTGCATTCAATGCATTTTTTCCAAAGTCCAAAATCAACCTTTTGCCAATTAATATTCCACTCCATGGAACTGTATTGGCGAAAGTTCTCATCCAGCTTTATTATCCGGGCAGAATCCACCCCCTGCATATACTGTGCGATTTCAGAAGCGGCATATTTTATCAGATGCTTGTCTCTGGATACAAGAATCTGATAAAGAACCGAAAGAAATTGTTTCTTCCCATGCCTTACCTCCGATGCTACCTCCTTCGCTCTATCCATATCATCCTTGGTAACCTTATGCCAAAACATCTGCTCTCCCTAATACTACAACATAATTTATAAAAACTTCTCCTCAAACTCTCCTGCCGGTATAGGTCTGCTGTAAAAATACCCCTGAATCACATCACAGCCAAAGGAATAAGCTAAATCACGCTCTTCCTCCGTCTCTATTCCCTCAAAAACAACAGAATACTCAATGTCATGAAGCATCTGAATCAACGACTTCACAACTTTTTTCCCCTTCTCAGTCTTCAATCCCTTACAAGCAAACACCCTATCTAATTTAATGATATCCGCAGGGATGCTAGCTATCTGATTCAGATTGGAATATCCGGAACCAAAATCATCCACACTGACCTTAAAACCATTTGCTCTCAATCTGTTAATCGCGTTAAATACGGAATCCTCCGCATCTGTTATGGTGGACTCAAGTACTTCTAATTCTACCAGCCGGGCAGGCACATCGTATTTTTTTTGTAAAGCAATCACAAAATCCACAAAACTTTCCTTGGAAAAAGTAATGGGTGAAACATTTATCGACACAGAAAAAACCTCCCTGCCTTCTTCCAACCATTTTTTCTGAAGAGCAAAAATTTTTTCTATCATAAGCTCGTCCAGTTTACTAATCATACCGGTAGCCTCAAGAACCGGTATAAACCGTCCTGGAGGAATAATTCCGCCATCATCATCCGCCATACGCACCAAGGCCTCCGCTCCTACCACACAATCCTTGGATACAGAGTATTTAGGCTGTAAATAAACCAAAATACCATCGTTATCGCAGGCATGAACAAACTGATTTACAACTGCCATCTGATCTGTCTGCTGCTTAAAATCAGCCGGGTCATACACTTGGCATTTAATATTAAACTTACCCTTGGAAAGTTTTTTCGCAACATGCGCCTTATCAATAGCTACACGCACATCCGTTTCCCCATCCTCTAAAAAATACAGTCCGGTGTACACATGAATAAACACATTGGGATACTTTTCTGCCATCAATGCCTCAAAGCACTCATTCTTTTCCACCACTCTATTCACTTCTTCATCATGAGACAATCCCGAAACATCAAAAATCCCTCTGAACTGATCACAGCCGGTTCTACAAGCCGCAAGACAAGCAGGATTATCGATATAGAAAAAATGGGCAATCTCATTAATCAGCCGGTCTCCTTCTTCCATGCTGTATAAATCATTCACGTACTTGAAATTACTAATGTCATTGGTAATAAAAGCCAACTTACGTCCGCCTTCACTAACAATCTGCTCACATTCCCGAATAAATTCTCCTGTACCCAAAAGTCCTGTAAGATAATCATTGTTATTATATGCCATACGCCTACCTCCATCTTTTGTTGCATAAACCAACTGTAACCCACATCCGACGGCCTATCTGCATATTTCAAAAATAAATTCCGCATTCTTGTCCATTGCTTCATTTGCAGTCCGAAAAGGTGCCATCTGGAACACATGCCACATTCCTTTAAAAACTTCTATATGAGCGGAGACATTATCCCGCAAAAGATTCTGATACAACCGCTTAGAATCACTCAAAAGTATTTCATTATCCCCCACTTGTATATATGTAGGAGGAAATCCTTTAAAATCCGCAAATAAAGGTGAAATCAACGGATTCTCCAAATCATGGCCATCTGCATAAGCAGTTACAACCCGGTCCATATAATCCTTGTCCAAAACCGGATCGGCTGCTGCTCTCGTCTCATAGGACTTACCGGAAGCTGTCAAGTCCGTCCATGGTGACATGAGTATCAATCCTCTGGGAAGAAATCTTCCCTCCTCTTTTAATTTCAAGGTCAAAGCGAGGGCAAGATTGCCTCCGGCAGAATCTCCCGCCACAATCACATCTCTCGCACCATATCCTTTGAGCATCAGATAATCCCATGCTTTCAGCGCATCCTCCAAGGCTGCCGGATAGGGATTCTCCGGTGCAAGTCTGTAGTCAAAACAAAATACATCCATAGAGGTGGAATCCGCCAGCTTATTAGTGATTGTCCTGGCATAAACCGGACTTCCTGTCGAATATCCGCCACCATGACAATATAAAATCACATGCTCCTTCATATATGGTCTGTTCGGGCTAATCCACTCTCCCTCCATACCGCCAACATCTACCGGTTTGTAAACCACTTCTTTGGAATTGCCAAAGATTGTTCCGATATAATCCTGCGACTGGCGCTGTTTATTTAAGTCTGTATTATCCACCAGACCATGTAATCGTTTTACCAACTGCATCAGATTCTGATTTCTTTTGTCTGCCATAAACACTCCTTAAAAATGAAGTCTTCTCCGCACTGCACTACGCAGCCTTCTTCTGGACAACATTGTAATAATGGTAATAGCCAAAACAATACAAATCGTCATAACAACTGCCGACCAACTTAGCATAATACGTCCATCCACATATCGGTCTATCAGACACTCAATCCCCGTACATAAAATTCCCACCGCAAGATCAATATATAATGATACTGTTAAAAAGGACCTCGGCAATTTTTTGACTGCTATAGCTAATAATTCAGCTACCACAACCACCAACATGACAATAGGTAACCCCAGCCCGTAACACCAGCCAAAGGAATCTACCATATGTGCCAACATATACAAATATAAAGATACAGCTAATCCATCCAAAAACAATGACGCATATACCGATAATTTACGCCAAACAATTAACGGAACAATTGAAACCCAAAGGATTACGCACACACCAATAACTGCCAAAGACCATCTGGTCCCGGTAAATACCAACGCATTCAAAAGTCCGCATGTCACTGCCGCCGCAAGCACAAAAGTACTTAACAAAATAGCAAAATCATTTCTGTTTACAGCCTCCACAGTTCCTTTTTCCTCGGGAAAAGGAGTCCCATATACAGCCTGCATATCACGCCCGGGATGAATCACCGGCGTATTGCAAAGCACACATTTCTTGGCAGAGTTGTCAAGCTCCACTCCACAATTCACACAATATGACATATCTAGACCTCTCTATTACTCTCTATCTTTACATGAATACCATCCTGTACCAACTTTCGGAAAAAATACCGCTCTACATCAGCCTCTACGATACCGCTTGTAAAATTAATGGTAAGAGTATCATCAAAGCTGATAATTGCACAGTTCGTACGATTGGAGAAGGGTTGCCCCATATAGATATCAAAACGCTCAATATACTTCTTCATCCCTTCCGGCACAAAAACCGCACCCATATTGGTCAGTCCCGCTGAAGAATTTCTATCCTGTACCCTTGCATAAAAAGATTTTACGGTAAAATCCTTGATAAACAAAGGAACCACACGAACAAAAGGATTCCTTTGCAGCTCTGCATTAGTGGTGATATCCCCTCTCAGAATCTTCTCATTCAGATAATAACGCATATAATTGTGTACATGAACCACAATGTCTTCAAAGGAATAGTCTCCCAGTCTCGGGTCTATTCCCGGATAAACCATGGTAATAAAATTACGCAATGTCTTAGAAGGGAAAAATCTTCTCAAATTCACCGGCATCGCAATCTTAACGGGACGAAGTCTTTTTCCTCCCCCCTCCATCTGTCGCTCCAAAAGAGCATACAAAAGTACAGCATTCAAATATTCCGTAATCGTCGCATTATATCCTTTTGCGACCTTTATAACCTCTGAAGTAGACATAATGCCATCGATAATATTCAAGGTATAAAAAGGCTCCTTCGTTCCATGAACATGATATGCCTTCTCCTGAGGACGAGGCGGACACACCCTTGCATTGGCATACTTCATGTAAGCATCCTCAAGCTCCCCTTTATCCGGCTGAGAATCGATATCCAGAACAAAACCTTCATTCTCAATATCGTCATGTCCCAAGAGACGTAAATAAGTTGCCGCGAGTGTCTGCAATACACACATTCCTCCCGTACCGTCTCCCAAAGAGTGATGCGCCTCCAATGCTATTCTGTTTTTATAGTAATATACACGAATCAAATACCTGTTATTTGCCTTAAAATACATAGGTTGGCAAGGATTTTGCACGTCTTCCTGTACAAAAGGCCCCGGTCTGTTATTCGGTTCCAGATAGCGCCAGAACAGACCCTTTCGTATAGCCGCCTTATAGGTAGGAAATCTGGGGAGTGTCATGTCCAGCGCCTGCTGTAACACTTGCGGATTAATCTCCTCTTTCAACAACACCGAGAGACGATATACGGAAGAAAAATCTCTCCTTTGCAAGGTAGGATACACAATCGCAGACAAGTCCAGCTTATACCAGATGCCATTTTGCGGAGTATTCAATTGTGACTTTGTTTCTAATGTTGCCATATTCTCAATATCTCAAAAGGTGCAAGTCCTTAATACTTTAATAAGGCCTTACACCTGATTAACGGGTTACATGTTAAATATCCATATCTATATTATAAAGGCGTTTTGAAACGGTGTAAAGCCTTATTAAAACATTAAATTTCTATATAATCAGCACTCATATATTTTATTCTGTACCTCTTGTCAATGTTCCATGTTATCTTGAGAAAAATGGTGAAGACCTCACCGTGAAAACAGAAATATATAATGATATAAAAGAAGAGTGCTAAGCAATCACTTAACACTCTTATCGTGCAGGAAAAGAGACTTGAACTCTCATGGTATTGCTACCACACGGACCTGAACCGTGCGCGTCTGCCAATTCCGCCATTCCTGCGAACAAATGTTATTCTATACTATATCACAGGAAATGTCAATAGAATTTTGTAAAAAATTTAAACAATTTTAGAGAGTTCCCTAACCTTCCTATTGTTTGTTTTTAGAAATAACTGTTATAAAGATTACCTGTATTTAAAACAGAATTATAATCTCCATTCACAGTATATGTAGCTGCCTTGGATGCCTCACGCTCCGCAGAGAAATTAATCAAGGACGCCTGCGCAGATGTCTGATAACCATAGGAACCGGTCCCGTTAAACAATGATTTCACACTATTCATATCCGCTTTCATAAAAGCATCCTTATTAACAGAAAGCTTGCCATCTTCGCCTACCGTGATACCAATCTTAGCGAGGGACTTCTCATTAGCCAATGTGGTGTTATTCATAGTATTAACACGATTGGTTACCGTCGAATTATCTGCAGAATTTGCAGCATCCAAAACTGCATTATAATCCTCTGCGAATGCACTTACTGCCTTATAAATTGCAGCGGTATCATACCCTTTCCCGGTAATTTCCATACCATTTTCATCCTTAGTAGTAATCTCCTTCTGTTTAAACAGAGACTTACTTCCGGTTTCCATAAGCGCATCTGCAGACTCCTTCAAGGTATCTGTTGCAGTCTGAACCTTATTGAGTTTCTGTGCATCCTCCTTGGTCACAACTTCTACAGAGGAATCTTTCTGCTCCGCAAGATTCTTAAGCTTACTATTGCCATCCTCCGCATAATACGCTTTCAAAAGCTTGCCGTAGCTGCCTGTCTTAATACTGGAATAATCGGTCAAAAGACTTGTCAGACTTGCAAGACTGTTGGAACCGTTATTCTTATTGGAATTCAGCGAAGAAAACAAATAGGAATAATCATTCTTCATATTCATATTGAAATTAATACCCATCTCACTACCTCCTTGTATGATAGCATCTTGCTACAAAACAGGGCATCCGTGCCCAACATCCATTTCCTCACTTATATTATAGCATAAAAGCCTAAAAAAACAAGCCCTCGCCGCATAAAACCGCCCATTTTGCTACACTTTCTGCTATTCCCAGTTCCTTACAGCCTCCATATAATACTCTATCATCCTAGGTCTGGAAAGACCATTAATCTCAACATTTGCCGCCAACTCATCTTTTCCAAAACAAAATAGTGCTTCCACGTTGTTCTCATCAAGATACCGGGTCTCTACATCCAATTGAAACACATCATCCATTTCTTTTTTTGACGCAAGATTAAAGCCCCAATCTCCAAATGCCGGCACCTGCAAATGATAGGGTTTCACAAAGAATCCTTCACTTTCCAGTGTTTTATTCACACACCAAAAAGCTTTTGATGCATAATAGGGACTGGTAGACTGCACTGTCATAATACCGTTTTCTGTCAGAGAATTGCCACACAAACGATAAAACACATTCGTATATAGCTTATTCAATGCTTCATTATTGGGGTCCGGCAAATCTACAATAATCACATCAAAAGGCTCTGTATTGTTTTCCAGGAATTTATAAGCATCCTGAATTACAATTGTCAGTCTGTCGCTTTTTAAAGAATTATCATTTAACTTATTAATATTCTTATTTTCACTGCAAATTCGAATCATTTCTTCATCCAAATCCACAAGTGTAATATGCGTATCTTCATATTTGAGCAGTTCGCGGACAGCCATACCGTCTCCTCCGCCCAGCACCAACACCCTGTCTTTTTTCTCCGCTTTTGCCATGGGAACATGTACCAATGCCTCATGATAACGATACTCATCCATAGAACAAAACTGAATATTTCCGTCAATATAAAGGCGCACGTCATCCCGGTGTTTCGTCATAACAATATGCTGATATTTGGTATGTTCCGACAAAATAACATTATCACGATACAGACCATTCTCGATATAATTTGAAATATTCTCAGAAAAAAGCATTCCGATAACCATTCCTGCAAATAATACCGCAGTAGCAATCTTATACCCCCAAACACGCTTAATTCGTCCGGCATATTTGTAGATAATCAACATAGCCGCAACCAAATTCATAGTACCGGTTAAAAATGCAGTAGCAAAATACCCCAACTGCGGCAACAAAAGTAAGGGAAATGCAATAGATCCCACCAATCCACCAATATAATCAAAACTGAAAATAGAGGATATGGTTACACGCAGATTTTCCTCATCTCCCTCAATAATACGTGTCAAAATAGGGATTTCAGCACCCACAAGAGTTCCAATTATAATAATCTCCAGATACATTACCAGCTGATAACTTTCCAGATATAAATTGGCAAGAAACAAAATCAAGGCACTAACTCCGCCAATTGCCCCCACTCCTATCTCAATACTCACAAACCAATTAAACAGATTATTCTTCATAAATTTGGAAAGATAAGAGCCCAAACCCATGGCGCACATGTACAGTCCAATCGTCACAGAATATTGAAGTGTGCTGTCCCCTACCAGATAGGAACTCACCGCACTGATAATTAATTCATAACAAATGGAACACCCTGATATAATCAGGGTGGTCAACATTAATAATTTATAATTTTTCATATTAGCAAATAACTCCGCTGATAACAATTGCAAGGCCAACAAAAATGCCAAACACCATGATACCTGCAGCAACATTGCCTCTTCCGATTTCATCATTCAAACGATACTTTTTATTGATAATATCTACAATAAAATAACCCAGAATAAAAAATACTGTACCTATTACAAAATAAAGAGCACTGCTCAACATACCGGTAAGCAATGTTTCCTCTACCGCTTCCATTGTCGGTGACATAATCGCTGCACGAAGAATGATACCAATACCAATAAAGGAACCTGCCGTAAGCCAGCCTACCGCCTGATTTCCTTTCTGTATCTCAGCAGGGAAATCACAAGGCACAAGTAAATCTATCAACCAGTTTCCCAACATCATCAATAAAATACCCAAAAAAGAATACGCCGCTACTACTAAGATTTCACTTATAATTTCCATATCATTGTCTCCTTGTATTAACAAATATTTTATGTATCATTACTGATTTTTTACTTACCACTACTGATTCCACCACCGGAAGAAGTTCTTGTACTGGTACTTGTCTGCCTTACAGAAGAAGAATATGTCCTGTAAGTGTCCGAACTGTTCGGAGTAATCGTAGAATCTGTATACGTTGTGTATGGTGACGAATATTTATCATATTTTGTAGAATCAGACTTATAACCTCTGGAATAATAATATCTTCTGTAGTATCTGCTACTGTGACTTCTTCCGCGATAAACGTCTGAATCATTGGAATATGCATATTCTCTGGAGGAAATCTGCACTAAAACTTCGTCATCCTCCGACTCGTAAATATAACAATATTCTTTCTCGGTAAGGATTCCGATACTATTATCTCCATCCTCTGTATTCTGCTGCACATCATCTGTTTTACCGTCAATAGCTCTAATAATATCTTTTGCTGTAGAATCAATCGTCAGGGATGATTTATATACATCTGCATTCTTACCTGTTTTGCCGGTAATTGAAGTTTTGTACTCATAAACCGTTGACTTTTCCAAATACTTGGATATCTTTGGTGTACTACTTATATTATTTGACAAAATAGAAACTAATCCAAATATAATAAAGACCACTACACCAATTGCTGCAATAACGGAATTATTATTCCTTGAATATCCGCTATAGGAGCTGCCACCATAGGAAGTGCCACTATAACCGGAAGAGGAATAACCACTACTTTGAAAACCATTCGTCTGATATCCTCCTGTTCCGGATGACAGATACTCTACCTCGTTTTCATCCAGATAATATCCTTTCGAAAACTCCTCTCCATCATCCCATACCTCAGAAGAAATAATGAACTCCTCTGTGGGATCTTCGTATTCTGTAAAGCTGGCACTGTCTCCCTTTGAAACATCCACATCACCCCATGCACCGTCAACTACTTCCACGCCTTTGTCTACCACATGATAGCCACCTGTGGATACATTGTGAACCACTGTGGAAAGTGAATATTCTGCATAAGATGCATCATAACTCAACCATTTCTCACCACTGCCCTGATTCGGTCTGATTTTGTACTCGAACCATGTACAATTGTCATTTAGATTTCGGTATAAAATTTTACCTGTTACACGATAAATGTCACCATCTACCCGTAGTGTATCACCTAATTGATACTCCACTCTTAATTCCTCCCTCCTATATCTCTTTTGAACCCATTGACTGTATGCCTCTTGGCACCAAAGGCTTCTTTCAGCTTCTCTGCGATTTCCATGGGCAATCCCTCCTTACAGGAAAAGATGTCCACCGCCGCATATCCGTACTCAGGCCACGTGTGAATAGAAAAATGTGAGGTAGTAATTACCGCTATGTATGTAATTCCAATAGGTTGAAACTCATGCACACATTCTTCCACAATTTCCGAACCGATTTCGGCAATCATTCTTCCTGCCAATTCCCGAATTCGTTCCAAATCATTCAATAGGCCTTCGTCACAGTCATACAGGTCAACCATAAGCTGACTTGCCATATATTTATCCCCTCCTCCCGCCTAATTATATATTGTTCGCATCTATTTATCAAGACATCTGGTATATTTTCCCTACAAAAGAAGCATACTTACCTCAAAATAATGTTTAAAACGGAGGCATAAAATGAAACTTACCATTGAAGAGATACAACAAAACCGGATGGCATATCTTGCCGCCGGCTATGAACTCCCCACCTTTGACTATGACACCGTACGTAAAAACACCTATGAATCCCCAAAATGGATTCATTTCGGCCCCGGTAATCTGTTCAAAGCATTTCCTGCTCACGCAGCCCAAAAACTCCTTAACAACGGACGCATGGATACCGGACTGATTGTAGCAGAAGGATATGACTATGAAATCATCGAAAAATCCTCCCGCCCTTTGGACAATCTATCCATTCTGGTGACATTACACACTGACAATACCATGGAAAAAACGGTTATTGCAAGTGTTATGGAATCCTTAATTCTGGACAGCGACATTTTGCCGGAATTCTCAAGACTTCAAGAGATTTTTGCAAATCCGACTCTTCAGTTGGCCAGCTTTACCATTACTGAGAAGGGCTACTCTGTCAAGGACTCTCAGGGTTCCTTTCTCCCCTCTGTAGCTACCGATTTGATTAATGGCCCCAAAAAGCCCCAAAGCTATTTGGGCAAAGTGGCTGCTTTGCTCTACCATCGTTTCATAACTTGTCAGGCTCCTATTGCCATGGTCAGCATGGATAACTGCTCTCACAACGGAGATTTGCTCAAAAATGCCATCTCCACATTTGCCAAGGAATGGTGTCGCTCCGGTCTGGCAGACAAAGGTTTTACAGACTATGTCCACGATAGCGACAGTGTTTCATTTCCCTGGTCCATGATTGACAAAATCACACCCCGACCGGACCCCCAGGTAGCCAACACACTTGTCTTGGAAGGTATGGAGAACCTGACTCCCGTCATTACCTCAAAAAACAGCTACGTGGCTCCCTTCGTAAATGCAGAAAGCGCCGAGTATCTTGTTATCGAAGATAAATTTCCCAACGGTCGCCCTCCTTTGGAGAAGGCCGGCATCTATTTTACGGACGCAGAAACTGTAGACAAGGCTGAGAAAATGAAGGTTTGTACCTGTTTAAATCCGCTCCATACTGCCCTTGCCATCTTCGGCTGTCTTCTGGGATTTGAACGCATTTCCCATGAAATGAAAGATGATAGTCTCAAAAAACTGGTAGAAGAACTGGGCTATCAGGAAGGACTTCCACAGGTGTCCGATCCCGGCATCATCGACCCCAGGGAATTCTTAAACACTGTGCTCACCAAAAGACTGCCTAATCCCTTTATGCCGGACACCCCCCAGCGCATAGCCACCGACACCTCCCAGAAGCTGGCTGTACGTTTCGGCGAAACATTAAAGGCCTACGAAGAAAAGAATCCTGAGAAAATCAAAGAACTTCGCTATATTCCACTGGTTTTAGCGGGGTGGTTGAGATACCTTATGGCAGTAGACGACGAGGGAAAATCCTTTGAATTAAGCCCCGACCCCGGTGCAGAATCTGCTCTTGCAACCCTAAAAGAATATCAGTTAACCGACCAGAAAAAGGATTTAAGCCGATTGGATTATCTCCTCGGAAATACCAAATTGTTTGGCGTAGATTTGCACAAGGCAGGACTGGCAGACAAGGTAAAAGAATATTTTGCAGAGATGTCCAAAGGTCCAGGGGCCGTGCGCAGGGTGCTGGAAGAAGTGACTAAATAATATATTCCCCCAACACAAAGGCGGCATAAAACACGTCCATCCGCGTTTTATGCCGCTATATTTACTTCTTAATTTATTCTACGCATCCGCGTCTTACACCGTCTTGCTCTTCTCCACATATACGGGGAAGCTGTCGGTGCCCTTGAGCTCCTTACCGGCAGAAATTTTTACCTTCTTATCGGTGATTACATATTCTACACTCGCGCCCTCTTCCACTACAGAATCCTGCATAAGCACGCAGTTTTTCACCTTAGCGCCCTTACCAATCTTAACACCTCGGAAGAGAATACAGTTCTCTACCTCTCCCTCGATTACACAACCGTCTGCAGCCATGATATTCTTAGCCTTGGAGCAATTCATGTAACGGGTCGGGTTGTCGTCACGAATCTTGGTGTAAACAGGGCTGGGTCCAAACAAACCGTCCAGATTCTCCTGGTCAAGCATCTTCATGCTCTCCTCAAAATAATTGCGTACACTGGTAATACGAGCCACATAGCCCTCGAAGCAATAGCCTCTTACATCCAGCTTGTCCAACTGATTTGCCAGGATATCTCTCTCATAATAAACTGCACCCTTCAGATAACCTTCTGAAATCTGCTGAATCAGGAGTTCTCTCTCCACCACATAAATATTCATGGAAATATTCTGAACACCCTTATCCTTGGAGTTTACACAAATCTCAGATACTCTGTCTTCCTTCATCTTCAAGGTGTAATACAGATTCTTGGTGTCAGCTTCCAAGTCTAGTAAATCCTGAGGCAATCCGTCCTTAGTGTAAGCCACGGTCAAGTCCGCACCGCTCTCAATGTGCTGTTTCAAAAGCCCCTTGAAATCAAAGTTCACTGCCAAGTTAGCATCACTCATGATTACATATTTTTCCTTCTGTTTCTTCAAGAAAGGAATCATGCTCGACAGCGCTTCCACACGTCCGCTGTACATCTTAACCTCTCTGTCAGAGAAAGGAGGAACCAGATTCAAACCACCGTTTTTGCGGCTCAAATCCCATTCACGACCATTGCCCAGATGATCCATCAGAGAGTGGTAATTCTGTTTTACCACCAAAGACACATTATCAATACCTGCATTTACCATACTGGAAAGCAGAAAATCTACAATTCGATATCTTCCGGCAAAAGGAATGGATGCCATCAGACGCTCTCTTGCAAGCTCCGGAACCATTGAATCATAGCTGTTGGGGAAAATGATGCCCAGTGCATCTGCATTCAATTTTAACATACCACTTCACCTTCCTTTACCGATTCTCCTACCATGGCCTTAGGACCAATCTTGGCATTCTTACCTACTATTACATCAGGACCGATGGTAGCCACACCCTTTTCATCTTCAGTAGGCGCCGCACCAACTACAGCTCCCTCTCCGATGGTAACGTTCTCAGCCACGATACAGTGTTTAATCACTGCTCCTGCACCAATGTGAGTGCCGCCCATAACAACTGCATCCTCCACCACTGCGCCTTCTTCCACTGTAACACCTGCAAAAATAATAGAATGTTTTACCTTACCTTCGATACGGCAACCATCCGTAATCATGGAGTCGATTACCTCTGCATTGGCACCGATTCGATGACCGGTCATACCGGAGTTACGGCTGTAAATCTTCCAATCCTCATCAAAAAGGTTAATTCCACTGTTCTCAGGATCCAAAACCTCCATATTCGCCTCCCAAAGAGAAGAAATGGTTCCTACATCCTTCCAATAACCATTGAAGTGATATGCATACATATCTCTGCCGTCTCTTAAAAGATTCGGGATAATATTGTTACCGAAGTCATTCTCGGAATTGGGATCTGCCTCATCCTCTTCCAGATACTTTTTAAGCACATCCCAGTTAAAGATATAGATACCCATGGATGCTAAATTCGATTTAGGCTCCTTGGGTTTTTCCTGAAACTCGGTAATTTTGTCATTCTCGTCTGCAACCATCAAACCAAAACGGGAAGCCTCATCCCAAGGCACCTCCATAACCGCAACGGAGAATTCTGCGCCTTTTTCCTTATGGAATCTCAAGAAATCACTATAGTCCTGCTTACAAATCTGGTCACCGGACAAAATGATTACATACTCAGGTTGATATCTCTCGATAAAAGAAATATTCTGATAAATTGCATTTGCAGTACCCTTATACCAGTCAGAACCTTTTGCAGACTGATAGGGCGGAAGTACATGTACACCACCATGCAATCTGTCCAAATCCCAAGGCTGACCATTACCAATGTACTCATTCAGCACGAGCGGCTGATACTGCGTCAGAATACCCACGGTATCAATACCGGAGTTGACACAGTTCGACAACGGAAAGTCAATAATACGATATTTACCGCCAAACGGAACAGCGGGTTTTGCCAGTTTCTGAGTCAAAGCATAAAGTCTTGAACCCTGTCCGCCGGCAAGAAGCATTGCTATCATTTCTTTAGCCATAGGTGTTGCCCCCTTATATTTATTTCTTGCGTACTCCAACTAATTATAAGCACGTCACTCTTTATCAAAATTATACTACATTTTTAAAAAATTTCCACCTTTTTTGTACATTTTTCTACAAAATTCACAATAAATTTACAAAAAACATCTAAAACAATTAAAAGAAACAGGAAGTACACGAAAAATCCGCACACTTCCTGTGAATTCTAATAACTATTTTGCTAAAAACATCATAATGTCATTGGTTCTTGCTACGAACTTAGCCATTGCCTCAGCTTCCAAAGGAGCATGCTGGAGCTTTGCCAAATCATACAACTGTTCACAAATCATCTGAGTATTCTCGCCGTCCTCGTGCTCAGTAATATACTGAACAAGGGGATGATTCGCATTGAGAATCAGAGTCTCACCCTCACCACCCATACCGGGCATGTTCATACCGGGTGCAGAATACATCTTCATCATATCCTGCATACGTCTTGCCTCTTCTGACAAGGTAATCATGGAAGAAATCTTCTTATTTTTCAATTTCTCCACCTTAACAGTAAGAGTCTCCTTCTTAAGTGCCTTCTTCATCAACGCGCCAATAGCTTCTGCCTGTGCTTCCAATTCTTCTTTAACCTTCTTGGAAGTCTTGGACTTCAATGCATCTGTCACATCAGAGTCAATACGAAGGAACTTTACGCCTTCATTTTTGTACTCCAACTGGGAGATAAAATGCTGGTCGATATTGTGAGTCAGAATCACTGCATCCATCTTGGCAGCCTTGAACATATTGATATACTGCCCCTGCTGCTGAACATCGGTAACATAGTAAATAATTTTCTCTTTTACTTCTGTATCTTCTGCATCTTCTTCAGTGACAACCTCAGCCTCTACTTTCTCACCGTTCTCATCCACAGCGGACTCCTCCGTATCAGTGGGCTTAATCTCCAGACACTCGGGCAAAGTCAGATACTTTCCATCCAGATTCTTGAACAGAATATAATCATTCATCTTCTCGCAGAACTTATCATCCTTCAGGCAGCCAAACTTGATGAAAGGACTGATATCATCCCAGTACTTGTCATACTCTTCCTTATCGGTCTTGCACATACCGGACAGCTTGTCTGCCACCTTCTTGGTAATATATTCTGCAATCTTCTTCACAAAACCATCGTTCTGCAGAGCACTTCTGGATACATTCAAAGGCAAATCAGGACAGTCAATCACGCCCTTCAACAGAAGCAGAAATTCAGGGATAACCTCCTTGATATTATCTGCGATAAACACCTGATTATTGTACAGCTTGATGGTACCCTCGATAGATTCATATTCCATATTAATCTTGGGGAAATACAAAATACCCTTGAGATTAAAAGGATAATCCATATTCAGATGGATCCAGAACAAAGGCTCCTTGTAATCCTGGAATACCTTGCGATAAAACTCCAGATACTCCTCCTTAGTGCAGTCGTTTGGATGCTTGGTCCACAGAGGAGTTGTCTCATTCATCAGCTCGGGACGCTTTTTAATCTTCAGCTTCTTGGGCTCCTCTGCTGCGTCCTCGCCCTCCTTCTGTTCGGGCTGGATTTCCTCAATTACCACATCCTCTTCAAGCTTTTCATCCTCTTTGATAATCTGGGTTTCCTTGGTATCTGCCTTGCTCAGATAAATCTCAGTAGGCATGAAAGAACAATATTTTTTAACAACTTCTCTTGCCTTATATTCATTACAGAACTCCAGACAATCCTCGTTCAAAAACAAAGTGATGGTAGTACCTACCTCTGCCTTGTCGCCGTCCTCCATGGTGAACTCTGTACCACCATCACACTCCCAGTGTACAGCCTGTGCACCATCTTTATAAGAAAGAGTATCAATATGCACTTCATCTGCTACCATAAATGCAGAATAAAAGCCGAGACCAAAATGTCCGATAATCTGATCTGCATTGCTCTTGTCCTTGTACTTCTCGATAAAGTCTGTTGCACCGGAGAAAGCGATTTGATTGATATACTCATTCACTTCATCTGCAGTCATTCCAAGACCATTATCGATAAAAGTCAAGGTCTTCTTCTCAGGGTTCACAATCACATCTACTCTCGCCTTATATCCATCGGGCAGAGTATACTCACCCATCATATCCAACTTCTTAAGCTTTGTCACCGCATCACATCCATTGGAGATTAACTCTCTGTAAAAAATATCATGATCGGAATATAACCATTTCTTAATAATTGGGAAAATATTTTCGCTGTTAATTGATAAGCTTCCGCTTCTTGCTGCCATGTAATCCACTTCCTTTTCTTTTTGTTTTGATACCGTCAAATATACAATCTGCACTTTGACCACTAAAATAAAGTTTATAGCAGGCACAAACAAAAGTCAATACAAAATTAGCACTCAACAATGTTGAGTGCTAATAACTTGTTTCAAACCCTTTATTTTCAAAGCTTTGTGAATTTCTAAATTTTTCCTAAACTAATAAACCATGCAATCTTCATATTCAACATGTGAATCTTCTTTTTCTACCAAATGCCTCAGCACTATCTTCCCGCAAGTTCTGCAATATCGTTCTCTGCCATTAGGCTTTTGGCACTCATGCTGTACAATACCATCTCTACCTTGGCATTTTGTACAGTAAGGATTTACAGGATACTGCCCTATATGAGAAGCATCGCAACATAATGAAACAGATGTCAGCCCTGCCAATAAAAACAGAACCACAACACATCCCACAATTATACACTTCTTTTTAGTCATTTTATTGCTCCCAGCTTTCTGTTTTTTTACATAATAGCGTTTCCATTGTTCGCCACGGATGAAGCCATGGAATATTTACTTTAATGATTCAAATCCTTAGTAGCTCAAACTCTTAATCATCTCCGCCAACTCCTCGCGGTACTTATTGTCATTGCTGCCCTGCATTACCAAATTATAAGCAGAATCAAGGTCCGCGCTGCCAATATACTGACTGTCATTGAGAATCATCGCCAGTTCTGCCACTCCTGCTGCCAATGCATAATCCGCTGAAATCTTATTGCAAACCAGCTCACCTTCCCCGTCTGTTACCACGAAATTCTCTTCCACACTGGTATCGCCGTCGGGCTCCTTGTAACGGACGGAAAGTGTCAAAACCTCACCACTTACAGCAGCATCAGTAAGTTCTCTGTCTGCCTGATACTTCAAATCGCTCTCAGCGCTGCTGCCTTCATTACATACCAATTCATACAATACAGTTACGGTCTGGCCTGCACCGGTCTCACCGCCATCCTTGGAATCATCCTCAAAATCCTCTGCAGCCATTGTTCTGTTTTCGTAACCAATCAAACGATATTCAGACACTTCGATAGGATTGAACTCAACCTGCAATTTCACATCCTTTGCAACAGTAATTGTAGTCTGTTTCAACTTATCCACCAACACTCTGTTCGCCTCATCGATACAGTCTATGTAATAATAGTTGCCATTACCGGCATCTGCAATGCTCTCCATATTGGCATCAGAATAATTACCGCTGCCATAGCCCAAAACTGTCAAAAACACTCCTGATTCCTTCTTTTCAGCAATCAAGTCTGTAAGTCCTGCATTACTTGTCACTCCAAGATTCATATCACCATCAGAAGCAATGATTACTCTGTTATTACCGTTCTCAATAAAATTCTTCTCAGCCTGCTTATAAGCAGCCGTGATACCACCGCTACCATTGGTTCCACCGCCAAATTCAATGGAATCCAGCGCATTACAAATCTTCTTATATTTGTCCCCTTCACAGCTCGCAAGAACCACTCTGGAATCCCCTGAATAAGTTACAATAGACACTCTGTCTTCAGCAGTCAAAGTCTCTGCCAACAGCTTAAAGGAACGAATTGCCATGTCTCCTTTATCCTGACTACTCATAGAACCGGAGGAGTCAATCAGAAAAACAAAATTATTTCCTGCGCTCTCCATTTCAATATCTTTGGCCTTTACCGACATCATCAAAAGCTTATTAGATTCATTCCATGGACATGTATGAATTTCAGAGGTTACCGTGAAACGGTTCTCATCGTCCGCATCCACTACTTCATAATCAAAATAATTAATCATTTCCTCAACACGAATTGCCCCCTTGGGAATATCCTCCAATTCATAATTATCATTTACCATCCGACGGAAATTCGTATAAGAACCGGTATCTACATCTGCCGCAAAAGTGGACTGGGGACTGGTTGCTACACTCAAAAAACTATTTTCCTCTATGTAGTCATACTCCTCCGTGTTGAAATCATCCATAGCTACATCACCTTCCGGCATTCCAACAACAGGCATTTCATCTGCACCATCCATCCTATTGGTCATGGCATAGTATTCCCCTGCCGGCGCCATGGACTCAACGGCAAAACTATCTGCCACTCCTTTTTCAGAACCTCCGCATGCCACCATGGACATTCCCATTGCTGCTACACACATCATTGCTACTATTTTCTTTTTCATAAATAATCTCCCTCCTGTTTGCCGCCTTAAGGCAGTCACAATAGCATTTTTATTGGCTTACACTTAATAAGACGACAACTTTTATACAGAGGTTCTTATTCTTCTGAAAAATTTTTTTCGGAACCTAAATTCTCTTTTGAAAAATAGGTTTCATATACTGCAAAGAAGTTATCTGTAGTCACATTTTCATCATAAATCAGCTCGACATCCTCCCACAAATCCCTGTTCAAATTCTTAGCCAGTGTCTGCACAAAAGTATCATACTCCTGACCAAAGGCCTCCTTTCGGCGCTTTTCCACAATCACAAGTTTATTGGCATCCGTCTCCTCCCGATCAAAGGTATTGATACATTTGATAATATGATATCCGCTCTCACTTTCCACTACAGCACTGATTTCATTGGTCTCCAAAAGAAATGCCGCCTCTTCAAAAGCTGCATCCATCTCACCTTTTCCAAAAGAATAGGTCACATTTACATCCTCGCTGTTTTGGGCTGCAAATTCTGCAAAATCCACACCCTCTGCCACAACCTGCTCTCTAAGTGCAACCGCTTTGTTATAGACCGCTTTACGGGCCGTTGCCTCAAAAGGCACCTTCTTGCCTGCGCCATCTGTGGTATAAGTTTTCAACAAAATATGCTGCACTGTAATAATACGAGCTTCGTCATCACTGACCTCCGGATTAATATTCGCAATTAGTTGCTCATACACTTTCTCCGCCAAAGCATATTCTGTATAAAGCTTCTGTATCGTCTCTTTCGACACATCCATAAGCTCAATCTCTGTATCATTCAGAGATTCCACATACTCCTTGGCAGCTTTTTTTACCAATGCTTCCTCCTCCGAATCCAAGGTCACTCCTTTATTCACGGCCAAAAGATACATGGTTTTTACCTGCGCGATTCGAGCCAGAACCGTTTCTTTAACATTTTCTTCCAGAGTCACATCATTCAGCGAAGCATTCCAGATTTCCTCACCATACACATTCTCGTATTGATTCTGAATAGTCGTCAGATACACCATCACTTCTGCTTTTTTGCAAGATTCATCCTCTATCCGAAACACTTCATCTTTGGCAAAACCGGTAGTAAACACCACACGGGTTCCATCCCTGCCGCATGCGGCAAACAATACTCCTAACAAAACAATTACCGCAGCCGCCACAATCAAAATCTTCTTTTTATTCATCTTTTAGCTCCACTCACTAATCCTTAAGCAATCTGCTCTCATGACAGGTAAAATAAATCACTTGATAATCTTGTGCAATTTGTTTCATAAACTTTCCTGCCGTTTCCAAACGATTCCCATCCATATTTACAAAAGAATCATCTATAATCAAAAACGGCTTCTCCTTCTGATACATGGCATCCACCAAAGCCACTCGAAGCACAATATTTATCAAGTCTCTATTGCCCGCACTGAAAGCACCTGTCTCTCTCTGCTCACCCATGGCACGCTTGGTCACATGAATATTGGCATCCATGCGAAAATCCTCTCCCGACTCCCCGGACAGCAATTCATAATTTCGCTTAAAAGAGTCCAACACCGGTCCAATATACCTAGCCGACAGGCTTTCCTTAGCTTTCTCAAGGTATTCGCTGACATAGCCTATCCGCTTATAATACGTATGCTTCTCTTCAAACTCTTCCTCAGCCAATGCAAGCTGCTCCTTTTGTAGCACAAGCTCCTCCCATTCGGCCTGCTTGTCCTCCAGTTGACGACGATACGCCTGAATCTGCTCACCTATCATTGACAGGTTCTCATCCAGCCTATCCATATAAGACTTAAGTTCCTCCTCCGAACCGCATATTCCTTCAATATCCCGTTCAAAAGCTTTAATATCGTTTGCTGCTTCAAAATCAGCTTTCTCTGCTCTTAGTCTGTCCAAATCCCGACAATCATTTTCGTAATCGGTTAAAATACTTGCCAGCTTTTGCAGCTCCTCATACAAATCCATCCCTTGGTGCTGATACTTTATCAGATAATCGGTTACCTGCTGTCTGTATTTCTCACCTTCAGACCGGGCCTCGTCACACTTATTCTCCCTTGCAGTCAACATCATAAATCTATCCCTGTCCTCAATAAGCGCTGCCAGCAGTCCTCTCATACGCGCCGTCTCCACAGGACCAAATATGGGCTTGAGCACCTCTGCAATCTGTGCCTCTGCCTGCGTTATTTTTGCCTCATAGCCCTTTGCCTGATAATCCGCTTCCTTTGCCCGAAGCCTCTGCAGCCGTTTCACACTGTCCTTCAGTCCATACAGCTTATCGCGCAACCGCAGCGAATCCTCCCACGCAGTCTCCTCGATTTCTTCTAATCCCGCCAACACAGTCTCTACAAAATCCTTGTCACGAGCCATCTGCTCCTCATCTTTTGCAATCTCCTGCTCAAGAGTATTAATACTTTCATCCGCCTGTGGTCCAACCGGCTGTACCGATTCTGCTTCCTGTTGCAGCTTTTCCTGACCCTTGCGCCCTGCCCCAAGCAATATCAGACCCATAACAACAGATATTACTCCAACACACAATAAAGAAATTCCTGCACTCTTACTTCCCCAAGCTATCAGGGCACCGCCTGCCACAACAAGTATCAACCCTGCTATCAAAACTGCCAAAGCCCCTACTTGTCTTTTTTGCTGCACTTGTCTGCGTTCCCTAAGCTGTAAAAGACGTTGCTCCTCCTGCTGCTTGTATAAGACCTTCTGTTGCTGTTCCATAGACTTAAGAGAACTCAGGGTCGCCTTTTTGGCACTAAGTGCGTTTTTCTGTTCAATATAAGTTCGAATCCGCTGCAGACTCTCATCCAACCGGCTATCCAGTTCTGCGAAAGCGCTATCCGCATCGTTCTCTTCCCTCATAACATTGGCAAACTGCTCTTCCAGACGCTTTTTCTCCAGCATCTCACCCTCATCAAGAACCTTTCCTGCAGCCTCCAGACGCAGTCTCTCCAACTGATTCAGCGCTTCCCGGGTCTCCTTAAGTACATCTGCTTCCGGCAATCCTATCGCGAATTGCTCCTTAAGCCTGCTCAGTTCCGCCTGCTCTGACTCCTGTAATACATTTGCCAGAACCTCAGACTCCTTATCCTGCCACAGCTTATACTGCCTCTGTACCGCAGATAATTCTTCCTTATCCGGCACTTGACCGCCCATAGAAGAAAGTCTGCCTTCAACCTGACTCTCCTTTTCCCTACACTGAGTCACAATACTGTCATAATGGTTTTTCTTAGCTTCCACAGCCTTCTTAGCGGTCAATAGCTCCCATTTTGCCTGGGCATCCTTACGCTCCGCCAAAAACTTTGTCCGCTCCTCACCACAGGCAGTTACTTTTTCCTCCAGTTCAACCACCGCAAGTTCTATGGCCCCCGCTTTACGCAGTTCATCCTTAAGCTGTGCAATTTCTTCTTTCTTTTGCTTAAGAGAACCGGTCTTACGGGTAGGAGACATACTGTTGAGCATATCTTTCAGCACCTTCTGAACCTTCTCATAATTATTGATATCATCCAGATTATCTGCAAGATTACCTATTTTGGCATTAATACTGTCTGTCGTGGCGGTATCGCAGACATTCTGCGCCAAAAACACTGTCCGCAGAAAAGACTCCTGATTAATCTGAAAAAGCTCCTCTCCGATATTGGCAGTATAATCCCCGGAGGGCAAATTTGTCACACCATCGTATAACACAAAGGTATCCTCTGCCTCC
>SVFL01000067.1 GCA_015056885.1 Lachnospiraceae bacterium
GAATATCCCGGCTATGATGGCGGCGGTAGTAGTAATCTCCATACCTCTTATTGTACTGTTTTTAATCTTCCACAAGAAGATTATGGAGGGTGTGTCCAGAGGAGGTACCAAGGGATGATGAGAAGATGGAAGAAGATTTTGACAATTTCCCTGGTGGGACTGGCTACGTTTTTTTGCACCGCCTGCCACGGTTCTGTGGAGAAAAGTGCTTATGTAATACCGGAGGAATTTGATACCCAAAGAGAGTATGAGATTACCTTCTGGGCAAAAAACGATACCAATAAAACGCAGACAGATATTTATCAGAAAGCCATTGAGGATTTTCAAAAGATATACCCCAATATCAAGATAAATTTGCGACTTTATACGGATTATGGACGTATTTATAATGATGTAATTACCAATATTGCCACCAATACCACACCTAATGTGTGTATTACATATCCGGACCATATTGCCACTTACCTTAGCGGTCAGAACTGCGTGGTGGATTTGGACGAGCTGATGGTGCACAAGAAATACGGACTGGGTGGTAGTGAGGTGGCCTTTGATGCGCCCACTAAGGAGGAGATAATTCCCCAGTTTTTGAATGAGTGTTTCTTAGAGGGCCATTATTATGCGCTGCCTTATATGCGTTCCACAGAGGCCTGTTACATTAATAAGACCCTGGTGGAAAAGCTGGGCTATACCATTCCGGAGGAGTTGACCTGGGACTTTGTGTGGGAGGTGGCGGATGCTGCCACAGCCAAGGATGGTGAAGGAACTTATCTGGTGAATGGCCAGAAGGTAATGATTCCCTTTATTTATAAGTCCACCGACAATATGATGATACAGTTGCTTCGTCAGAAGGATGCCGGTTATTCCACGGACAGCGGAGAAATATTGATTTTCAACGATACCACTGAGGAACTGTTGTATGAAATCGCAGGACATGTGGAAAAGGGAGCTTTCTCCACCTTCAAGATATCCAGCTATCCGGCCAACTTCCTGAATGCGGGACAATGTATCTTTGCCATTGATTCCACGGCAGGTGCCACCTGGATGGGAAGTCATGCACCGTTGTCCGATATAAGCGAGGATAAGTTTGTGGAGTTTGAGACTGTGGTGAAGCCTATTCCTCAATACGACCCGGAGCATCCGCAGATGATTTCTCAGGGACCTTCCGTCTGTGTGTTTAATAAGGAGGACTCCCATGAAGTGTTGGCGTCATGGCTCTTTACTCAGTATCTTTTGACCAATGAGGTGCAAATCGCTTATGCGGGTACGGAAGGCTATGTGCCGGTGACCTCCAAGGCACAGGAAAGTGCGGAGTATCAGGATTATATGTCCCGTGGAGGAGAGGATAACAATAAGTACTATGATATCAAGATCCAGGCATCTCAGCTGCTTTTAGACCATGTGGATAATACCTTTGTGACACCGGTGTTTAACGGTTCGGCGTCCTTACGTGATGCGGCCGGTCAGATGATAGAGGAGACCACCAAGGCCATCCGCAGAAAAAAGGTGGTGGATGATGCTTTTATAGAGAAGTTGTACAGTGATATGGTGTCGGCGAAGCATCTGGACCAGATAACGGTAGATGGTAACGGTAAAAGAATTCTTGGAAAATTGCCCAAGGAATCCGTTATTTTGCTGTGGAGTCTGGGTATAGTATGGGTATTAATGGGGCTTTATGTACTAAAAGAGTTTCTTAAGAAGAAAAAATATTGATTTATTTGGGATTTTATGTATAATGAAACTGTTTGGATTAATTGTCGATGAGGTAGCTTGATTCAAACAGTAACAGGAAATAGTGGAGACACTAATGAAGGAGAGGAAATATGAAAAAATTTAGAGTGTTATTAATGACAATGGCACTTGCTCTGGTTGTTGCAGGCTGTGGTAAGTCTGAAGAAACATCAAAGGACGAGAGCAAGGATTCTAAGACAGAGAGCAGCGTGGAAGCTACTGCTGAACCCACTGCAGAGCCCACCGCAGAACCTACTGCAGAGCCTACCGCAGAGCCTACCGAGGCACCTGTAGTGGATGTATTTGCAAAGAGCGAAGGCGTTATGACCTATGCTGAGTATGCAGCAGCTGAGCTGGAAACCGAAGTAGTTGTTGAAGCATTCGTACAGGCGAAGCAGAGCTGGTGGGAAGATAAGGCTACCGTATATGCACAGGATGAGGAAGGTGCATACTTCCTTTACAATATGGCTTGTAGCGAAGAAGATTATGAGAAGTTAACTCAGGGTACCAAGATTAAGGTGACCGGTTATAAGACTGCATGGTCAGGCGAAGTAGAAATCGTAGATGCTACCTTTGAAATTATGGAAGGCAACTATGTGGCAGAAGCTAAGGATGTAACTGCAATGCTGGGAACCGATGCGTTAATCGACTCTCAGAACCAGTTTGTAGCATTCAAGGGTATGACTGTAGAAGCAGCAAATGCTGACGGTGCAGCATTCCTTTACAAGTGGGATGGCTCCGGCCAGGACGGCGATGATTTATATTTTAATGTATCTTTAGATGGCAATACATATACCTTTACCGTAGAGTCTTATCTGTGTGACAATACCACTGATGTATATGCAGCAGTAAAGAACCTGAAGGTAGGCGATGTAATCGATATGGAAGGCTTCCTGTACTGGTACGAGGGTGTGAATCCTCATATCACTGCAGTGGCTGAAGCAAGCGCACCTGTAGTAGCACCTGTAGAAGTGGTTAAGGGTGAAGGCGTTATGACCTATGCTGAATATGCAGCAGCAGAGCTGGAAACCGAAGTAACCATCGAAGCTTATGTACAGGCAAAGCAGAGCTGGTGGGAAGATAAGGCTACCGTATATGCACAGGATGAGGAAGGTGCATACTTCCTTTACAATATGGCTTGTAGCGAAGAAGATTATGAGAAGTTAACTCAGGGTACCAAGATTAAGGTGACCGGTTACAAGACTGCATGGTCCGGCGAAGTAGAAATCGTAGACGCTACCTTCGAAATTCTGGAAGGCAACTATGTGGCAGAGGCTAAGGATGTAACCGAACTGCTTGGAACCGATGAATTAATCAACTATCAGAACCAGTTTGTAACATTTAAGGGCTTAACCGTAGAAGTATTGAATGACTCCGGTGATGCATTCCTTTACAAGTGGGACGGTTCCGGTCAGGATGGCGATGACCTGTACTTCAATGTAAACTATAACGGTAACACCTATACCTTTACCGTAGAATCTTATCTGTGTGACAATACCACCGATGTATATGCAGCAGTAAAGAACCTGCAGGTAGGCGATGTGATCGATGTAGAAGGATTCCTGTACTGGTATGAGGGTGTAAATCCTCACATTACCGCAGTGAAGGTTGTGGAGTAAGATAAGAGCAGGAATGTATATTTAAGACATTCTTTACATAGGTTCTTTTGGGAGGAAATAAAACCACCGGCAGGTTCCGGTGGTTTTATTAGAGGAAGAGTAAGATGAATAAAGAGAAGATAAAAGGGATATTGGAGTATCAGATTCCACCGAGGGTTATTCGGAGTATAGGAATCGTTATTGTTTGTTTGTTCAGTTGCATATTGTTTGCTTGTAATGCGGAAGCAATTGCAGTGGTGAATGAGAAAATGTATGGTTTTGTTGTCTGGACGGAATCAGAGTTTTGGAAACTTTCTGTCATTACGATAGCAATACTTTGGCTGTTTATATACTGTTTGACAGGGAAGTTACTAGTTAGTTATGTGATAATGGAATTGGGAACTACGATTTGGGGGATTGCAAATCGTATCATTTTGTTTACCAGAGACCAGTTTATAACAGTGAATGACTTTAAAATTATAGGTGAAGCGGCTGAAGTAAGGATCGAGTGGAAGGTTGCTTTTCATCCAGTGATAATTGTATTTGTTGCTATCAGTATATTATTGGGTGTCTTGTTATGGAGTTTGATTAAAAAGAATAAGAAAGAACTAAAAACGGATGGAAATAAGAAAATAGTTTGGGGAATAAGAGCTTTGGGTCTTCTTGTGTCTGTTGGATTATTTATTGGAATTCATTCGAAACCTCAACAAATATTACTGGACGATTTGTTGCCGTTTAGAGAAACTGGAAATGTGGTATGGTTTTGCCAAAGTGTGTTTAGTAATGTAGCAGGGGGGTTGTCTTATGATGAGGTTTGTGGAATCTATAATGAATTTATAGAGGTGGAGAAAGTTGATGATGTGATAAGTTCGAAAAGGCCGAATATTGTTGTGGTTATGAGTGAAGCCTTCTGGGATGTAAACAATTTAGAAGGTCTTGTGGAAGCAAGTGAAAATCCAATGGACAAATATTTTGAAATAACAAAAGGTACAATCAGAGGCGAAGTTGCCGTCAATGTATATGGTGGTGGAACTAATCAATCTGAATTTGAGTTTTTAACAGGCATGAATGCTAAGTATTTGCTAAATGGCGATTGTTATGACGAATATTTTGAGGGTGAACAGGAGTCCTTTGCATCCTATTTGAATGAATTGGGATATTACTCAATGGCTTTTCATCCTTATACAGGTGAGTTTTGGCAGCGCGAAACGGCATATCCTAATATGGGATTTTCAGAATTTTATGATAGGGAAGAGTTTATGAACACAGAAAAGTGTCATGGATATATTTCTGATAAAGCGATGACTCGGGAGATAATTGCTCGTTTTGAGGCAAGAAAAGAGTTGAATCCGGAACAACCCATATTTGCATTTGCTGTTTCTGTCCAAAATCATGTAAATAATATGGGAAGCTTTGATGAAGCCAGTGCAAAAGAAGGCTGTTATGGTATTACAACCAAGGTGTTAGGAGATGTGTCGGACCAGGAAAGTGTAGAGAATGTGGAAGAGTATTATAACGGAATAAAACATTCAATAGATGCTTTGGAAGAATTGTTGGATTATTTTAGCAATTATGAAGAAGATACAATGGTTGTATTTTTTGGTGATCATGCACCATTATATATTAAGCTGATATGCGATACAGATAGTTTGGGCGATGACTTGAATATGTATCGTACTCCATATATGATATGGACAAATTACGAAAACGATTATGAGTCCTATGGCGATTTTAATTTGTCATATTTATCTTCTGTATTGCTGGATTATTTGGATTATCCCAAGACACAACAATATTATATGAATAAATATATGTTGAAGAATTGTGAGATAAATACAAAGTTTGAACAAGTTAGCGTACCTAATTTTGATAAACAAAAAGAAGTGGAAGTGATGAGTACCGTATTATATATGTGTGAGAATTTCCCTAAACAGAATTTTGCATTGCCATATTGGCAAATTGTAGAGTGATGAATGAAACAACTATAAAAAAGGTCCCCTATAGGGGACCTTTTAATGTCTAATCTTCAATCAATCTCAAGCCTGCTGTATCCGTTACCGGAAGGGAGAATGCAATGGCCTTAGCCTTAGTATCTAAACCGGCCTGCTCCATAATGGCCTTCATAATAGGGTTCTTTTGCTCGGTCTTGGTTACGATATAGATGATTTCCTTTTCGGTAGCAAGGGTTACTCCTAAGAATTTCTCGGCAGCTTCCGTGCCGGTTCCTTTGGCGTGGATGACAGTACCGCCGTAAGCGCCTGCGCTGCGGGCTGCGTTCATAATCATTTCTGTATGTCCCTGCTGTGCGATTACTATGATTAAATCATGTGTGGTTTCTTTCAAGGTGGATTCCTCCTCTTTCTGATATTCCTGATGTTCTAACAAGAAGTTTAGGGTCTTACGACCGCCGATGCTGCTTAAGGGGATGATAAAAGCGATTCCGCCGCCGGGAGCATCGATTTTCAGTTTCTTTTCCAGCTGTTTCTTGACCGTAATCCAGGAGGATTCCTCCAGTACGGAGAAGATGACGGCTTTCTCCGTGGACTCCAGTCCCAGATAGTCTAATATATCGTTGGCTGCAGTACCGTATCCCAGGGATAGGAACATCACATGCAGCTCATTTTCTTCAAACAAGTCGGAATATTTGTTTACATCCCGCCTATCTACGATGGCGGTCATTAGATAAATATTACCCATATATTACTCCAATCTGCCGTATTATACGGCGAGTTACTATAATTCGATAATCTCCATGTCTCCAAAAGCGGCATTGGCTGCAGGAGCAGCTTGCACAGGCTGTGCCACCACTTTGTTGTGGATACTACGCTCTTTGATTACGGTGATAAGTCCCATCACCTGAATGGTGATAAGAGGAGTCATGGCTACCATGGCTACGATACCAAAGGCGTCCGTAATGATATTGCCGCCCAGAGCTCCGCAAGCACCCATGGCGAAGGGGAGCAGGAAGGTGGCGGTCATGGGACCGGATGCAACACCACCGGAGTCGAATGCGATGGCGGTGAAAATCTTTGGTACAAAGAAGGTGATAACAAGTGCAATCAAATAGCCTGGTACTAAAAACCATAGGATGGAGATGCCAGTCAGTACTCGGATCATAGCCAAGCCTACAGAAGCAGCCACACCGATGGATAAGCTTAAACGCATAGCACCGGAGGAGATGGCACCGGAGGTCATTTCCTCTACTTGTTTGGTCAGTACGAATACGGCAGGCTCTGCCAATACGATGAAATAACCGATGATCATACCGATGGGCACGATAATCCAGGCGTAGGAGAGACCTGCGATGGTCTGACCCAAGAAGTTGCCGGCAGGCATGAATCCTACATTTACGCCTGTCATAAACAGCACAAGGCCGATGTATGTATACAATAAGCCGATACCAATCTTGATAAGAGCTTTCTTGTTGATATCACGGGCAATCAGCTGGAACAATCCGAAGAAGAACACAATGGGTAAAATGGATACGGCCATTTCCTCTATGTAAGTGGGCAGTTCTACGGAGAATAGTCTCCATAAATCCACGGTGTTGTCGATGATAGGAATAACTTCGGCCGCCTGTTCGGAGGATTCGGGTTTGAATATCATACCCAAAATCATGACTGCCAGAATAGGGCCTACGGAACACATGGACACCAGACCGAAGCTGTCTTCCTCTGCATGACTATCGCTTCGGATGGCGGAAACACCCACACCGAAGGCCATGATGAAGGGGACTGTCATGGGACCTGTGGTAACGCCACCGGAGTCAAAAGCCACTGCCAGGAAATCTCCGGGAACAAATAAAGTCAACAGGAAAATAATAATATAAAATCCAACCAATAGATAGGAAAGCGGGATATTAAGCAGCATACGCAGGATAGCCAAAACCAAAAAGATACCTACGCCAAGGGCTACTGCCATGATAAGAACCAGATTGGGAACGGAGGGAACCTGTTCTGCCAGTACCTGTAAATCCGGCTCGGATATGGTGATGACAAAGCCCATAATAAAGCTGACGAATATTACGATAAGTACGCTTTTGGTCTTGGTCATAATGGTACCGGTACGTTCGCCGATGGGTGTCATCGATATCTCCACGCCTACGTTAAATAAAAGCATGCCTGCAATCAGCAGTACGGCACCCACCAGAAAAGTCATAAGGATGCTGGGTGGGATGGGGGCGATGGTAAAGCATAATAGTAATACTATACCCAGAATGGGAAAAACGGCTTTCAGGGTTTCACTAAGTTTTTCTTTGAATTTTGAATGTAAAAATGACAATGTCTAAAACCCCTTTCTTCTTAATTATTTATACATTTCATTGTGCTACAATAGTATAACATAAAAGTGGGGGATTGTGTGAAAGATTTGAAAACTTTGTGTTTTCTTTACCGGTATATTTATGATATTGTAAGAAAGTAATAATTTTACTTTATATATAATTGCACTTTTGTTATAATGGGACGAAAGGGAGGCGCGAGCGTAATGACAAAGGAGAAGAAATGTATAGATAATCAAAAGTGGTTTATTGTTTTGAGAGATAAATTGTTTTCGCCCATTGAACCGGTGAGAACCCGTGAGAAAATGCCTTTTAAAGCCATCGAGTGGGTGGCTGTAATAGGAATCAGCTTATTTTATGCTTTGTTCGCATTTGGTAATCTGGGTACAAGTGATACACCACAGACAAGTATGGAGATTCCGAAAAATCAGGCCCTGGAATTCGAAGTGCCGCAGGAAGCGGGAAAGATTAGCACAGTTTGTTGGTCATATTGGGAAATGCCACAAGAGTCCTTTAAGGTAGAGGTGAGACCGGATTCGGAATCTGAGTGGATACCGGTAGATAAATTTGGCAAAGAAAGCATATTTGGTTGTTGGAAATGCTGTGTTCTTCCGGGATTTGAAAGCCAGGTGCGTATTATTCACGATGCAAATGATGTGTCGCTTAGAGAAGTGCTTTTGTTGGATTTTGGAGGAAACGCTTTGTTGCCGGTAAATAGTAATGAGTATCCGGAATTGTTTGACGAGCAGGAGATGGCCCCCAAGGAGTTTAATTCATATACCTCATTTTATTTTGATGAGTTTTATTATGGTCCGACGGCATATGAATACATAAACGGTTTGGAACCTTTTGAACGTACACATCCTCCTATGGGAAAGAATATCATTGCATTGGGCATTTTACTGTTTGGGTATACGCCCTTTGCTATTCGCTTTTTCGGTACTTTGTTAGGCGTATTCATGCTGCCGTTGATTTATTTGATGGCGAGAAATCTGGTGAGACATCGTGGGATCGCTGCATTTGCCATGTTCATATTTGCCTTTGATTTTATGCACTTCACCCAAACTCGTATTGCTACGATAGATGTATATATTACCTTCTTTATTATAGTAATGTATTATTTCATGGAGCGTTATCTGAATATGAGTTTTTACGATACTTCCCTGAAAAAGACATGGATACCGCTAGGGTGTTGCGGTATAGCCTTTGGATTTGGCGTTGCGACTAAGTGGACAGGATTCTATGCGGGGCTGGGCTTGGCGATACTCTTCTTTGCGAGAGTCATCCGTTATTACAGAGAATACCGATATGCATGTTCAGATCCGGAAGGAACGACAAACGATATGGAGCATGGGCAGATTATTGCGAAGTTTAAAGGGAATACGATTAAAACCATATGCTTTTGTGTTGTTTTTTATGTGATGATTCCTTTCGTGATATATTTGTTGTCCTATATTCCGTTTGTGGATGTGAACAATGCCGGCCTGTTTGACAAAATGATTGCGAATCAGAAGTATATGTTCGAATATCACAGTCAGGCGAATTTCTATAATGAATATACGTCCCGCTGGTATGAATGGCCATTGATGATTCGACCAATGGGGTATTACGTTGCCAATGTGGGCGGCATAGCCCGACAGGGTGTTTATGCGATGGGTAATCCGCTTGTCTGGTGGGTAGGCATCCCTGCGTTTTTCTATACTTTGTATTCAACGATAAAAAGAAAGGCTAAGGCACCTGCATTTTTGTGCGTAGGATACCTGGCACAGTATTTGCCTTGGGTATTTGTAAGCAGACCGACATTTATTTATCATTATTTTACCAGTGTTCCTTTTGTGGTGTTGATGATAGGATACTGGTTCCTGCAGATAAAAGAAAAAACAGTAGAGAAGAAGATTTTGGATGAGAAATCCTTTGGTGCCCTTTTGTTTATTTATGCAGTGGCAGCATATGGTCTTTTCCAACTGTTTCTTCCCGTGATATCGGGTGAAACATTTAGTATATACTATGTTGAAGATTATTTGCATTGGTTAAAAGAGTGGGATTTTTGCCTGCGAAAATAGATGATGAAAGAAGATAAAGCTTGATATAAGGAGGGCTAAAAATGACGGTAGCATTATTGACTGCAGCGGGTACAGGAACTCGTATGGGGCAAAACGTACCCAAACAATTTATTCATGTAGATGAAAAGCCCATTATTATATATACAATGGAAGCATTTCAAAAGCATCCCAATATTGATTATATTATTGTTGTTACATTACCGGCTTGGATTGAAGTGCTAGAAGCATATGCTCGTCAATTTAATATTACTAAGTTGAAATGGATAGTGGCTGGAGGAGAAACGGGACAGGAATCCATCTATAAGGGATTGTTGGCATTGGAAAAGGAATTGAAGCCTGATGATTTGGTTATGGTTCATGACGGTAATCGTTGTATGGTTTCTGATGAGATCATTTCAAATAGCATTGCGACATTTCATACACATGGTTCGGCAGTTGCAGCGATACCCTGTGTGGAAGCTGTTTTTAGGAGTGATGATAATGGTGTATCATCTAATATATCTATACCCAGAGAACAATTATATCGAACACAGACACCTCATACATACACATTGGAGAAATTAATTTGGGCGCATGAAGAAGCTAATAAAAGAGGTATTACCAATAGTGTGGCTTCCTGTACTTTGATGCAGGCCTTGGGTGAGAAGATATATTTCTCAAAGGGATCGGAAGAAAATTTAAAGATAACAACCAAGGATGATTTGACGATTTTTAAAGCGTTGTTAGATAGTAAAAAAGAAAGTTGGGTAAAATGAGTGAGATTACTTGATTGTGAATTATATTGCAATGATATCCGAAAAGCATTAAGGAGAATGGATTTGACCGGTTTGGATGGTAAATGTATCGCTGTAACGGGCGGTATGGGGTTAATCGGTTCTGCTATTGTTGATCTGTTGCTAATATACGGGAAGACAAGCAAAATTTTCATATTAGCAAATTCGGAAGCAAAATTTTTAGATAGGTATTCCGGATACGAAAAGGTTGGTTTTGTAGAGTATAATGCATTGGAGAAGTTCAACATTGATTTGGCAGTGGACTATATTATTCATTGTGCCGGGATTGCAAGTCCTGAATTATATGTTGAGCAACCGGTTGAGACTATGCTGACTAATATTTTAGGAATTAAGGATTTGTTGGAATATGCAAAAGATAATCAGGTTGAACGTGTGCTATATGTATCTTCAAGTGAAATATATGGTCGTAGGGAGAATGGTGATTCTTTTGTGGAAAGTGAGTATGGAATAGTTGATCTTGATGAGATACGTTCTTCGTATCCGGTTGCCAAAAGAGCTTCGGAAATGTTATGTAAGTCCTATACCAGCCAATATGGCGTGGATAGCGTAATTGTAAGACCGGGGCACATATACGGACCGACAGTAAATGAGAAAGATAAAAGAATATCTTCGGAATTTGCAATAAAAGCTGCAAAAGGTGACAAACTAATTATGAAAAGTTCGGGAATGCAAAAACGGTCTTATTGCTATTCTGTGGACGCGGCTGTTCAAATATTAACCGTTTTATTATATGGAAAAATGGGAGAAGCTTATAATATTGGGAATGATTCGGTGACAAGTATTCGAGAGATGGTAGAAATGTATGCGAAATACGGAGAAGTTGCCTGTGAGGTGGTTGAACCAACAGTGGGAGAAGTGAAAGCATTTAATCCTATGAATCATTCTGTACTTTCAAATGAAAAGGTGAAGGCACTAGGCTATTCGGATGCATTTACGGCAGAAGAAGGGTTGGAACATACTGTTAGGATATTAAAAGAAATACTATCTGATAAAGAATAAATCAGTTATCTGTAGTGGAGGTAGTCATGTGTACTGCAATTTCGTATCGTACAAAAGACCACTATTTTGGAAGGAATCTGGATTTCGAATATTCCTTTGAAGAGCAGGTGACCATTACACCAAGAAATTATCCTTTCATATTTCGAAGGGCAGGAGAATTTAAAAGACATTATGCCATGATAGGTATGGCATATGTTCGGAATGGATATCCCCTTTATTATGATGCTACAAATGAAAAAGGACTAAGTATGGCGGGTCTTCTTTTTGCCGGGAATGCATATTATGGTAAAGAAGAGGAGAGGGAAAAGGACCATATTAGTCCTTTTGAATTGATACCTTGGATATTGGGTCAGTGTGGTGATGTAAAGGAAACGCGTTGTAAGCTGGAACACCTACAATTAATGGAAATCCATTTTGATGAAAAGTTGCCATTGACACCCCTGCACTGGATGATAGCAGATAAAGAAGAATGTATTGTGGTGGAAGCAGTGGAAGAAGGCTTGCGAATATATGATAATCCGGTCAAGGTGCTGACTAACAATCCACCCTTTCCTTATCAGATGATGAATTTGAATCAATACAGAGGGTTATCCGGAAAGGATGTAGAATGTACTTTCGCAGAAGATTTGGATTTGCCACAGTATAGTAGAGGCATGGGCGCGCTGGGGCTTCCCGGAGATTTGTCCTCTTCTTCCAGATTTGTAAGAGTGGCATTTCATAGAATGAATTCAGAATGCGGAGAATCAGAAGTGGAAAGCGTCAGCCAGTTTTTTCATCTGTTGGGAAGTGTAGAAATGCCAAGAGGCAGTGTGGAACTGTCGGACGGTCAATTGGAAAAGACGATTTATTCCTCCTGTTGCAATACGGATAAGGGGATATATTATTATACTACTTATGAAAACAGAGAAATCATAGGTGTGGACATGAGGAAAGCGGAGCTGGACGGAGCAAAAGTGGTGACGTATCCGCTCCGGAAAAGAGGAGACTTTACCATTCAGAATTCCTGAATGGTAAAAAAATATACAAAAATAGTACATTTGTTATGTTTACTAAAACGTTTAAGAGCAGATACGTCATTAGAAAACGATTTACTACATCAAAAATACAACATTTTTAACAAAATCATAAAAAATATTAAGAAAATGTAAAAAAAAACTACACAAATGTAGAATTAAGTGCTATAATATGACCA
>SVFL01000008.1 GCA_015056885.1 Lachnospiraceae bacterium
CTGATTACATTATTATATATTTTTCAAAAATCTACAATAGGTAGGTTTATTAAAGTTACCCATTTTTAGGAGTAAAAGTTTTCTCAAAAACTTTTAAAAAGTACTTGACTTACATTAGCAAGATTCTCTCCGTGTTTCCACGCCTTCTATCGCAAGCATACGAACTTCTTCATCTGTAATATAAGGAGCCTTACCCTCACAAACATCATCATAGGTACGTTCCTCAATATTCAAATTCAGTTCTTTCGCTCTCCTCATAAAGAAATCATATTCAATATAATTCAAACCTGTTTCATCTATCCCGATATAACAGACTTCCTCTCTCACTTTGTTATAATCGCCTAGCACAACATAGTCCAATGCCCGAAACTCCGTAGCATCTCCAATCTTTTCTTCAGACTCTATTTCATCTGAAAATTCTGCAGAAGGCTGTTGTATCACTGTAGCTTCTGATTCCAGTTCCGATTTGCATCCTGTCATTACTAAAGCCACCCCCATAATCAACACACTTATTAAACCTATTGTTTTTTTCATAATTATTTTCCTCCCATTAGTATTCAAATTTATTTAACTGTTTTTAGAAATCCACTGCTTTGCCCAAATAAACAATGCATTGAAAGATGCACCATTTTTAGAGGGTCATTTAACCTTACTCTCTGCTACTGTCACATCCAACTCATCTATCCCCAGCGTCACTTTTACATGATGCTTCGCCTCATGGAGTTTGGACAATAAGCATACCGTCTCCACATGCCATGAGTGGGCAATAAAGATACACATCCCATGACTTATTCGTTAAGTCTGAGTTCTAAAATGATGCAACAGTCCCCTATTGGACCTGCAAAATTAAAGCATAATGCATCTCTCTGCACCTGCCATAGAAAAAGATTAGATTTGTTTTTGAGATATAAGCCGGATTGGCTTATGTGTGATTTGTGTTCTGCTCTTTCCCTATGGTTCAATTTTCCCCTTTATAGCTTCTAGGATATTGTACCACCGATTGTTTGTCTCGGAAATTACTTTCCTCTAAAAGTGGGCAGAAGAAAACCTCCAAATCTCTTAATTTTGGAAATTTTATTCTGACCACTATTAACTAACCCTTTTATCTAAATATCTTTAGTGAAACACATTTTCAATATTATATCAACCTTAAAGATGATTTAGTAACCACTGCAAAATTTTTTTACGAAATAATTCTTTTTTATCATCCTCAAGAATAAACATCCCATTTTTCCTATCTTGATTCCGATAACGGAGTTTATCAATATTGCAAACTAAATAATTGAAAATATATTGCAAATTCCAATGTATCTTGTATAATGTCGCAAAATCTTCATTTACTAAGGCATCAATCATTTGTTCTTCTGTTAAAACTATAACTTTCAGTTCCTTTTTTCCTTCATGATACGCATCATAAACTCGATGATTTCCATCAAGCACCACATATGCATTAAAAGGCTTGTAAAACGCAATAACAGGTGGTTTTTCAGTGCTACGGCTTTTGGCTTCATGCTCAAAACCACTCTTATCAATTATTTCATACAGTTCTTTCCATTCATTCTGCTTCGAAGAGTTTCTTCACAATTAATTATTTTCTCAACCTTAGATATATCCCAAACTATTATAAAACTTCCGGTTCCAACAAAACATGTATACTCAAAATACTGTACACCTGGTTTTGCCATAAAATAGTTTTGAAACTCTAAAATCTTCCTTCTATATAACATTAATTCATCCGTAATAAGTAGTGGTATTGTACATTTTTCTAATTTCAGATTTTGTGCCATTTTTTTCGGAACGGATTTCCTCAAGAAAAGAATCCATATTAATCTCATATTGTCTTTTATTATTCAGCCACTTTCCATAACCATATCTTGAAATATCTTGCATTTCCATTCCTCCAAAACATATACACAGTGAATATTTCTACTCTCTATAATTCGTCTATTTTATTCACAAAAATCTTCTTTTATCCAAAACTTTATCTAATCCGGACGATGAGACGATATTTCTTCAATTATTCTTTGGAGTTCCTCTGGCTGACGCATTGCCAATTGTTCCTTGGCTAACTCTAATATTTTTTCTCCATCTAGTCCAAACATCTTTATTGTTTCTTTAGCCTTATTTTTATGTTCTATATCAATACCCTTTTTTATAACGGGATACGCTCTCTTTTCTCCATTTGAAGATACCGGCACTTCAAAATAATCCATTGGATCATCTATGTATGGATGGACTATTTTAAAAGTCCATTTTCTATAATTGTGTTTTCCATTTTTAGAAAGTACCGTATCCTTTTGCCCTTTACATATTGTGGAATTGCAATTATGACAACTATATACTAAGTTGAATGGCAAAAATGTACATTCTGGGTGTAACGCCCTTCGCTTTCCACCTTTGGGCGCTATATGATCTATTTCTGGATTTCTTGATAGTAGTGGTAACTCACAATATGCACATTTCCCATCTTGAATTTCCATCAACTTTTTTTTCATTTTCTCTTTAAATTCTTTTACATTGGCATCATCTAAACTCCATGCATCAGCGACTTTATATTTTTCGTCACTCATCCTTTTTAACAGTTGTCTTGAAATGCCGTGCTGATATATTAATCTTCGTGTGTACATTTCTCCAATATCTCCGCAGACTGTTCTATTACTACATGTAATGGGTCTTCTGAATTGTAAACAAACTTTCGCAATTTCTCTACTAACTTTTTAGCATCTTCGATTTTATTTGTGTTTTCTTCAATATCCTGAACTATTGTTAATAGTTCCCGCAAATCACTTTCAAAATAGTAATTCCGTGCAGTTCTCAAACCAAACACATTATAAATTATATTTTCTGCAGACCACGCATACGTTTCGTATGGAAGGACTTCTACTATTGGATTTGCATCTATCTCACTCTTCCTAAATGAAATAATAGATGATGTAGAACTTTCCAAATCTGACACCAAATAATGCGAATGACTTGCAAGTATAAAATGACATCCATCATACTTTTTAAATATTTTCTTTAACAATGATACATATTGAATTTGCCATTCTGGATGCAGACTTATTTCTGGTTCATCAATTAGAACAACTGATTTAGGTTCAATTGAACTCAATACGCCTGTAAATGCAAATATCATATGTTTTTCTCCAGAGCTACAATCTTCAAATTGTATACATCTCCCCTTTTTATAAAATGCAATATTACATTTATTCTTTTCTTTATCATCCAAAGAACTAATTGCTTGTTCTAATTCTTCTAATACCTCCTCAATTTTTCCGTAATCCGGATTACTGCAATCTATGCTGCACTTTCTAATGCAGCTACTTTTTTTCATTTTTGACTCATTATTACATTTCTCAGACTTAAATGAAATTTCAACCTTTGAATCAAAATGAAGTACTGATAATACTTTCTCTAATTCCGTAATAGTGTGGTTCTTCATCATATGGACCACACTATAAAAAACATTTTGCATAACAGAACTTGTATATGTCGAATTAGTTGATTTTCTAACTCCTAAGTATTTATATATGCTACCTATATCCTCTCCTGGCTTCACAAAGCGAAACTTGTCATTAACCATAAATGACACTGCTAAAACCTTTTTAGGCAATTCGATTTCATCAAGCACTATTTCCGTATCATTTTTCCAACAAAATATATCTCTCCCTGATTCTTTTTTTACACAATATTCATTGCCATCAATAGAATATTTAACACAAAATTTGGTATATTTGAACTTGGGTTTTCTTTTGTATATTTGTGCTTTACTGATATAAATAAAGATATCTACAATTGTTTTTAACAAAAAGCTTTTGCCCGTTCCGTTTTCACCTAATATTAAAGTGGAAAATATTAGTCTTTCATCCACTTCTCTATCCCCTATGAAATCTATATTCAATACTTCTTTTTCATCTTCTTTTACTTCTAAATACTTTAACAAAAACATCGATGCCTCCAATATTCTCCACACTTCATAGTTTCTACTACTTTATCCATTATGTCTGTTTTACCAATTGGCTTACAGGCTGTAAGCCAATTTACTCAGATAATTCATTTTCAATTTCTTCCACTGTCGGCAGACTGCTTTTGAATTCTTCACGAAGCACCTTTGTTAGTTCGTATGCTGCAATCCCAATTGGCTGTGAAATGTCATCCAGTGCATACTCCGCAACAACATCATCCTTGTCTTTACAAATAAGTAAGCCAATTGTCGGATTTTCTTGCTCCGATTTCATTTGCTTATTAACCGCAGTTACATAGAAATTCAATTTGCCTGCAAACTCCGGCTTAAACTTTTCTGTTTTTAATTCTACTACCACATAACAATGCAGCTGTACATGATAAAAAAGCAAGTCCATATAGAAGTCACTTTCTCCCACATGTAAATGAACCTGTCTACCTAAATATGCAAATCCGGTACCCAATTCCAATAAAAATTGGGTTATCTGATTAATCAGCGCATCTTCCAATTCCTTTTCATCATACTCTTCTCTCAGGGTAAGGAAATCAAAGTTGTATGGGTCCTTTAATGTCTGCTGCGCTAAATCAGATTGTGCTTCTGGGAGCTTTAATTGGAAATTACTAACCACTTTTCCTTGTCGGTTATACAATCCACTATCTATCTGATGCTCCAATACATTCCTGCTCCAACCATTATCCATTGTCTTCTGTACATAAAACAACGCCTCTTGTATACTGTGGCATTTATACATGATACGTTGGTTATGTCCCCAAGGAATGCTTTTTACCATATTTTCAATAAGTTCCATTTGGCTTACAGCCTGTAAGCCATTTTCCTCAGAATTATAAAACTTGTACCAATAACGTATACTTTTCAAGTTTTGTACTGAAAATCCGGATATATCTGGAAATGTCTTTTGCAGATCTTTGCTCATTGTTGATAATAATGCATCACCCCATTTAGCATTTTTCTGCTTTTCAACAATGTCCCTTCCAATTTCCCAATATAATTCCAGCAATTCATAATTTATTTTAACTGCTGCTTTTATTTGGCTCTGCTTTATCCGGTTTTTAATATTTTCTATCCATACTTTGTACTCATCATTCACAACAAAGCAAACCTCTCTGTTTTCCACTATTATTCCTCCTGTTTGTATTTCTATCCACAACAAATGATTTATTCAACATTTCTCCGTTTTAAGATGACATAATGTCCAAGGAATCTTTAATAATGTGTGGACATTTTAAAATAGTCTCCCACTCCAAAGTTTCTGAATTGTGTTCTTTATCATATACATAAACTGTTACATGCTCCATTTTATTAATCTTTTCAAGTAAACTATCATCCCCATACGGAGACATTCCAAATATTTCTATTTCCTTTATTCCATCCAATTCTTGATATAACTGCTTTACCTCTCGAAGAAACAAATCATTTGCAGGATATAACTTATCAGATGGATATTGTCCTAATGCTATCATTTCATTTTTTTTAGAAAATTCAGGTGAGAATACAATGTCCCATGTATAAAGAGGTTGCAAATTATATGTATCACTCAATTTTGCAACAACTTTATCATAATTTTTGAACCCTCTATATCTCTCCGCACTGTACAAAATGAGTGGCTTTCCATTGTCATGAATTAATGAATTATCATATTGTCCATGCAAATGAATACATCTGTGAACATCATCCCAAAATTCCATATAGTTTAATGTAAAAACCTTGTCAAAGGAATGTATTGAGGGTAATTTAAACTCATCGTATACCTTTCCTAATCTTTTTGATCCGTCATAAAAAATAGCAGATAAAGCTGTACAAACTATAGCATCAAGTAGTCTCATTCTTAAATTTATAGTTATACTTTTCGGTGTATTTTCTATTACATAAGAATGGACTTTCTCTGCAAGTGATTCTATACCCTGTTTATCATCCATCGCAAACAACTTATCACATATCTCATCTGTAAAAGAAATACTAAAAAGTAGCTCATAAAATGGAGAAGAAATAACTAAATTCTTTTTGAATCTTGATGCAATCTCTGATACAAGCATTCCTTTAACACGTAAATGCATATTAATACCATTACCTAGCAGTAAATTGCGTTGCATATTGCTCCTCCTGTTCTAAAACTAATCAAAACTTTGTTATATTTTATGTTACTAACAGACTACAAAATAATTATACACTATTTCTTAATTCAGAACAAGTGTTCCCTGTCTAAAAATATAGGATTTTGATTTCTGCGTTTTTTACCACCAAAACTCTCTCTACCTTCTTCCTTACAACCTCTTCATCGTACTCCCCTCCGCAGACTCTCTTTCCAAGTTCTTCTTTAATCCGCTCCTCTCCGATAGTTGGCGATTCTTTGCATGCATCTCTGCCTTTTTCCATTCGCGTAGCACATCGATAAACAACTTTCTCTCTTTCTGTCCGCCTACGAAAGGTTGCTCCACACTCTTCGCATTCCAGAATATTACCTAAAACGTTATTAGGATTATATTTTTTACTTTTCTTTACAATTATCCCATCAGAATCTATAGTAATATTTTTCCTACGATTCATCTCACAGGCAACTTCCAGAAACTTCTCTTTTGAGATAATTCCTTCATGACTGTCATGTACATAATATCTTGCCTTTTGTCCTACATTCTTTGATTTTTTTCCTGATAAATAGTCTTCTGTAAAATATTTTTGGAGCATACTGTCTCCCATATATTTTTCATTACAGAGCATCTCCTGTATAACTGACTTATACCATGTATCACTTCCGGATGCAGTCTTTATCCCGGCTTCTTCCAGCTTATGTTTTATCTGCCCCAACGACATTCCCTGCAAATACCAATCAAAAATATTTCTTACAACCTCTGCCTGTTGCTCGTTTATAACAAGCTCTCCATCAATGACATCATATCCGTAAAAATACTTATAATTGTTTAGCGTCACTCCCTGTTCAAACCTACTTTTAAACCCCCATTGAATATTTTCGCTCATGTTTCTAATCTCCTCCTGTGCAAGCATTGTATATATTGTTATCGCTAATTCAATATTTCTATCTGTACTTCTGATGTTTTCTTTTTCAAACCATATGGTTACTCCTTTTTCTTTCAAAACATGAACTGTTTGCAACATATCTACTGTATTGCCGGAAAATCTGCTGATTGATTTGGTAATAATACAATCAATCTGTCCGTTTAAAGCCATTTGAATCATACTTTGAAATTGTGGTCGTTTTGCAATCCTACTCCTGCTGCCATAGTCAGCGTAAACACCCACAAATATCCAGTTGGGTTGTGCTTTAATATAGTTTTCGTAATGCATTTTTTGCAGTTCCATACTACTTTTTTGACTTTCATATTTTGTGCTGACACGACAGTATGCTGCTACACGCAATTTTTTCGCATAATCTTTCTTAGGTATCTCGATTTTTCTAATTTTTTTCATTTTGTTTTTACCTTGGTTCTTAAAATGCTATTTAACAAAAAAAGACATTAACGTGTTTATCACCCAACTCTAATAGCACGTTAACGTCTTTTAAATGCTTTCGTTTTACCCCTTCTTTAATGTGCCGGATCAGCACCTCTTCTTTGCAACATGACCGTACTTTCCACATGCACCGTCATCCCGAACATATCCACCCCTCTTACTCTCTTCACTTCATATCCGCCCTCGCACAGCACTTTCAAATCTCTCGCCAGGGTTGCGGAATCGCAGCTTACATACACAATTCTCTCCGGCTGCATCTTTAGCATGGTTTCCAAGCAAGCGGTATCGCAGCCTTTTCTGGGCGGGTCTACAACGATTACGTCCGGATGAAGCATATCTGCATTTTGTGCATTCTCTGTACTTGCTTTTTCGTAAAATTCCGGCAACACTTCCTCTGCCTTACCTACATAAAACTCGGCATTGGCAATACCGTTTCGCAGAGCATTTTTCTTGGCATCTTCGATGGCTTGGGGAATAATCTCTACACCGCAGACTTTGCCGGCGTTGCCTGCCAGAAAGAGCGATATAGTACCGATACCGCAGTAGAGGTCCCAAACGGTCTCTTTGCCCGTGAGTCCGGCATATTCAAGAGCCAGACTGTAGAGTTTCTCGGTTTGAACGGGGTTCACCTGATAAAAGGACAGAGGTGAAATCTTAAAGGTCAGTTCCTGGCCGGTAAGAGGGTAGCCCTCTTTGGTCATATCGCGCACGTGAATGGTGTCGGAAATGGTGGGCTCGCCCCAGATATTATGGATTTCTTTGCCCATGATGACATTGGTGCGCTCGGTGTTAACGCTGACGGAAATGCTGGTCATGCCGGGAACGGCAGCCAGAGCGTCGACAAGCTTATCCTGAGTGGGCAGGAAGCGCATAGCTTGTACAGTACCTTCGGTGTTGGATTTTGCCCCTGCAGTTGCTGAGGAACCCTGTGTCTTCGGTGCTGTTCCCTTTTCCCCTTTATAATTTATCACCAGACACACCATTATTTCTCCGCTGGTGAAGCCTTTGCGAATCAGTATATGACGAATAAGCCCCTGCCCGGTAGTCTCGTCATAGGCAGACACTTTATTTTCTTTCATGTAATCTAAGATAATCTGTAAAATAGTCTCATTTTCTGTTACGCCTAATCCGCAGCTGATATTGGGGATAATGCTGTGGGTGCGGCCGGCGTAGAACCCGGCAATGGGATTGCCTTCCTTGTCGGTTCCTACGGGGTATTGGGCTTTGTTGCGGTAATGAAGGGGATTCTCCATTCCTACGATGGGCTCCATAATGTTATCAATAAAGCTTTCTTCAAATCCGCCGATGCGAATGAGGTTGTTGCGGATTTTGCGATGTTTAAAAGCAAGTTGCTGTTCATAAGAGAGCACCTGCAGTTGGCAGCCACCACATTGTCTGTAGGTGGGACATGTGGGCTCTACACGGTAAGGGGAAGGAGTAATTAACTTCTCCAGACGGGCGTAGGCATAAGATTTCTTGGCTTTCATAATCTTTACTTCCGCCACATCGCCGATAACGGTGTCCTTAACAAACAAGGTGAAGCCATCCACCTTGCCGATTCCTTCACCTTCGCTACTCATATCCTCTATTGTTACTGTAAGATAGTCATTTTTCTTAAATTCCATCTCGAATCCTTCCTTTATGAATAATAAGGCACTTCCGGCAGTTCCTCGGTCACAATCTCCTTTAACCGCGCAAAATTCTCCGGTGTGTTGGCACCTAAGATTGCAAAGGGCTCATCCAGAGGGAACTTGTCCTTGTACAAAATTTCTACAATACCTCCGGCCTCTCTGATAATAGGAATAGCGCCGGCTGCGTCCCAGGGAAAAATACGAATTTCAAAATAGAGCTCAACTCTGCCGCAGGCCATGTAAGCCAGTTCCATGGCAGCAGTCCCCAGGCGTCGCAAGTCATCCGATTCCTGATATACGCGGTCTATAATGCGAAAGCAAGGCGGTGCGTATCGCTTGTCATAGAGACTCATGGCGGAACAGAGATGAGAATGTGCAAAATCTCTGTCAGAGACATGGATTCGCTCACCGTTTAAATAGGCTCCTTCGCCTGTTTTGGCGTAGAACATCTCATCCCGATAGGGCTGGTAGACAACGCCCAGGTAAGGCTCGCCGTCTTTTACCAGACCTACTGAAATTACACTCAGTCCCATATCCCGGATAAAATTAGAGGTGCCGTCGATGGGGTCGATAACCCATAGGAGTTCCCCATTGGAAGGATTGTCTTCGCTCTCCTCTCCGATAATCAGGCTTCCGGGCAGTAAATCACGCAATTTTGCGGACAAAAGTTGTTCTACCGCTATATCACAGGAGGTTACAAAATTGGAATTATTACCCTTTTGCATAACCTCTTTAGGACGGTCCAACAGGAGTTTTCCTGCCTCACGAACTAGTTCTGTTACTTTTAAAATATCAATATCAATGGATGTCATACTCTCTCTTTTCCGGGTCAATTACCTGTAATAACAAAGGTTTAATTAGATCCCTTGGTAGCTCTCAGATTAGATTCAAACAGTCTGTTATAACCAAACCAGTCTTTATTGTCGCTGTTATTTTCTAAAATTTCCTTAAACGTTTCCATTTTGGCATCGGTGTCATCTGCGTAATTCAATGCTACTGCCTCAATCAACGCAGGAATCTTGGGTGAACCGTATTCATATTTGCCATGATGGGCTAAAATACAGTGCTGAAGCTGGGTCAGTTGTACGTGAGGAAAACCGGGAATGGCTGCTGCTCTCTCGGCTACCATCTGGGAACCCATAACGATGTGCCCCAGTAGTTGTCCATCATCGGTATAGTCATTTTCAGGAAAAGGTGAAATTTCTTTTGTCTTGGCGATATCGTGACAGATTGCTGCAGTAAGGAGCAAATCTCTGTTCAAAATCGGATAAGCGGTACTATAGTAGTCACACAGTTTGGTAACGCTTAAAGTATGCTCCAAAAGTCCGCCCACAAAGCCATGATGAACTGCTTTGGCAGCAGAGGACATGCGGAATGCCTTGGCGAATGCTTCGTCTTTCACAAACATATTTTCCAACAGCTGTCTGTAGCAATCGGTTTTTATGCTTTTAATCAGACCCAGAAGTTCCTGATACATTTCGTTGATGTCTTTAGAGCTTACGGGCAGATAATCTGCAGGATTGTACTCGCCTTCGCGGCATACGCGGGTGCGCTTAATGCTTACCTGTAACATTCCGTTAAAACTGGTCACATCGCCATAAATATCTATGTAATCCAAGGTATCATAATCGTCAATTCCCTGACTGTTAGGTTCCCATACCTTTGCATCGATGGTGCCTGTTTTGTCCTGCAAAATTACATTTTCATAAGGCTTGCCGTTTTTGGTAACAGCTGCCTGTTTGTATTTACACAGATAAATTCCGGAGATGGTTTCTCCCTCTCTCAAATCCTTAATGTACTTCATAAAATCCTCCGTTTATTTTTATTGAGTAACTAATAATATTGCAATTTCCATTTCTTTGTATTCGCCCTGAACGGAGCGCATAATGGTCAATTTGGCTGTATTGCCCGGAGTCTCCTGCAACAAAGCATTAATATAATCATTGTATGTTCGAATTTCCGTTCCGTTAAAAGAAGTCAATACATCGCCCTGTTGAATGCCTTCCAGCATAGCGGGGGAGTCCATTTCCACATCCCTTATAAAAGCACCATAGGGTACGCCCTGCTTCTCATGGACTTCTTTGGTGACATCTACTGCACTGATACCGATATAAGCAAGCCTTTTGCCGTTGGAGATTTGCTCAATGCGGGTTTTAAGTTCGGATATCCCATAGGCTTTAATCATATTTTTCATGTCAGTGTCACTGTTTTGGGTAGTTATCACACCGATTACTTTTCCCTGCAAATCGAAAAGTACGCCGCCGGCATTTTGGCTTCCGTAAATATCCGTCTGAAAGATTTTGTAATTACTGTCGACCTTTTGGTTTTGGGCGGCAGTTGCTGTAATTACACCATAGCCAACAGAACCGCTGATGCCCATGGGACTTCCCATAGCAATTACAGGTGTACCTACCGGATTTTTAAAGTTAGATGAACCCAAAGATGCGATGGTAATGCCGTTTTCTCCAAACAGTCCCTCCGGAATATCTTTCAGATTAGCTGATAAAACTGCCAGATTTGTACTTCCGTCAATGCGCTTTAAGGTTACGGGAATCTGATATTCGGAGCGGGAATTGGTTGCCGCATTCAAAAAAGAGAAGGTCATAGTCATACTTTCTGCCCTGCGTAGGGGAGTATAATCTACCAGTATCAGAAGTTCTTTGCCATTGTTGGCAATAATAATACCGGAAGCCTGGTTTTTGCTCTCTGCTATATCGTTAAACCAGTCAAGGTTAGAACTTACACTGGTCACGGTTACCATGGAGTGATTCAGTTCTGCAACATAGGAAGCCATAGCATTGTAAACTTGAGCATAATTTTCTTTGTCAAGCACAACTCCTGACAAAAGCATTTGAATCTGCTTCTGGCTTAAACCGGAGTAGCTATTTCCCTGGTTGCCGGAATTAATTGTGGATGAGTTTTCCGACAGCATATCTTCCGGAGCCATTTCTTCTATGGCTTCCGGAAAAACTACGGGAGCAGGTTCGTCCTCAGGGTAAAGCCATTTGTTAATCACCGGCTCTAAAAGTAAAAAGGTCAGGCAAGCAATAGAGCCGAATATTACTGCCATGGCAGCAGTGATTATGGTGCGGCGAAAAAGCTTTTTTTTGTTTACGGGACGTTCTTTAATTTTTTCTTTCATAAAGTCCGTGTTATGTCCAAACTCCGGATTTTGATTGGGTTTATTTTCCTGCATTGCATTGTCCCTTTCTTCTTAATTTGTCTGCAGCAATTATAGCACAATCTTCCAGACTTTCCAAACCGGCTACCATGCCTAAGGTCATCCATGAAATATGATTGTAAAGCTGCTTGTTCTGTGCTTCCCAAAGCATAAGGAACAAAAATAATCCAAATATCACTAGGTAAATCATAAATAATAAATTTTTATTTTCCTGTTTGCCGGTCCGGAAAGTTTCCCGCAAAGCACCCACAAAGAGAAGTAAAAGTACTGCAAAGAAAAATCCTGTGGAAAGGCAAGCATATTTCCAGTAATAATCTCCTTCCCAGTAAACAAAGTGCCACAATACACTTTCTTTTTCCGGATAGATATGGTCTGTAGGGCTGATATCGCCGGCTCCGAATATCACAGAGGTTTTTTTGGTCACATGGTCTTTATCAAACAGATTGGTCCAGTTATCTTTGATGATAATACGGCAAACATCGCGTCTTTCGTCGATGGTCTGGCTGAAATTACACTTACGAATCAGGTATGCGTTGTCCTTATAAGTACCATCACCTACAAGACCCATGGCAATCCAGTATTCGGTAGGGGTTTTTAAACGGTATTCATCTGCAACAGAAGGGTAAGTTTTCGCGTGAGCGGATAAAATGCTCACCCCCAAAACCATAGTAGCAAAAAGTATCAGAGCTTCTTTCCAGTGTGTTTTATGCCCACCGGCCCAAACAGTCACAATTGCCAGAGCAATTACACCCACACCGGCGGTTGCTTTGGCAGAAATACTGATACCCCAGATAAATCCGGCTAAGGCAATCAACAGCCATTTTGTGCCGGAAAATCGTTTTTTAGTATTGCGGTTACATGCATATAGGATAAGTGCCATGGCAATGATACTACCGCCAAAGCTCAGCTGATCGGAATAAAATGCCTTGGTGGATGTCCACACAGGTGTCCACAGAGTAAAACATACAGCTGTAAGCCACTGTGTACTGATTTTTTTGTCAGGTTTGGCAAAGACTTGACCGGACAAGTAAAAAAGGCTGACAAGCACGGCCACAACCTGCAATACATTCACACCAAGCACAAAATAGAAAGGGTCTTCAAAACCAATGAAAAGACCGATTTTCATCAAAAATGTCAGTATCGACAGATTTCCCAGATTATTGGTCCACATGCTGAAATAAGTCCAGTCTTCCACCGTTTGTCCGGTGGCCAGACTGTAGGCAGTATGATAGACATTTCCGTAGTCGGTGACAGGGTAGCTTCTCATAATCAAGCTCACAATATACAGAAGCACTCCGTATAAAATTACATAGCAAACAAAGCCTGTCCGGGATATTTTTTCCCTATTCAGACCTTTTCGTTGAATCCAACCTTCCACATAGGAAAGAGTTATTTTTATGGCTCCCAGAATACCCACCCATACCAGTGTGTAGAGAAACATCTTGCCGGGGATAAGATTATTCTGCGGATACCGGATTACCACTGCAAGAATGGTAATCAACCAAAGGGCAAAGCCTCCGTAAAATATATTTTTCATACATTTTTTAACCATGCGTTCATTTTAACACACTATATCCACAAATTCTATACTGTTTCTTGCGGTTGTCCACTATTTAAGATATAATGTAACTATTCAGAGCCATGCGAATGGGTGCTCTGAATAGTTATTATATAATATAGTATCTACACAATTTGGAGTACCATTTATGAATCAGAAGGTTTTAAAAACTTTAGAATATGATAAAATTATCCACATTTTAACAGATAAAGCAGATTCCGAGCCCGGTAAAAAATTATGCAGAGAGCTTATTCCTTCCACGGATTTGAATGCAATCCGACAGGCGCAGAAGGAGACAAAGGATGCTTTGGAGCGGTTGTTTAAGAAGGGCAGCACATCCTTTGGAAGTAACAGGGATTTAAGTTTTTCCATCCGTTCGTTGGAGGTTGGAAGCACCTTGTCTGTTTTGGAGTTGCTGAAATTGGCGGCGATGCTGGACAATGTAGGTCGCATCAAAACCTACGGCAAAAAAGACCGGGATGATGCTCCGGAGGATAGTCTGGACGGCTATTTTGAACAGCTGACTCCTTTAACTCAGCTGGCAAATGAGATTAACCGTTGCATTCTTTCGGAGGAGGAAATTGCTGACGATGCAAGTTCGAAGTTAAAGAGCATTCGTAGAGCTAAGGTTTCCACCAATGAAAAAATTCATTCCCAGTTGAATTCCATGTTAAACGGCGCCTATCGTACTTACTTGCAGGACGCTGTCATCACCATGCGCAATAATCGCTATTGTATCCCGGTGAAGGCTGAATACAAGGGTCAGGTAAACGGTATGGTGCATGACCAGTCTTCCACCGGCTCTACTTTTTTTATCGAGCCGGCAGCAGTGGTGAGCCTGAATAATCAGTTAAAAGAGCTTGATATGCAGGAGCAGGAGGAGATAGAGGTTATTCTGGCTACTCTCAGTGCTCAGGCAGCAGAGCATACGGAAGAACTTGCAGCCAATCAGAAGATTATGACTCTTCTGGACTTTGTTTTTGCAAAAGCAAAGCTTGCCATGGAACAGAATGCTACAGAGCCCATGTTTAACCGCAAGCATATTATCAATATCCGCAAGGGCAGACACCCTCTTTTGGACAAGAAAAAAGTGGTGCCCATTGATATTCATTTGGGAAGAGATTTTGATTTGTTGATTATTACAGGTCCCAATACCGGTGGTAAGACCGTATCCTTGAAAACGGTGGGATTGTTTACTCTGATGGGGCAGTCCGGTCTGCACATTCCGGCAATGGATCGCTCGGAGTTGTCAATTTTTACTGAGGTTTATGCAGATATTGGTGATGAGCAGAGTATTGAGCAGAGCTTATCCACCTTTTCTTCTCATATGACCAGTATTGTCCACATTTTAGAGCATGCTGACGAGAATTCGCTGTGTTTATTTGATGAGCTTGGTGCCGGAACAGACCCCACGGAGGGTGCAGCGCTGGCCATTGCTATTTTGAATCATCTGCACAAACGAGGTATCCGTACCATGGCTACCACTCATTACAGCGAGTTAAAGATTTATGCGCTTTCTACGGAAAATGTACAGAATGCCTGCTGTGAGTTTAGCGTGGAGACTTTACGCCCCACATACCGTCTGCTTATCGGTATTCCCGGTAAGAGTAATGCATTTGCTATTTCTTCCAAGCTGGGTTTGTCCGATGAGATTATTAATGCGGCCAAAGAGCAGATTAGCAAGGAAGATGAGAGTTTTGAGGATGTAATTGCGGATTTGGAACAAAGCCGTGTTACTATCGAGAATGAGCGGAAGGAAATTTCTGAGTATAAGGAGCGTATTCGTACCCTTGAGGATCAGCTTCGCAAGAAAAACGAGAAGATTGATCAGGCAAGGGACCGTATTTTGCGTGAGGCTAACGAAGAAGCAAGATCTATTTTGCAGGAGGCAAAGGATGTTGCCGATGAGACCATCCGTGACTTTAACAAGGCGGCTGCTTCCGGCATGGATATCAAGGAACTGGAGCGCAAGCGCCAAAAGGTTCGTGATCAGATTAACCGCAAGAATGAGAACCTGAGCAAGAAGGAAGCTGATAAGGCTAAAAATAACAATCAGGACAAGGCTCTCGATCCCAAGAAACTGAAAAAAGGTGATAGTGTCAAGATTCTCTCCATGGGACTGAAAGGTATTGTGAACACTTTGCCTGATGCCAAGGGTAATTTGTTTGTACAGTGCGGAATTATGCGTACGCAAACCAATATCAACGACATAGCGCTTGTTCAGGAGGAGACAATTTCTGCGCCCGGATATACCCCGAAAAAGAGCAGTGCTTCCGGAATTAAAATGTCCAAATCCATGTCTGTATCCACAGAGATTAATCTGTTAGGTCGTACCGTGGATGAGGCTTTGGCAGAACTTGATAAATATCTGGATGATGCCTATTTGGCTCATCTTCCCAGTGTGCGTGTAGTGCATGGTAAGGGAACAGGTGCTTTAAGAAGTGCTGTTCACGGGCATTTGAAACGTCTGAAATATGTAAAAGAATATCGTTTAGGAGAGTACGGCGAGGGCGATGCAGGTGTAACAATCGTTACATTCAAGTAATCGCTGTATTCAAACAATAAAAGAGAGGCTATTTATGGTAAATAAACAAAAAATTTTAATTGTGGATGATGACAATAATATTGCAGAGCTGATTGCACTCTACATGACTAAGGAGTGTTATGAGACTATGATTGTAAATGACGGAGAATCGGCTCTGGCAAGTTATGAGAACTTTGCGCCCAATCTGATTTTGCTGGATCTGATGCTTCCGGGCATTGACGGATATCAGGTGTGCAGAGAAATTCGTACCAAGTCCACCATTCCCATTATTATGCTTTCTGCAAAGGGAGAGGTATTTGATAAGGTTTTGGGACTGGAACTGGGGGCAGACGATTATATAGAGAAACCCTTTGATGCCAAAGAGTTGGTGGCTCGTGTAAAGGCTGTTCTTCGCCGCTACAAACCGGCCGTTGCAATAGTAGAAAAAAGTGATGATAAATACGTAGAATATCAGGAGCTCTCTATCAATCTTACTAATTATTCTGTAACATATATGGGAGAAAATGTAGATATGCCTCCTAAGGAGCTGGAGCTTCTGTATTTTTTGGCGGCGTCGCCCAATCATGTTTTTACCAGAGAACAGCTTTTAGATCAAATCTGGGGTTACGAGTATATCGGTGACACAAGAACGGTAGATGTTCATATCAAACGAATTCGTGAGAAGATTAAGGATTACGCTAACTGGAAAATTGCCACGATCTGGGGCATTGGCTACAAATTTGAGGTTCGCAACTAATGAAAAAAACCCTTTATTTGAAATTTGTCTTAGCATATTTCATATTTGGTGTATTTGCTTTTATAACGGTGGCTACTTTTGTGCCTAGTATGACGCGTGAACAATTGATTCGTGAAAAGGCCGAAAGTCTTTATAAAGAGGCAGTATTGATTGCTGAACAGTATGCATCCGGTCTGTATACCAGTGAAACCAGTCTGGAAACGGTCAAAAATCAGTTAGATGTCTTGGCGGTTTATCTGGACAGTACGATTCGCATTATCAATCCTTCCGGTAGATTGGTTTTGGACACGGATACGGCGATTAATTTTGATGAACCTGTTGTAATCAAGGCCTTTGACCCAACGATTACCAAGGGCTCCTATTATACCGTTGATACGTTTTTTGATACTTATGAAACGGATGTATTGAGCGTTTTTGCACCCATTACTTCTGACTTTAAGGTAAAGGGGTATGTGGTAATAATTTGTGGGATGTCCTCTATTGAGAAATCAAGTGACAATTTGCTGAATATTTCTTATATTACCGCAGCTATTATCTTTTTGTTGTCTGTTATTATTCTGATTTTCTTCACAGAAATGGTATATCAACCGTTGACAAAAATAACTCATGCAACGGAGCAATATGCTTCCGGAAATATGCATTATGAATTTACAGTAGACAGTGAAGATGAAATTGGTTATCTGGCGGCCTGTTTGAACTATATGGCCAGTGAAATTGCCCGGTCGGAGGATGACCAGAAGAGGTTTGTGGCGAATGTTTCTCATGATTTCCGGTCGCCGCTGACTTCTATTCACGGCTATTTGGAGGCAATGTTAGATGGTACAATTCCTCCCGAAATGCATGAAAAATATTTGCAGATTGTTCTTAACGAAACGGATAGACTGACTAAGTTGACCAATGGTTTGCTGACGTTAAATAATCTGAACACAAAAGGTATGCTGTTGGAGAAGAGTAACTTTGACATCAATCAGGTGATTCGCAATACAGCTGCTACTTTTGAAGGTCTTTGCCGCCAGAAAAATCTGTCTATTGAATTGGTGCTGACCGGAAAGACTATGTATGTCAGGGCAGATATGGAGAAAATCCAACGAATTCTTTATAACCTGACAGATAATGCCATTAAATTCAGCCATCAGAATTCTGTTATCAAAATAGAGACTTCTGAAAAGAAAAATAAGCTTTTTGTTTCTGTGAAAGACAGTGGTATCGGTATTCCCAAGGATGACTTAAAATTTATTTGGGACCGTTTCTACAAATCTGACCTGTCCCGAGGCAAAGATAAAAAGGGAACAGGACTTGGTCTTTCGATTGTAAAGGAAATCATTAATGCACATGGCGAAAATATTAATGTAATCAGTACAGAAGGAGAAGGAACGGAATTTATTTTTACATTGCAACAGGTTGATGTAGAGGATGATGAGGACTAGGCAATGGCCTGGTCCTTTTTGTAAAGTTCCCGGTTGTTTATTTGTGTCCTTTTACACTTTGCAATGTCGATTGAGATGCCATATACCCTACCACGGAACGTTTCCACTCTGTGAAAAAGCGTAGCGGCACCTGTCCGAAGTGTAAGAGCGAAGAAATGAAGTTGAATCTGGCAATTATGAAAAAACAGATGGAGACTGCGGATGTGAAGCGCAAGGTAGCCACAGCCGGCATCGTATGAAAACAGACGGTAAAGGCATTACTTCGCTGGTTGCACTGGCGGGGTTACCTTTGGAGGCGGAGAGCCCCTTTTGCAGTCAGAGGCAATTTTGGAATTTGCTCAAGTGTGTCCATCAGAATGGAACATCAATATCGAGACATCCCTGAATGTGCCATTGGAACAGTTGGAGCCGCTTCTGACCGGCAGATTCTCTTTTATCATTGATATGAAAGCTATGCAACCGGACATTTATAAACAGTACCGGGCGGGATAATACGCAAGTGATTCATAATCTGAAGGAAATCTGCAAACGTATGGACCGGGAAAAATATGTAGTGAAGGTTCCTTTGATTCCGGAATATTCTAATGAAAGGGACGTGGCGGAATCTGTTGAAATGTTAAGGCAGATGGGGGTGGAGTGTGCTAATATTTTGCCCTTTGAGTATCAGAAAATTGGCTAGTTCAACTCATGCCAACGCAATTGTATAAATATCTGAGGTGAAAGCTGTCTGACATTAACGTCCAAAATGGAAACATATCAGTCTATAAAGAGTATTTATCATACATTTGCTGCAAAAAGTCCTTGTCTTCAAGCATATTTAAAAGATGTAATTCGTTATTATCTTGCATATGTTGGATGAGTAAAAGCATTTTGTTTTGACCATCAATAAGTCCTTCTGTATGTCCTTCAATACGTCCTTCGGCAAGTCCATCCTCCCGGCTTTCTTCCTTCACTACCTGCATATGCATTTCTTGGTCATATTCATAAATACTCATGGCAATCACCTCCGCACGCTGTTCTCGTAAAAAGTCTTCGAGAATTCCTTCTTTGATACAATCATCTACAGCCTTGTTGACTGCTACTTTTAACTCCATAGTCTTCCGATTTTCTCGAATTTTTTCAGTAAACTGCACATATTCCTTTAGAAGCTTGCATGCCTCCAATAGTTCCTCATTCATGCCCGGATTGATATTGTATATCGTTACTGTCAAATCCAGTTCCGGGTTATCCATGGGTTTCTCAAACAAGTCGGACAAGCAGTATTTCTTGCGTTCAGGAATAGGTGTTGTTCCGTTGTAGAATACCACAAATCTTGGTGTGGGGATTTTGACCGGCTTACTTCGGTATAATTTGTCCTGTGGTACAAGCTTCTGCAGCTGTTGCGCCACATACATCAGGTTACGCAAGGGCATGTTGGGATTCACCGTGGACTGGTGCTCATAGATGCACAGTTCAAAAGAAAACACGCAGGAGACATCATTTTTCATACCCAGATAAACTGCGTTTTCCAATGTGGTGATTTCCATATCCTCTACGTTGGTAAAGTTGGTTTTGTTCACCGCATTGTACAGGCTCAAAAGCGCCTTTTTCTTACGGAAAAGCATGCGGAAAACGGTGTCCTTAAAGTTGCGTTGTGCATCGGGTAAATCATTTATTGGTAAGACTCCGTATATGGGTTCCGATTCGGCAACACAATGTAAAATTCTTAAAAAGTAATTGGTGTAATCAATACATTTATATTCCATAAACTTACCTCCTTTCGCAAAAGACATTATTATATGTAAGGCAAATTTGTGATTTGCTGTTTGCGTCCAAAATGGAAAGTTTTATTCTTTATAAGTTGTATTTATTATACATCTGTTGCAAGAAGTCCTTGTCCTCAAGCATATCTATAAGATGCATTTCGTTATTTTTTCTCATGCATTGCCACAACATAAGCATACGTTCTCGTTCCTCGATACGCCCTTCGGCAAGCCCATCTTCCCAGCTCTCTTCTTTCACCACCTGCATATGCATCTCCTGATCATACTCATAAATACTCATGGCAATCACCTCCGCGCGCTGTTCTCGTAAAAAGTCTTCGAGAATTCCTTCTTTGATACAATCATCTACAGCTTTGTTGACAGCTACTTTTAACTCCATAGCCTTGCGGTTTTCACGGATTTTCTCAGTAAACTGCACATATTCCTTTAGAAGCTTGCATGCCTCTAACAACTCATCATTCATACCCGGATTGATGTTGTATACGGTTACTGTCAGCTCCAGTTCCGGGTTATCCATGGGTTTCTCAAACAAATCGGACAAGCAGTATTTTTTGCGTTCAGGAATAGGTGTTGTTCCGTTGTAGAATACTACAAATCTTGGTGTAGGGATCTTGACCGGTTTACTTCGGTATAATTTGTCCTGTGGTACAAGCTTCTGCAGCTGTTGCGCCACATACATCAGGTTACGCAAGGGCATGTTGGGATTCACCGTGGACTGGTGCTCATAGATGCACAGTTCAAAAGAAAACACGCAGGAGACATCATTTTTCATACCCAGATAAACTGCGTTTTCCAATGTGGTGATTTCCATATCCTCTACGTTAGTGAAGTTGGTTTTGTTTACCGCATTGTACAGGCTCAAAAGCGCCTTTTTCTTGCGGAAAAGCATGCAGAAAACGGTGTCCTTAAAGTTGCGCTGTGCATCGGGTAAATCATTTATCGGTAAGACTCCGTATATGGGTTTCGATTCGGCAACACAATGCAGAATCTTCAAAATATAATTCGTGTAATCAATACATTTGGATTCCATAGAGATACCTCCTTATTTCGCAAGAGTATCACCCCTGCTTGTGTTGTATATGTGGAATTTAAGCATGGATAAATAAAAGCTCCTTTAGAATAAAGGTGAAAAGATTATTGTTGAGATTTACAAAAAGCTGCTGACGAATGCCCTTACAGCCTTTTGAAAGAGAAAAATTGATTTGTATATATCCTAACATTATGGATGATGATGTGCAAGTATTTTTGAAAATAAATTTTTCAATGTTCACATTTTTGACACTTCTTCGTGCTAGACTCTTGTCAACAACCCGAAAATAGCTTGTTTACAGGAGAGTTCTATGGCTAATCAAATGATTTTTAAGCGGTACGAATTAAAGTATCTGCTGACTGCAGAGCAGAAAAAGAGGGTGCTGGAAGCGATGGCACCTTATATGCAATTGGACCAATACGGAAGGGATACGATTCGGAATATTTATTTTGACACGGATAATTTTCGTCTGATTCGTCGTTCCATGGAGAAGCCGGTGTACAAGGAGAAGCTTCGGCTGCGCAGTTACAGGCAGGTAGCGCCGGATGGGGACGTGTATGTGGAACTTAAGAAAAAGTATAATGGTGTGGTTTATAAGCGTCGTCTGGTGATGCCACACAATCAGGCCATTGACTGTATTTGCGAGGGGAAGGCACTGCCTGCAAACAGTCAGATTTCCAGGGAGATTGATTATTTTTGTCAATTTTATGAAGGGATTAAGCCAAAGGTATTTTTGTCTTATGAAAGAGAGGCTTACTATTCGTTGGATGGCAGCGACTTCCGTGTGACCTTTGATGAGAATATTTTGTATCGTCAGGAGGATTTGTCCTTGAGTGGAGCGGTTTATGGAACACCCCTTCTGGCAGCAGGAATGACGCTTATGGAAATTAAGACGCCGGGAGGGATTCCCTTGTGGATGTCCAAATACCTGACAGAGGCGGGGATATATAAGACTTCTTTTTCCAAATACGGGGCGGCTTATACGGATATGATGCAAAAAGAAACGGTTATAGACACAAAAGGAGAAGAAAAATATGCAAGCTGATTTGTTTAGAGGAATTTTTGATACGGATATGTCCAACGTGATTGCACTGTCGGATTTTTTGATTTGTATTGGTGTGTCTTTTGTTATTGGTCTCATTCTGGCGGGGGCTTATATGTTCCGCACCCGCTACACCAAGAGTTTTGTGGTGACATTGGCCATGTTGCCGGCTATTGTCTGTGTAGTGATTATGATGGTAAACGGCAATGTGGGAACCGGTGTTGCAGTGGCAGGTGCTTTCAGTCTGGTCCGCTTTCGTTCTGTGCCCGGTACCGCCAAGGAAATTGGGGCTCTGTTCATGGCTATGGGAGCAGGCCTGATTACCGGTATGGGTTATCTGGGCTTTGCAGTAGTGTTTGCAGTGATTCTGGCGGTGATTACTGTACTGCTTAGTTTTGTAGATTTTGGTGCGCGTAAAAATGCAGCGCGATACAAAACCTTGCGTATTACCATTCCCGAGGATTTGGATTACACAGGTGTGTTTGATGAGATTTTTGAGGAGTATACCACAAGCTATGAGTTGGCGCAGGTGCGTACCACAAATATGGGTAGCCTTTTCCGTCTGACTTATGATATGGTATTGAAGAGTGAAGCAAATGAGAAGGAATTTATTGATAAGTTGCGTTGTCGTAATGGAAATCTGGAGATTGCAATATCCAGACAGGAGACGACTGTAGCAGAGTTGTAGGAAGTTATAGTAAGAATGGAGATTAATATGAAGCGTAAAAATATATTGGCGATGTCTTTGGCTGTTGCATTGATACTGAGTGGTTGCGGAGACGGGGCAGCTAGCAGAGGTAGTGCATCTGTGGATAATAAAGAGGGTGCGGGGCAGGAGCTTGGGCAGGCAGATAAAAACGAAGCCGGTCAGGGCGCTTCGGCAGGAAATGAAATTAGCATGGGAAATAACAACATCGAAGGCAGTAGTTCGATTCCTTTAACTGCAGATGATATTTTTTCCGACAGGGATTTTGAGACCGATTATGACGAGAGTGAAAGTGCGGTGATTACTCTTAACGGCAGCAGTGCAGAGTGTAGCTTGGATGCGGTGGAAATAAACGGAAGTACGGTTACCATCAAGGACGAGGGAACTTATATTTTGTCCGGTAATCTGGATGATGGTATGATTATTGTGGATTCGGATAAGGAAGATAAGACACAGCTGGTGTTGAAGGGTGTGAATATTCATAGTAAGACCAGTGCTCCCATTTATATTTTGCAGTCAGACAAGGTGTTTGTTACTTTGGCGGAGGGGACAGAGAATAGTCTTTCCAATGGAGGTGTTTTTACTGCCATTGATGACAACAATATTGATGCAGTTATTTTTTCGAAAGAGGATTTGACTTTAAACGGTGAGGGTTCTCTTAAAATCAGCTCTCCTGCCGGACATGGTATTGTGTCCAAAGATGAACTTGCGTTGACGGGCGGAAGCTATGATATTACCTGTGGTTCCCATGGCTTGTCAGGCAAGGATGGCGTGGGAATTGCCGGCGGAACCTATCATATTACTTCCGGTAAGGATGGTATTCACGGTGAAAATGATGAAGACAGCGCTTTAGGCTATGTCTATCTTAAGGATGGCGTAATAAATATTAAGTCTGAGGATGATGGAATCAGTGCGGTGTCCCGATTGCAGGTGGACGGAGGCACGATTAATATTGCCTCTGTAGATGATGCGTTTCATGCGGATGATACTTTGGCTGTCAATGCCGGTACCCTCAATATTAGCGAGAGTTATGAGGGGCTGGAAGGTCTTTATGTGGAGATAAACGGCGGAACCATTGCATTGGTTGCAGAGGATGACGGAATCAATGCAGCCGGAGGTAACGATTCCAGCGGATTTGGCGGCAAGGGTGGTAACGATATGTTTGGCGGCAAAGGAGCAGGCGATTGGTTCGGCGGCAGGGGCGGACGTGGTGGCAAGCAGAGGGGCGAGATGGGTGAGGCTTCCGGAGAGATGTTTGGCGAGAAGCCCCAGCTTCCGGAAGGAATGCCCGAGAATATGCAAGGCGTAGCACCTGAAATGCCGGAAGGGATGCCGGAAAATATGCCCGAGATGCCTGGGAACATGCCCCAAGATATGAAGGGTGGAATGCCCGGCAGCAGCGGCTCCGGTAGCATTTCTATCACAGGCGGAGAGATTTATGTCAAGGCGTCAGGTGACGGTATCGATGCCAACGGTTCCCTGACTATATCCGGCGGCAATATAACGGTTTGTGGACCTAATCATGGCGATACTGCTACTTTGGACTACGATACTACAGGTGTTATTACCGGGGGAACTTTTGTAGGTAGTGGTGCCAGAGGTATGGCACAGACTTTTAGTGATTCCACACAGGGTGTTGTGACAGCTCATGTGGGAAGTGTGGCTGCAGGAACGGAGGTTACGCTTGCGGATAAGAATGGGAAAGTATTGATTAACTATACACCGGAACTTGATTGTTCTGTGATGATTTTCAGTAGCCCTGAGCTTGTGAAGGGAGAGATGTATTCTCTCAGCGTGGGTGGGGTTCAATCGGATTGCATGGCTGAGTGATATTAGAATCAGAGTGTATTATATTCAATAAGACATCTTTCAATAATAGGTTGGGCGTATGCAGAAAAAAGTGACTTGTAAAACCCCAAATTTTCTTATGAGTTGGGCGTTGGAGTTCGTTTTTTCTGTATACGCCCAATTTTCTTATTTAGAGAATGGACTAATTTTCTTGAGAAATGTTTTTTCCAAAGTAGATATTATATACGAAAACGCATGTATTTCCTTGACTTTTGGGCATAGTAATGATATATTGAGACATACCACATAGTTTTTAAAACTACGTAAGGAAATATCGCAGACTTGTATGAGTAAACGAGACTGCCTAAGATATATACATTTGAATTGTATAGATCTATCACATAAATGAATTTAAGGGGATAAACGATGAAGATTAAAATTGTTACAGATTCTGCATCCAATATGTTGGCTTTGGACGGAGTAGATTTCCAGTCTGTGCCTTTGACTATTTCCACCGACGAGAAAGAGTTTGTGGATACGGCTGCTTTGGATGTGGAATCCATGGCAGATTATTTGAGTAAATATAAAGGAAAATCCGGTACGGCTTGCCCCAATGTTGGTGACTGGCTTGGAGCCTTTGAAGGGTATGATGTGATTTTCTGCGTGACTATCATTAGTGTTTTGTCCGGAAGCTATAATGCGGCAATGACTGCCAAGCAGCAGTACGAGGAGGAGAATCCCGGCAAGAAGGTATTTGTGTTGGATTCTTTTTCTGCAGGTCCGGAGATGAAGCTTTTATTGGAAAAGTGCAGAGATTTGGTGCTGGAAGGCAAGGATTTCGATACGATCAGCAAGGAACTTCAGGCGCATAAGGACAATCACACGGCATTGATATTTTGCCTGGAATCTATGAATAATCTTGCCAATAATGGCCGCGTCAAACCGGCAGTGGCTAAGCTTGCTACTATTTTGGGTATTCGCGTGGTTGGCGATGTAAATGAAGAAGGCCTCCATCCCACCAACAAATGTCGTGGCGAGAAGAAGGCCCTAGTTGAAATTGTCAACAATATGAAACGAATTGGTTATAAAGGTGGCAGAGTCCTCATTGACCACTGCTTTAACGAGGGTTCTGCCGGGAAGCTGAAAAGTGCGCTTCTTGCGGAATTCCCCGGAGCGGATGTGATTTTGGATGGAACCCGAGGCCTATGTACATTCTATGCTGAAAAAGGTGGCTTGATGATTGGATTTGAAATCTAATAGCCCCAAATTTCATAAGCGGTATATTCACCATCGTAGTGATAGCCCAGTTTCTGAGCCAGTGCCGCAGACCATTTATTTTGGGCATCCCAGCTGGGATATAGCCCTCTTTCCAGACATTCTAAGATTAATTTGGCACCGCAGACGGAGGCAAGTCCTTGTCTGCGGTATTCTTCTTTTGTTATAATTTCAATTTCGATTCCGCCGATATAGCCTGAATAAGAAGATGCTCCGGCAATGGGTTCACCATCCTTTAAGATGGTTACACCAAGGCCGTATTTGCTATACAGTTCATAGTCAGGGAAATTCGCCACCCAGTCCTTGCACCAGGGAGTTTCCTTGCATTTTTGGAATAATTCTTCCTCTATCAGTTGCAGTGAATACTCGGGGGAAAGCTTGTCTACAATGGCCTGTAATGCAGTTCTGTCAAATACAGCGCCGTCCTTTTTCAGGGCATATCTGGATACCTTTTTGGCTTTTTCGGCATAGCATTTTTCCACAAGACGACACCACGCTTCATTTTGAGGCATCATAATCATAAAGTCCTGAGTCAGATGGGGCGGTTTGTACAATGCCAGCTCCTCATTGGGTTCTCCGGCTAAAAAGCAGAAATCGCCCAAAATTGCCATGGCAGAGCATGAGTTTTCAAGGGAGTCGGCATAGACCTTTCCCATGATGCCCTGCAGGCAGGAGGTGATGGTGGTATCTGTCATTCCTTCAAATAAGGGAATGATTTTATCCATTTTTTGAACTTCATATATCATAGTTTAGTTCCTAATCAGTTTAATTTAGAATTTTTTCCAAGTGTCCTTAGAGAACAATAAAAGTAGCGGGAACAGTTCCAGTCGTCCTGCCAGCATATCAATGGTGAGAATCACGGTAGAGAAATTGCTAAAGCAGGAAAAATTGGACATGGGTCCAACCTGATTCAGTCCCGGTCCAATATTGTTTAATGTCGCAGCCACGGCTGTAAAGTTGGTGGTTGAGTCGAAATTATCCACTGCAATTAACAATACAGATGCAGCAAAAATAATGACATAAACAACCAAATAGACATTGGTGGAGCGAATGACCTCAGGGGCGATGGTTTTTCCGTCCATTTTAATTTGCTTAACTGTTTTGGGATGAAGATAAAGGCGGATTTCCTTGGTCACGGTTTTAAACCATATAAGAAATCTGGATACCTTCATTCCGCCGCCGGTACTGCCTGCGCAGGCACCGATGAACATTAGCATCACTAAAATAGTGCGGGATATTTCCGGCCAGGTATTGAAATCGGTGGTGGAATATCCGGTTGTAGTGATGATAGAGGCAACCTGAAAGGCGGATTGCTGGAGAGCCACAAGTACATTGTCATAGAGATGCGCAATATTAACTGTAATTGCCAATACAGCTGCTGCAATCACCATCAGATAAGCTTTTACTTCCTCCATTGCCAGAGCCTCTTTTATTTGTTTTAACAGGATAAAATAAAATGCATTAAAGTTGATTCCAAACAGAATCATAAATATTGTAATGACGACCTGATGATAAGTGGAATAGCTTCCGATGCTGTCATTTAAAATGCCGAAACCGCCTGTGCCTGCTGTTCCGAAGGAAAGAGTCATGGCATCAAACAAGGGCATTTTTCCAAGCAGTAATAAAATAATTTGTACAACTGTCATCCAAATATATATTTTGTAGAGAATTTTGGCAGTTGTTTGTACTTTGGGAGCCAGACGGCTTACAGAGGGGCCCGGGCTTTCTGCTTTCATCAAATTCATATGAGAGCCGCCTGTCATGGGTAACAGTGTTAATAAAAATACTAACACACCCATACCGCCAATCCAGTGAGTGAAGCTTCGCCAAAATAAAATTCCCTTAGGAAGTGCTTCCACATCATTTAAAATACTGGCGCCGGTGGTGGTAAAGCCGGATACGGCCTCAAAAACAGCGTCAATGGGGTTGGTGATTGCACCACTAAAAAGAAAGGGTAAGCTTCCCATAATACTGATGACCATCCAACAAAGCGCAACGGTTACATAACCTTCTTTGGCAAAAAAAGTTGAGTTTTTCAGTTTGCGGGGCTTTAGCAGCACACCAAGTACAGCACATAAAGTTGCTGATAATGCCAGGGCGATGGCGGCTGAACTTTCCCCATAAAGAATAGAGACAAGGCATGAAGGGAGCATTAATACTCCTTCTAACAACATGGTATGGCCGGTTACGTATCGAATAATGGAATAATTCATACGTTACACCTGCCTTTCCAAAATGTCTTCAATATCTTGCAAACCCTTGTGAGTGGAGACAACAACAACCGTATCTCCGGCTTCGATGGTGTCCTGTCCTTTGGGGATGATGATATTGCCCTTGCGGTTAATACAGCAGATAAGTAAATCCTTTTTAATTTTTAAGTCTTTTAAGGAAATGCCTGCTACTTTACTGTCTTCTTTAATAGAGAATTCTAAAGCTTCTGCGCGGTTTTCCAGAATGTGTACAAAGGTTTTTACCTGATTGCCTGCAATGTTCTGTGAGGCGCGGATATGTTGCATAATGTAGTCAGCAGTAATGAATTTAGGATATACAACGCTTCCTACATCTAATTTGCTGATAATTCGGTCAAATGCCAAAAGATTAATTTTGACAATTTGCTTGGAGTGGCTGTGTTCTTTGGCAGAAAGGCCCAAGAATACATTCTCCTCGTCAATATTAGTAAGTGCAACAATGGCTTCAGCAGTTTGAAAACCACACTGAAATAAAAGTTTTTGGTCAGAGCTGTCGCCATTTACGATGGAGGCATCAGGAAGAAGTTCTGCAAGTTCTTCACAGCGAGCCTTATCTTTTTCTAAGATGCGTACGTCAATTTTATTTTTTAAGAGTTCTTGTGCCAGATAGTAGCTGATTTTACCACCGCCAATAAGTAATGCATTTTTGACAGGTCTGGTGGAAAGTCCTAATTGATGAAAGAACTTTCTGGCAGCAACTGGTGCCGCCGCAATGGAAATTAAATCATCATTTTTTAATACAAAGTTACCGTTGGGGATAATCACTCCATTATCTCTCTCTACAGCACAAATAAGAACTGATTGTGTATAGCGGGAAGATAATTCAGAAATCTTCACTCCATCAAGGTTAAATTCCGGTAGTAGTCTGAATTTAACCAGTTCAGCTCTTCCCTTGGAGAACGCATCAATTTGAAGCGCTGAAGGGAATTGTAACAGTCTTGTAATTTCTCGGGCCGTCAGGTATTCGGGATTTACAATCATGGAAATGCCCAGACGTTCCTGAATAAAATCAATCTCTTCACTGTAAACGGGGTTGCGTACTCGGGCAATGGTTTGACATTCGCTGACTTTTTTGGCTACAACACAGCACAGAAGATTTAATTCATCAGAGCCGGTAACAGCAATCAGAGCATCTGCAGTGGCAATGCCGGCTTCATTCAGGGTGCTGACACTAGTGCCGTTTCCGGTGATGCAGAGAGCATCTATTTCTTCGCTGAATTCCTGAAGTTTATCTTCCTGATTGTCAATGATTACTAAATCATGGTTCTCTTCGTTCAGCTGTTTGGCAAGAACACGTCCCACTTTTCCGCAGCCGATAATAATAATGTTCATAATTGTTCTCCGTTTAGAATAATATACAATATTATATTGAGTTTTATTTATAAATATTATACAAGCAATTATAGCACTCTAATTATTAAAAATCAAAAAAATTTCTTTGGTTTCCGTAGGCAGTCTGAAAATATGTGATATAATGAACGCGAACCACGATAAAGTAGCAGAAAGGAAGATTGTATGCGTACAGAGGCCAAGACCAAAAATAGTATAGGACGTTTGTTTTTTGCATTTTTATCTTTTGTATTACAGATTGTATGGTCGGTAACACTGGGTATATGGCTTAGTAATTATTCCACTGCTATTAGTTTGGCATTCACCTTTGTGGCTGTTATAGTGGTGATGAGATTATATTGCAGTCAGGCCAATGCTGCATTTAAGCTTCCATGGATTATCATGATACTTGCTTTTCCGGTTTTGGGTATATGTCTGTACACGTTATTTGGACACAAGGAAGCCACCCGTGGCATGCGTAAGAGATTTGAGCGCATCAGTCCCCAGATTATCAAGGCTTTAAGACAGGAGCCGGAGGTTATTAAAGAGCTGGAAGTGCGTGATTTCCGCGTGGCAAACCAGTGTCGCTATCTTTACAATTACGGGAAATACCCTGCGTATCATAATACAGATGTGGTATTTTACAGTGAGGCGTCAGATGCTTTCGATGCTCAACTGGAGGAGCTTAAGAAAGCGGAAAAATTTATCTTTATGGAATATCATGCAATTGAGGAGGCTCAGGCCTTTTCAAGGCTTAAAGAAGTTCTTGCAGAGCGGGTACAAAATGGCGTGGAAGTGCGTTTGTTGTATGATGATGTGGGAAGTATCGGTTTTATTGACGCGGCGTTTGTGAAACGTATGGAGGCAGTGGGGGTTCAGTGTAGAATGTTTAATCCGGTCACTCCGGTCTTCAATATATTTATGAATAACAGAGACCATCGTAAAATTACGGTTATTGACAATAAAATTGGTTTTACCGGTGGTTATAATCTTGCTGATGAATATTTTAATCTGGTGCATCCCTATGGATATTGGAAGGACACCGGAGTGAAACTTATGGGTGAGGCTGTGGAAAGTCTGACAGCAATGTTTCTGGAAATGTGGAACGCCATGAGGCATACAGATACCGATTATGAAAAATATCTGGCGGTTCCGAACTATCAGGCAAAGGAAACAGGGGTTGTACATCCTTATGCAGATAGTCCGTTGGATTCAGAGTATGTGGGTGAAAACGTATATTTGAATCTGATTAAACATGCACAGCATTATGTATACATAGATACTCCGTATCTAATCATTAGCGATGAGATGCGCAGAGAATTGAGTCTGGCGGCGAAAAGAGGCGTAGATGTGCGTATTATTACGCCGGGTATTCCGGATAAGAAACCCATTTATCGCGTGACGCGTTCTTACTATAATGGTCTTGCCCGTAATGGGGTGCGCATTTATGAATATACTCCCGGATTTCTGCATGCTAAGCAGGTAATCTGTGACGGAGAGTTGGCTACTGTGGGAACCATTAATTTTGATTTTCGCAGTTTGTACCATCATTTTGAAAATGGTGTGTTGATTTATGGATATGATTGTATCAAAGATATATACAATGATTTTGCAGCAACTATGGAGGTCAGTCATGAAGTGACGGAAGAGTACCGTGCCGGAAGAAAAGCCTTTATGATGTTGGGGCAGGCATTTCTACGTCTGTTTGCACCACTTTTGTAATATAGGGAACAGGGCTCCCTTAGTATGTTTTAAGGGATAGGTGATGAGAGAACAAATGGGTCGCTATGATAAATATACAGGGCAGGAAACAGAGGTAAAAATTCCTCTTCACATGGAAGGTAAACCTCTTGCGGTTATAGGGTGTAAGGCTTTTTTGAGCTGTAAGACAGTGGAAAGACTGGTGTTGCCGGCCACTGTGGAGATGGTGGAGGACTGGGCCTTTGCCCATATGAAAAACCTCACAGAGATTGTCATGCCGGCTCGGGAGATTCGATTTGGCAAGCAGGTGTTTCTGGGATGCGATAGTTTAAAAAGGGTAATATTGTATTCTGTGAAGAATGTGGGGGAAAATGATGAGATACAGATGTCAGAAGACTTGCCGGGGCTGGATAGGCTTTGGGCTTCTATGTTTCGTTTTTTCCCACAGGAATCCTTACACAAACCGGAGGAAATGGTTGAGAGGCAGGGACAGAGAAGCTGGCTGAACCGATATGATGAGGCCCTTGCAAGTTATCTTCGCAAGCCCGATGATACCGGATTTGTGCCGGCCTTTATCGGTTGGTTTGATGTAGAGGATGTGGATGACCAGAGACAGGGATATATTTTAAATTGTCAAAGGGATAAGGTAAAGCTGGTATTTCAGCGGTTGACTTGCGGTAAGATGCCTGAAAGGTCGTTAGAAGAGTATTTCTACAGCATAATTTCAAAATATTCGGCCCATGTGGAGGAGCTTTTTCTACAAAATCCGGAATACGGCAGGGAAATCTGTTATTATAAAATCTGGCAGCAGGCCTGCAATCCGGACCGTTCAAAGATAGAAGAGTTTCTGGCGAAGCTTCCTTGGGAGGAACCGGAAATCAGGGTATATCTGATGGAATTGCTACAGGATGACGAAGGGGATTATTTTTCACAATTAGAATTATAATAAAGTACACAGGAGGCAGTTTATGAACATTATAGAGGAATCTAAGAAGGTGCAATCCACAGAATCAGCTTCTTCAGTGGATGATATTGTGCGGCTTTTGGATAGTTATACCCAGTCCGGTGTCAGCCGGCTGAAATTAAATGTGGTGGAAGGTGAGGGAGAGGTTATCTCTAAGGAATATCACCACGGCAGATGTGATGTAGGCAGCCCTTGGGCAAAAGGACAGGCCGTAGACGTGCTGGAGTAGTGAAAGGGGCGATTTGTTATTAGGAACCGAAAATCGGATATCGATATAAATGATGATTATCGGGAGGACTGGGATGCTCCCGGACCTCGGAGGAAGAAGCGTGGGACAAACAGGAAGGAGGCGGAAGATTCCAAGAAAATGCCTGTGAAGGAAATTCGCACGAAGAAAAAATCGGTGAAGGAAAAACCACGACGTAAATCCCGCTTAAAGGGTTTTCTTGTAAAATTGGTGTTGTTTGTGGCAGTGTTGGCAGCAGGCTTGTATTTTCTTGTGGGCAGTGTTTATAGTAAATTAAATTATAATGAGATTGAGAGCCTGACTTCAGAGCCTCTGCATGAGGAAGGGGTTATTAATATATTGCTGATTGGCAGTGACTCCCGTGATGGAAGTGCGGACGGCAGGTCTGATGCCATGATTCTTTTGTCAGTCAGTAGTAAGACCAAGCGGATTTACATGACATCTCTGCTACGTGATATGTATGTAGATATTCCGGGACATGATGGCAATCGTTTGAATGCGGCATATTCCTTCGGTGGGGCAGAGCTCCTTATGGAGACAGTGGAACAGAATCTGGATATCACCGTAAATCGGTATATGGTGGTCAATTTTGAGGCATTTGCCAATCTGGTAGATGCTGTGGGAGGCGTGGATTTGGAGCTCACCAGTGAGGAGATTGAGCTTGTAAACGGATATTTGAATGAATATAATGAACTGACAGGACAGGAATTCGGCACTAATTATATGGATACCTCCAAAGAGGGAATGGTGCATTTAAATGGTCCGCAGGCTTTGGCTTATACTCGTAATCGGTATATTGGTACGGATTTTGGCAGAACAGAGCGTCAGAGAAAAGTATTGACAGGGGTGTTCGAAGGTTTGCCTAAAGCCCTTGTCACCAACCCGACAGAGTTGTTTGATGGGTTGATGCCTAATTTGACAACCAATCTGACACAGGGAGAATGTTATGTTTTAAGTCTTGTGGCACCGATGATTTTATCTTATGATATGGAGCAGGGAAGTATCCCCATGGAGGGAACATACAGGGATGCGAATATACGGGGAATGGCAGTTTTAGAGGTAGATTGGGAAGCAAACAGGGAACATTTGCACCGAATGCTATTTGAGGCTCTGGGAGAAGAAAATGAAAATCAACAGTAGTTTTAAAAAGAAGTTTCAATACTTAAGATGGCTGATTTATGTGAGTTGTCTGAGTCTGGCATTATTGGGAATGGCAGGCTGTGGCTATGCGCCCGGAGAGGAGCCTGTCATCCAGACCATACAACCGATTGTACCGGAGGATACAGAGGTTTTGGTGGAAAATGTGGTGGAAGAAAGTGTAATAAGTGACACTGCTGTCAATGAGGAGCCGGGAAGAATCGGTATTACTATTTCGGCTGTGGGAGATGTTACTCTTGGTAATTATGTTGGGCAGGATTACGCATGGTCTTTCCGGGAAACCTATGATACTACAGAGGATAAGACCTACTTTTTTGAGAATGTGTATGATATTTTTGCTGAAGATGACATGACCATTGTGAATCTGGAAGGTGTGCTCACTTACTCGGATAATCTAAATCCCGGAAGAACTTATAATATCAAGGGTGATCCGGAATATGCGGATATTCTGACACTGGGGAGTGTAGAGGCTGTCAGCATGGCCAATAATCACAAAAATGATTTTGGAGAAGGTGGAATCAGGGATACTTTGAATGCTTTGGAGCCAACCGGAATAGTGTATGCATATGACAATAATGTCGGAATTTATGAGGTTGAAGGAATTCAAATTGGCTTTGTCTCTGTGAATGAAGTCAGTTGGGGACAGGGTGTAGAACAGTTGATGCAGGATGGAATTGCCAAATTGCAGGAGGAAGGAGTCGATTTGATTCTGGCTTGCTGTCATTGGGGAATTGAGCGAGAGTTTTATCCTACTGCTTATCAGCAGAAGTTTGGAAGAATGTGTATTGATTGGGGCGCGGACCTCGTGATAGGGCATCATCCTCATGTATTGCAAGGTGTAGAAGAATACCAGGGTAAATATATTATTTATAGTTTGGGAAATTTCTGCTTTGGTGGTAATCGTAATCCCGTAGACAAGGATACGATGATTGTGCAGCAGACCTTTTATTTTGAAGAAGGACAGAAACAGGAGGAAACAGAGTTTCGCATGATTCCATGCTCCATATCCTCAATTTCCTCCCGAAATGATTACAAGCCGACTCCCGCTGTAGGCGATGAAGCATTGCGCATTATAGGGCGCGTCAATGAATACAGCAGAGGTTTTGGTGTTGAGTTTGCTGAAAACGGCTATGTGATTAAATAAATTGTATGTAGAAGTTTATCAGGCTGATGACGCTGGTGGTTAGCAGGCTGACAGTGGCACAGATTCTGCCGGCTCTGGCGAGCCCTGATTTGTTGGACTTAAGCCCAACTTCAGCCAGAGTTGCTGATAATATTGCAAATATAAGGCAAAATATGGGGTTCAAAATGATAAGTGCCAAAATGCCCAGTAGCAGGGATATGACAGCCATTCTTTCGTTGTCCACGCTATGGACAGGGGCAATTTGTTGTAGGGAGGCCTTTAAATCTTCGAGACTTTGATGGTACAGAGTCTTGCGGTCATAGAGCAGTACTCCCTTGAGATTGTATTCCAGACCAAAGGGGCCGGCCAGCCATGCTTCCAAATTGAGCACACCATTAACATAGGACCATTTTAAGTATCTGTAACCGTCGGAAAGGCGATTGCCTGTACGATAGACCGTTTCGTTTTTTAATTCAGATACCATAAAACCGTTCTTCTGTAAATAGTTATTCATGACAGTGAGGACAAAATCGTCCGGTTTATCCAATTGGATGTGTTCAATATATCTTGCCATGAGAATCCTCTTTTGCATGGAAATTGATAAAACATTAACTATAAAATAGAATACCATAGATCATACTATTTGGAAAGTTTTTCTTTTTGGGAGGTAATGTGAAAATTAAATTTTTACTTGTTGCGGTGAATGCCAAATATATTCATTCCAATCCGGCTGTTTATAGTCTGAGGACTTATGCAGGTGAGGAATTACAAGAAAATATAGAGCTTGCAGAGTATACGATTAATCAGCATATGCAGGAGATTCTTGCGGATATTTATCGTAGGAAACCGGATGTGATAGGCTTTTCCTGTTACATTTGGAACTGGTGCATAATCCGCGAGTTGCTTTGTGAAATTCCCAAGCTTTTGCCGAATACGGATATTTGGTTGGGTGGACCGGAGGTTTCTTATGATGGAGAAGCCGTTTTGCGTGAATTCCCTCATGTTCGCGGAATTATGGTAGGAGAGGGCGAGGAGACTTTTCGGGAACTTGTCCAATGGTATGTGGAGGGACAAAACATTGCTGTGGATAACATTGCCGGACTTTATCTGCTCGGTGGATACAGTAAGGACAGAGAAGCCCTTGATTTAAGTGAGTTGCCCTTTTTGTACAGTGAATTGGAGACCTTTGCCAACCGGGTTATTTATTATGAGAGTAGCAGAGGATGCCCGTATAGGTGCAGTTATTGTCTGTCCTCTATTGATAAAAAGGTACGTCTTCGAGACATCGGGATTGTAAAAGAGGAACTGCAGTTTTTCCTGGATCATCAGGTGAAACAGGTTAAGTTTGTAGACCGTACATTTAATTGTGATCACAATCACGCCATGGCAATCTGGCGATACATACAGGAACATGACAATGGTGTCACGAACTTTCATTTTGAAGTTTCTGCGGATATATTAAGGGAGGATGAAATAGAGCTTTTAAATTCATTGCGTCCCGGGCTGGCCCAGCTGGAAATCGGCGTACAGTCTGTAAATACAGATACTCTGTGTGCAATAAACCGCAGGATGGATGTAGAGCGTTTAGAAGAAATTGTCGCAAAGCTCCGAAGAACGGATAATATACATCTGCATCTGGATTTGATTGCCGGCTTGCCTTATGAGGATTATGACAGCTTTGTCATATCGTTTAACAGAGTTTATAAAATGAAACCGGAGCAGTTGCAGCTGGGATTTTTGAAGGTACTAAAGGGTTCTCCCATGGCGGAAAAAGCTGCGGAGTATGGAATTGTATATTTGAACAAGCCGCCGTATGAGGTGCTTTATACCAACTGGCTTTCCTATGAGGAGGTAGTACGTCTCAAACGGATAGAAGAGATGGTGGAGATGTATTACAACAGCAATCAGTTTGTTCATACCATGCCTGTTTTGGAGCAGGCTTTTGATGGTCCCTTTGCCATGTATGAGGCGTTGGCAGATTATTTTGAAGAGGAAGGATTTTTCCTGGAGAGCCCTTCCCGTGCATATCGCTATCAGGTGCTTTTGAATTTTGCGGTGAAATATGATGGAGAGCATACGGAGCTATATAGGGAGCTTTTGCTGTATGATATGTATTTGCGGGAGAACCTTAAGAGCAGACCGGAGTTTGCGACGGATTTGTGGGAAATGGAAGAGTGTAAGGCTTTTTCCAGAGACTTTTACAAAAAAGAGGAGCAGGAGCGGGTATATTTGCCTGCTTACCATGCATATGACAGTAGACAGTTAAGCAAAATGACACATTTAGAGCCTTTTCGTTACCCTGTATGGGATATGAGTGGTGATTTTACGGAGGGATTGTATTATGTCTTGTTTGACTATAAAGAGCGCAGTCCCCTGACAAAAGAGGCGCGGACATTGATTTTACCGGAGGGGAATGAATGACAGACACTTATATCAGTATTGATTTAGAGACTACAGGACTGGAGCCCAAGCATGATAAAATTATAGAAATTGGTGCCCTGCGGGTGGAGAAAGGTCAGATTACAGGCAGTTTTTCTACTTTTGTGAATCCCGGGCGCAAGTTGGATGAGCGTATCACAGAGCTTACCGGTATTCGGGATGAGGAGCTTGCACAGGCCCCTTATATTCAGACAGTCTTGCCGAAATTGATTGAGTTTATGGGAGATTTACCGATTCTTGGACACAGTATTTTATTTGATTTTTCTTTTTTAAAAAAGGCAGCTGTGAACGAGAGGCTGATTTTTGAGAAAAATGCCATTGATACATTGAAGATTGCGCGAAAATATCTCGCGGAACTGGAGAGTCGGAGTCTGGATTATCTTTGCAATCATTACCAGATTCCGCATCAGGCACATCGAGCGTTGGAGGATGCAAAAGCGACACATTTTTTGTATGGCAAACTTGTGGAGGAATTTTATGATAAGGAGCAAGGCGGTTTATTCAATCCCTTGCCGTTAAGTTATCAGGTCAAACGCGACACACCGGCTACCAAGGCACAAAAAGAGCAGCTTTTAAGGCTTTTGGAACAGAAAAATATATGTTTGCCGGTGGATATTGAACGGCTTACCAGAAGTGAGGCAAGCCGTTATGTAGACAAGATTAAGAGCGGTCAGATATCTGGTGTAAATGACGCAGAATAACTTTTTTGTTGAGGGAGTTTAGTGTTTCGGCAACTTTTATTAAGTCATCTATTTTGTATGATTCTCCGCTTGTGACATAGATGTCAGAAAGTATATCATATGTGCGGCTTACATCCGTGCGTGTACTTACTGCAAATTCCAGAATTTGGCGTGTCTCTGCTGCATATCCTTTATTGTATAATAAATCTGCCCACTGTTGCAGTGTGCCGGCAAGCAGAGTGTAGTTTTGGTCGTACTCAGATAGTACGGTAATGTTGGCGGTGCCGTATTCGAGCTTTAAATCCGTGTTGGAGAATCCGGTAAGATTTACAATTGGCTGTAGGGAAAGTTCATTAATTATCCTTAAATATTCTGCTACCTTAGGGTCTTCTTCCATCAGGTGCATGGGCAATGTATCCAGAGGAATTTGAATATAGTCCAGACCGTCTAATGATTTGCGGCGAACCTCATTGGCCATGCGTTCTTTCTCCCAAAAGCTTCTTTCTTCCAGAGCTCTTTGATTGCCGGATTTGCGTACATTATGGAAAATCACCAGCACAAATACGATTAAACTTGCCAAAACATAGAATTTCATATATAATATCCTTTCAGATTCATTGTAGGTATGTATTCTTGTTAATTATAGAAAAGAGGAATGAATATGTTTAATATGCACAGTAAGAAAACCAAACAGAGAATGGCAGGTGTTCTTGTGGCAATACTTGTTCTTGCTATGGTAATACCCACTTTATCATACTTTTTTATCTAATTCAAACAGTATTGATTTGGTGGTGTGATTGAGGAGTCAATTGGAGCGAATTATGGAAAAATTATGGAAAATGGGTCGACTGATGCTATGTGCCATGTTGCTTGCGTTCAGTTGTGGTATCTCTGCGCAGGCAGCGGAGGAGACCATTAAGACAGGTGTTTATGCCGGAGATATCGATTTATCTGGAAAAACGGTGGAAGAGGCAAAATCAGCCATTGAATATTATGTTGCAGGATTGAATTCTGTAGAACTTACATTGTTGGCGGCAGATGGTAACGGGGTATCGGTTACTGCCGGAGAGTTGGGAATCAGCTGGGCCAACACAGATTTGGCAGAGGAAGCCTTTACTGTGGGCAGAACCGGTAATGTTATTCAGCGTTATAAGTTGCTCAAAGATTTGGAGCAGGAGAGTATGTCTCTGCCTATTAAATTGGATTTTGATGTGGATGCAATCAATACGGTTCTGGTTGAAAGATGTGTACCCCATGACAATAAGCCGGAAAACGTGTCTTTAAAGAAATTGGAAGATGGGACTTTTCAGGTTGTGGATGGCAAGGCAGGTCAGACCGTGGATGTTGAGGCTTCCATTGATAAAGTATATACTTTTTTGACAGAAGAGTGGTCACAGATTCCCGCTGATGTGGAGCTTGCAATTGAGACTACAGGACCGAAAGGTAGCGCTGAGGAGCTTGCAGCCATTACAGATTTAATCGGAAGTTTCACTACTTCTTACCGCACTTCCGGTTCTTCCAGAAGTGCCAATGTGGAAAACGGTGCAGCTTTGATTAATGGTACTGTGCTGTATCCCGGAGAGGAATTCTCTACTTATCAGGCAGTAGCGCCCTTTACTAAGGCAAATGGCTATTATATGGCTGCTTCTTATATGAGTGGCAGAGTTGTAGACAGTCTTGGCGGTGGAATCTGTCAGGTATCCACCACCCTTTACAATGCGGTGCTGGAGGCTGAACTTGAGGTGACAGAGCGACACAATCATTCTATGATTGTAACCTATGTGGATCCTTCAGCAGATGCGGCTATCGCAGAGAGCTCCGGCAAGGACTTTAAGTTTATCAACAATCTGGACTATCCTATTTATATCGAGGGTTTGACAGAGAATAAAAAGCTTACCATTAATATTTATGGTAAGGAAACCAGACCTGATGGCCGTCTTGTGGAGTATAAGAGTGAAGTTTTAGAGGTGATTCGACCTACCTCTGATGCTGTTTATGCAGATCCCGGCCAGCCTATTGGCTATATTGTGACAGAGAGTGCACATATTGGTTATAAAGCCCGTTTGTGGAAGATTGTCACTGAGAATGGTGTTGAAGTAAGTAAAGAGCAGGTCAACAGCAGTAATTATAAGGTATCACCCAGAAGTGCAACCGTAGGTACTGCAACCGGTGATCCAAATGCTTATAATGAAATTATGGCAGCTATTGGAACGAATAATATCGATCATGTAAGAAACGTAATTGGCATTCTTACTGCGCCTCCGGCGCCGGCTGCGGATGATGACGATGATTAAATAAGTCTCATTAATAAAAATAATCCCCTGAAACAGGAGTTTTTCATGAAAATTGGCAAAGTATCGGAAAATGTATTCAAGCGTTCCGTATTACAGCAATTGAAGACAAAACGTGAAGAAGTAGTGGTTGGCGCAGGTCTGGGGGAAGACTGCGCCATTTTTTCGTTTGAAAAGGCCGCTTGCGAGCTGAAAATGAGTAACTTATCCACCATAACCTGTGTGGTAGAAGGAGTTCAGCCGGTAGAACATCTGATAACAGATGGGGTAAACAGACTGGTGGCGAGGGGAGCAGAACCGGTGGCGGTGACGCTACATGCAATGCTTCCTGTTGACAGTGAAGAACAGGTGTTGAAAAAGACTTTTGCAGATGCCGATAAAGTCTGCAAACAGTTGGGCATACAGATTGCTCAGGCTTCCGGAAAAGTGTCGGGAGTGGTTAATTGTCCTTTGGTGACAGTTGTGTCATATGGAACTGCAAAAAGCAGTACGGATTATCATACAGTAAAGGCTGCGAAGCCCGGACAGGATATTGTAGTGAGCCGTTGGATTGGTTTAAAGGGTTCCGCAATATTGGCTTGCAGGTACAGAGATACCATTATGGAACGATATCCTAAGTGGATATGCGATGAGGCAGCTGGGTTTGAGCAGTATTTTGGCACCATGAAAGAGGCTGCAGTTGCGATTAAGTCCGGCGTGTGTACTGTGCTGAATGTTTCCGAGGGCGGAATTTTGGCGGCCCTGTGGGAACTGGCAGAAGGTGCAGGTGTCGGACTGACCATAGATTTGAAGAAGTTGCCTATCCGGCAGGAGACGGTGGAAATCTGTAATCACTTAAATGTCAATCCCTATGAATTATGGTCGGACGGGTGTCTTTTGATGACAGCCGAAGACGGACAGGGCCTTGTGAATGCTTTGGCGGAAGAAGGCGTTCCTGCAGTGATTGTAGGTCGGATTACAGACAGTAATGACCGGTTGATTCTGAATGATGATGAGGTACGGTATCTCGACCGTCCTCATGCAGATAGTCTTTATGAAAAAGTAAAGGAGATTTGATTATGAGAGAAGAATTGTTAGCTGCTATTGAGAAAAACAGCCGCATTGATGTGAAGGAACTGGCGGTTTTATTGGGAGTTTCCGAGGTAGATGTAGTAAATGAGATGGCTGCCATGGAGGCAGAGGGTATTATCTGTGGTTACCACACATTGATTAACTGGGATAATACAACAGTCGATAAAGTGACAGCTTTGATTGAGGTGTGTGTAACTCCTCAGACCGGTCAGGGATTTGATACCATTGCTGAGAAAATTTATAAATATCCTGAGGTTCGCAGTGTTTACCTGATTTCCGGCAAGTATGATTTGATGGTAATTCTGGAGGGTAAGAGTCTTCGTGAGGTTTCCAGTTTTGTGTCTGAGAAACTGTCCGGGCTGGATGCTGTACTCAGTACCGCGACTCATTTTATTTTAAAGAAGTATAAGGATCACGGTACCGTGTTCAAGACCAAAACAGATGACGAAAGAGAGATGATTACTCCATGAGAAACCCTTTAGCAGATAAAGTTGTAGAGATTAAACCATCGGGTATTCGTAAATTCTTTGATATTGTGAGCGAGATGAAGGATGCAATATCTTTGGGCGTGGGCGAACCCGATTTCGATACTCCCTGGCATATTCGTGCAGAGGGTATTCATTCCCTGGAGAAGGGTAAAACCTTTTATACCTCCAACTCCGGTCTGGTGGAGCTTCGCCGGGAGATTTGTAATTATATGAAGAGAAAACAGGGCATTACCTATGATCCTGTAAAGGAAGTGTTGATTACCGTAGGCGGTTCCGAGGCAATTGACATCGGACTGCGTGCCATGCTAAATCCCGGGGATGAGGTACTGATTCCTCAGCCCAGCTATGTATCCTACGAGCCTTGTACTGTGCTTGCGGGAGGTACTCCTGTAATTATTGATTTGAAGGCTGAAAATGAGTTTCGTCTTACTGCCAAGGAACTTGAGGATGCAATTACTGAGAAGACCAAAGTGTTGATACTGCCCTTCCCCAACAATCCCACCGGTGCAATTATGGAGCGCAAGGATTTGGAAGCGATTGCAGAGGTTATTATTAAACATGACATTTTTGTGATGTCTGACGAGATTTATTCCGAGCTTACATATAAGGATGAGCATGTATCGATTGCAACTTTGCCCGGCATGCAGGAGAGAACCATTGTAATCAATGGTTTTTCCAAGGCGTATGCCATGACCGGATGGAGACTGGGTTATGCATGTGGTCCTCGTGTCATTTTGGAACAGATGACTAAGATTCACCAGTTTGCTATTATGTGTGCACCTACCACCAGTCAGTATGCAGCGGTAGATGCCTTGAAAAATGGTGATGAAGATGTGAAAATGATGCGTGATTCCTACAATCAGCGCAGAAGATATCTGATAAATGCTTTTCGTCAAATGGGCTTGGAGTGTTTTGAGCCCTATGGTGCGTTTTACGTTTTCCCTTGTATCAAGGAATTTGGTATGACCAGTGAAGAGTTTGCTACCAGATTCTTAGAGGAGGAAAAGGTAGCAGCAGTACCCGGAACGGCATTTGGTGACAGTGGTGAAGGTTTCCTGCGAATTTCCTATGCGTATTCTCTGGAGAATCTGAAGATTGCCATCGGAAGACTGGAACGATTTGTAAATAAACTTCGTGCGGAAAAGGTCGATACAAAATAAAAACTAATGAGGGAGTTTATGAGGGGATGAAAAATTTAATATTGGAAAAGGCTTTAAAGATTGGAATACCCGTGCTGGGAATTGTTCTGCTGTTGGGAGTTATTGCCGGAATCAGTTCCTGCGTGGAGGATTCCAACACAATTCCTATGGAAGCAGAGGCTGTGATAGGCGGTTTGGAGTGGGGAATGAGTATGGAAGAAGCGCAACAGGTTCTTTCGAGTAAATCTAATTACCACAAGACGTATCCTATCGTTCTTCCGCAGGAGACGGAAGGTTCTCAGTATATGGTCTATGACATTGAGGATTATCAGGGCATTGCCGGAGCGGATATGGAGATGAATCTCATATTTTATGATAATCAGTTAATAGAAGGTTGGTATGAGTTAAACGGACCAACTACCAGCGGAGACGGACCGAAGTGTTCCACCAAGGGGCTTAAGGAATTAAGGAAAGGATTTCGCAAAACGTACCGGGACAGCAGTGAGGATGCTTATGATAATTATGCAAGAGACGATGGTACATTTTATGTTGGAGAAGAGTCTCTTGTGGAAGTTTATTCATGGGAGAATATTTATGAAAAGGAAATTGTTCAGGTATTTGTGGACTTTCAGGATGTAGACGCTCCTTTTTCTCAGAAGCTTATAGAACAATTGAAATAAAGCTAATAGAAAGGGTAAATATGCATATTGTTTTATATCAACCGGAGATACCGCAAAATACAGGAAATATCGGGCGGACTTGTGTAGCAACCGGCACAAGTCTGCATTTGATTGAGCCTTTGGGGTTTCGTTTAAATGAAAAAGAGATAAAGCGTGCAGGAATGGATTACTGGGAGAAGCTGGATGTAAACCGTTACATGAATTATGCAGCTTTTTTGGAGGAATACAAAAAGCATCCCGGGGCAAAACTGTGGATGGCAAGCACAAAAGCCAAGCATACTTATTCGGATGTGGAGTTTGGTCCGGATGATTTTATTATGTTTGGTAAGGAGAGTGCGGGGATTCCGGAGGAGATTCTGGTAGAGAATGAGGAGCATTGCATTCGAATTCCCATGCTTCCGGAGATTCGTTCTCTGAATCTATCCAATTCTGTGGCAATTGTGCTTTATGAGGCATTGCGCCAGAATGGATTTGCGAGCATGCAGCGTGAGGGAGAGCTTCACAGATTGCACTGGAATGAAGGAGTAAACTAGCAACACTTATGTCAGGATATATTGTAAGTCTTATTTGCATAATGACTGCATTTTTGCCAATCTATATTATTGCTAGAATTATATGGGTTACAAAAATAAGCGGACACAGAAGCCCCGCCAGAGAACTGGTGATGGGCTTGTTCGTTGTGTTTATGTTTGGACTGCTCTTTCTGACCTTTGAAGATAATGGTATCAGTTGGATGAAGTCGGAGACACCCGGCAAAGCCTGGGAACGACTTCAAACAGGTGTGGGAGTCAACTTTGTACCTTTTAAAACAATTCGAAGCTACTTGAAATATTCTTCCGGTTCGGAAAACACATTTGTCAACATTGCAGGAAATGTGCTGATGTTTGTGCCTTGGGGACTGGGATTGCCGCTTTTGTGGCGCAAGTGTCGCTCTGCGTGGAAAATCATGCTGGCATCAGTGATGCTTCCCATTTTTATAGAATTTTGTCAGTTGTTTATTGGCAGATCCGTGGATATCGATGATGTAATACTTAATTTTGCCGGTGGCGTGCTGGGCGGGTTACTCTATTTGATGTTGAGTCGACTGTTCCCCAAGATAGATAAGGTGGCGAAGTAGAGGATATTTTTCCATAAACCAATCAATGATTTCAGGCTTATTCCAGTAGTGCATGGGATAAGCTTTTTTTACATTTATTTTTTCCAGAAAATAGGCCATACCCTTATCTGCAAAAGCTCCCTGTCGAGGGTCCAATGGCAGAAAAGCTGCGTCTATAGATTGTCCTTCCAGCTGCTTTTGTAATAAATCTATTTCGTGTCGGTACATACCGGTCATCTGGCGGTTCTTTTTCTCATCATAAAACTCAGTGGTTTCATCAAAACTCCAGTCATTTAAGTCACCTGCATGATAAACAACAAAATTGTCATGTTTTAACAAATAGGCTACGCCGCTGTCAGTGGACAATAAGGTCTGTATTTCGATGTCATGGGGCAATTTATAGGTCTTATGAAAGGTAACTTTGGTTACAGGGATATCCTGCGGCCAACGTTTCTCGGCAATATCTTTGGACAACACTGCACAAATCTGTTCCATTCCCTGAGCTTTCAGTAATTCAAAAATTCTGGGATTATAGTGGTCTGCATGAAAATGGCTGGCTAAAACAACCACCGGTTTGGAGGGAGTTAAAACAGGAAGTCGTCCTATATAATAATCAAAAATGCAATAACAATCTTCAAATTCAATTAAAAATCCACTATGACCAAGGTGTGTAATATTCATAAAGTCTCCTGATGAAAATAATTTTTAATTCATTGTACATAATGGTACTTCATTTTTCAACCATGTATATTTCTTTTTGTTTGTGAGAAACTATACTACTAATTAAAGCCAATTTGACTGCATCAATTGGATAAATAACGAGAAGGAAGTGAGCGTGTTGAGAGAAGAAAGACCTTTTGGAATAAAAGACAAATTAGGTTATATGTTTGGTGATTTCGGCAATGATTTCAGTTTTATTTTTGCAAGTAGTTATCTGATGGTATTTTACACAAAAGTACTGGGAATCAGTGGTGCGGTAGTTGGCGCGTTATTCCTGGCAGCAAGGGTGGTGGATGCCTTTACGGATGTGACTATGGGGAGGATTGTGGACAATCTGGAGCCTGCAAAGGACGGGAGATTTCGGCCGTGGATTCGACGAATGTGTGTGCCTGTGGCGGTGGCAAGTACATTGATGTTTGCTTATTTCGTCAAGGACTGGCCTTATGCGGCTAAGTTAACCTATGTAGTGATTACCTATCTTTTGTGGGGAAGCTTTTGCTATACGGCGATTAATATTCCCTATGGGTCCATGGCTTCGGTTATCAGCGCGGAGGCAGGAGACAGGGCTTCGTTGTCTACTTACCGTGCAGTAGGTGCTAATCTTGCAACCCTTATTATCGGCACTTTGGGACCACTTCTTGTTTTTGAGGAAGATACGGCGGGTAATCAGATTGTGAATCCGGTAAGAATGTTTGTCATGGCTGCAGTATTTGGTGTATGTGCCATCATTTGTTATCTGTTGTGTTACAAACTGTGTGTGGAACGAGTATCCTTCCCTTCTCGTAAAAAGGAAAAAGGTTCTGCGACTGCCCTTGTAAAAAGTCTGATTCAAAGCAGACCGTTACTTTCTTTGGTGGCGGCAGCTCTTGTTCTGTTGTTGGCAACCTTAATTGGTCAGTCCTTGAACAATTATTTGTTTTTGGATTATTTTCGTAACGGTAAGGCGATTGCTGCATTGAATTTTGTAGGTGTGGCGGGGATTCTGTTGGTGGCACCTTTCGCATCCAAAATTGCAGTCAAATTTGGTAAGAGAGAAGCCGGAGTGGCGGCTATGTTTTTGGCCGGAATCGTCTACCTTATCCTGTTTTTTGTGCGTACCAGAAGCTTGGTTGTATTCATGATATTGTTTTTTCTGGCTAATCTGGGTGTGGGCCTGTTTAATCTGGTTATTTGGGCATTTATCACAGATGTTATCGACCATCAGGAGGTTGTGACAGGCAAGCGAGAGGATGGAACAGTATATGCAATTTACTCTTTTGCGCGTAAATTGGGTCAGGCTTTGGCAGGGGGTGTAGGAGGTTTTGCATTGACTGCTATTGGTTATGTATCAGATGCTCCCACTCAGACAGAGGTTGTGGCAGACCGCCTTTATATGGTGGCTACACTGGTGCCGGCAATTTGCTATCTGATCGTATTTTTTATTATGTTAAAATTCTATCCTCTGACGAAACGGGTGGTAGAGCAAAATGCGGCAATTTTGCGTGAACTCAGAGAGAAACAGGATGCTAAATCATAGTGAGGAGGATGAGATGCTTCCGATAAATGTGGAAATCGTTAAGATGGAAGTGGAAAATGGCAGAGCAGAGATGGAACTGGCTCTGCCTGCATGCTTAGAAGCGAAGGAAAAGGGAAGTTTTGAACTGTATTTATGGGAGGCAGGAGCTCTGTCTGTCAGGCAGGGGACGCAAATGCAGTTTTCCGGTAATTCTATGGTGAGCCTACATCCGGTTTTTTGTAGTATATATCCTGCCGGAGAAGATGATAACTGTGCCATAAAGATAGCTCAGCCTCATTTGTGGGAGGGAACCGATAAGCCTTATTTATATCATTTAGAGATTTATTGGGTATCGTCGTCCGGGTCTGTAGAGTCAGGAAATAAGAGAATTACAAGAGAGCTTGTCTGCGACCGTTTTATAGCAATCCGTACGGTTAATTATATTCCGGGAAAAGGATATTTTTTGAATGGACATTCTTTTCTTCCAAGATGTATATATTACGATCGAATCAGTAATATTTCCTCCGGAGGAGAGCAGATTTTTTGGGAAGGTATTATGCAGAAATTAAGGATACTGGCTCAGATGGGGGCCAATACCCTGATTTTGGGCTCCGGGGAGGGAATGTCCGCGGAGGAGCGGATATCATTGCAGAAATATTGTGACAGAGTTGGTATGCTTTTGCGTATAGGAGAAGGATATAGTAAAAGCGATGATTGTGTCGCAGGAGTTTTGCTCTTTGAAAGTCCGGGACTGCCTACGGATGTCTATTATCGTTATCGGTCTATGTGGAGTAAGGAGCCTTTTGTTTATATCAGTGCGAAGAGTTTGCATAGACAGGCAGATGGCAGATATGCATTGACTGTTTATACCAGCTGCAAAAAAGTGACACTTATGGTCAATGACAAAGTGTTTGGTGTCTGTGAAGGTACAGGGGAGCTTATATTCCCGGATATATCTCTAAAAGGGTTTCCGGTGAATATTACCGCTCGTACAGAGGAACATAGCATGACTGTCAGATGTTATAGAATATAATGAAAGTTTATTTGACATATGTGTTAGAAAGTTATACCATATTCTATAGTTTTAGTAGATTTTAGATGACGGAGGATGGAATCATGGTTAAAATCATAGCTGACAGCACATGTGATTTGTCTTCGGATTTATTGGAAAAATATAATGTTTCTATTATTCCTTTACACATTGTCTTGGGTGAAAAAGAGTATGAGGACGGATGCTCTATCATGCCGGACGATATTTTCAAGTGGTCCGACGAGCACAATGCTACGCCCAAAACTTCGGCTGCTTCCATGGAGAAGGCAAGAGAAGTTTTTGCTAAATATTTGGAAGAATATGATGAGGTTGTCAGTTTTGCAATATCATCTGAGATGTCAACTACTGTTAATGTAATGAAGCTGGCTGCTCAGGATTTGGAAGCAGAGGAGCGCATTCGTGTCATTGATTCTCGAAGTTTGTCTACGGGTATCGGACTTATGGTAATAGAAGCAGCCATTTTGGCACAGGAGGGTAAGTCTGCAGTTGAGATAGAAGAGCAGATTTTACAGTATGTGCCCAGGGTTCGGGCAAGTTTTGTTGTGGATACCTTGGTATATCTGCATCGCGGAGGAAGATGCAGTGGCCTTGCAGCCATGCTTGGAGGTGCTATGAAGCTTCACCCTATGATTGTGGTAGAGAATGGCAAGATGCACAGTTCCAAGAAATATCGTGGTACGTTGAATCGGGTCATTAGTTCTTATTCCAAGGATTTAGAAGAAGCGTTGAAGAAAGCTCGAACAAACAGAGTATTTATTACTCACTCCGAATGTGATGAGGAGATTGTAACCCAGGTTCAGGATTATCTGAAGGGGTTGAACCATTTCGATGAAGTTTTGACGACCCGTGCCGGAGGCGTTATTTCCAGTCATTGTGGTCCGGGTACATTGGGTATCTTGTTTATAGCAGAATAAATTAAACCGCAGGGGTTTCCTGCGGTTTGTTTTGTATTATTTATGGTCATAGAAAACTCGTAGGGCATATTTTCTATTGTTCCAGTAAAAAATTTTTTTCACGTAAATCTTTCTTAATCATATCCAGTGCTTTTTCGGAGGGTGCCACAATAGTGTGGTAGTGGCACTCATCAGTCAATACTTTCAAAGGACGGGAGGTGCTAAGGCGCATCTTTTCGCAAAAATCCTCTGCGTCCTGAATGTTCTGTATTAATAAGTCCGCACGAATCTGACCATAGAGGTCATGGTCAACAAAGACATCCAGCATGGAGCCTCCAAAATCTAAAATGGAACGCATTTCCTCCAAGGTATCTTCTGCAGTATGACGCACCATGATAACGGCGGTATGCCCGGATTTCTCCTGTGGGTGAAATAGCACATAGCCTTTGTTGGTAGAGAGAATATTGGTGTTTTCTGCGCGTAACAGAGCTATGTCCTGTACAATAATCTGGCGGCTTACGTTGAAATGTTTTGCAAGCTCTGCGCCGTTGGTGGGAGTTATTTTCTTTTGTAAATATTCTATGATTGCTTTTCGGCGGGTAGTGCCGTCGATATGCGAAGTCATATGTTTTTCCTCCTAGTTACCCCTGTTTTTCTTAATACGGAGACGTTCTTTTTGTGTCAGGTAATTTTCCAGACCGGTGACAGAAGTGTTTAATTTAAAACCATAAAGTACCTTGTCATTCTCCATTTCCTGTTTACGAACCATCAACCCGTAGAGATGGAAGGAAAAATTTTGGTCAACCTCTTCAAGGTAATCCTCGAGCAACACATGTACCATTTGATTGGCGGCAAGGTCTAAGTCTGTTGCTGCATCACAAGTAATGGAAAATCCGGTGACGCTGACATCACGAAGAATAACAGCATATTCCTTCATTTCTCTACTGTTACGCAGGTATACCGGGTTGCCGATAAAACAACGGTAACTTCCACGTCGGTTATAAGGGACACCTTCTTTGGTACAGCTTAAATTGTAAACAAAGGTATTGTCCGGAAGGCGCAGTGGTTCCACTCCAATGTTTTCAAAGTAGAATGGCTTGCCATCCGATACCGACACAACCATGTCCACAGAGATGGCGTTTCCCTTAAATGCCAAAACTTTGCCGTCCTTCAGTATTGCTTCAGCTAACACAAGACGTTTCTTGGGATTGACATCCAGTATAGAGGACTCAAAAGACATTTGTTGGTCACCAATTTTTACATAAAATGTAACGCTACTTCCTGCTGTTAATTCATCAACTCTCATACGGTCACCTCATTTGTATGATTTTGGGGTGTAATTAATTATATTGTACCATTTTTGATTGGTTTGGGCAAGAAAATTAAGTAAGTTTATACAAAGTTTAAAGAAAAATAATACAAAAACTAACGGTTTGCAGAAGTACATAAATTGTGTTATAGTAAATGATAGGATGTGATAATTATGAGAATAAAAAGAGTAGATGAGAAAACAGTAAAGTGCTTCCTGACTAATGAGGAACTGGAAGCTTATGAAATTGATTATAAGGATTTTGTCATGCACAGTGACAAGGCTAAACAGGTGGTTCAGGAGATTTTGGAGCAGGCAGCAGTGGAGGTGGGCTATAAACCGCCCAAGTTTGCTTTTGATTTGCAGATTATGGTGCTTCAGGACCAGGGTATCCTTTTGACCTTTTCCGAGAGTGACGGTCTGGGTGGTCATGCCAAACAGTTGTTGGATTGTCTTAAGGATATGCAACAGACCTTACAACTATCCAAGGAACAACTGGGTATGTTGGATGGTATGACGGATGCAGCTGTTGCAGGTGTTGGACAGGAGCAACCTGTGGAAGCTGCTGTTGAGACGAAGAAACCCGCTTCTGTACAGAAATCGGATGAGGCGATTTTTGTGTTTGAATCCATCAGAGATGTGATGGGTTATGCTGCAGTATTGCCTGTGACACTTCGGGTGAAGAGCGCCCTTTATGAGATGAAGGATCGGTATTATTTGTATCTCAATAAGGGTGGAGCTGCCTATGAGAGGTTCTCAAGAGCATGTATTCAGGCCATGGAATTCGGTAAGCTGTACAGTGCGCAACCGGACCAGAGGCTGTTGCTGGAGGAGCATGGCAGATGTTTGGTTGAAGATAAAGCAATTCAGAAGCTGAGGGGATAATGTGAAAGTGAAGATAACATTTGACGATGTGCGGAATAGTTCCGTTGTAAAAACATATATTCAGAAGGCGGATGAGTCTCTGATTGCAAGAGGATATACGGAACACAGCTTTGCTCATGTAACCCGTGTGGCAGAGGATGCCAGCAGAATTTTGTTGACCCTTGGCTATGATGAGCGTGACGCGGAGCTTGCTAAAATTGCCGGATATCTGCACGATATCGGCAATGTGATTAACCGAATTGACCATGCACAATCCGGTGCGGTTATGGCTTTTCGTATTTTGGATAATATGGGTGCAGACCCTGAGGACATTGCGACTATCATCACTGCTATCGGCAATCATGATGAGTCCACTGCTTTTCCGGTAAATGCTGTTGCGGCGGCACTGATTCTTGCAGATAAGTGTGATGTTCGCAGTACCCGTGTACGTAATCTGGATTTTGCTACATATGACCAACACGATCGCGTTAACTATGCGGTGAAGGAAAGTATTATTGATATAGAAAAGGGTTCTCATATTCACTTAAGACTTACTGTAGATTTGGATATGTGCAGTGTTATGGATTATTTTGAGATTTTCCTGGGACGTATGCTTTTGTGCAGAAAGGCTGCAGAGAAGCTGGGTCTGGAGTTTAGAATGTCCATAAATGGTGAAAAGGTAATATAGTTCCTTAATTTTGCATGAGGACAGGGGTTGATTTTGTGAAAGAGAAGAAGGAATTTCTGATTAATATTGCATATTATGGCGTTGTTATTGCAATTGCCTGGGTGTTGCTTAAGTACCTATTGCCTGTAGCAATGCCCTTTTTGCTTGGTTATTGCGTAGCTATTCTGGTGTGCAATGCAACGGCAAAGTGCAAACAAAGCAAGAAATGGATACGGATTATCTCGACGATTGTATTTTATGTAGTTGTAGGATGTTTGATTAGTTTTGGATTTTTGGAGGCATTTTCCTCTCTGTATACCGGGGTAACCAAGATACCTTTGATATACGAGCAGGACATCGTTCCGACCGCTAAGGCTCTTTATAGTGAGATTACATTGTTTGTAAGCCAATTGGACCCGGAGCTTTTGTCTGTAGTGAGTGTTATAGCGGATGCTTTGGGTAGTTCTTTGGATAAACTGTTTAGCCTGATTTCGTCATTTATAGTTGGTTTGATTTCAGATATTGTGGGATTTGTTCCGTCACTGTTTATCAGTACGGTGATTATGATAATTGCTACATTCTTTTTCGTGGTTGATTATGATAAAATTAATGAGTTTTTCAATGAGAAAGCACCACAGAAATGGAGAGAGGGTTTCAGCGGAATTAAATATTATGTCCGCAATACCCTGTTGGTAGTAATTCGTTCCTACGCAATTATCATGTTATTGACGTTTTCTGAGCTGTCAATTATGTTTACCTTATGTGGTGTGAAGTACGCCCTTGTAATTGCTACAATTATTGCAATATTTGATATTATGCCGGTTCTTGGAACGGGCGGAATTATGATTCCCTGGGCGGTTATTTGTTTCATATTAGGTGATTACACTTTGGGAATTGAGTTGATAGTCATGTATGTAATTGTCACTGTTGTAAGAAATTATGTAGAGCCGAAGGTTGTAGGCGAACAGCTGGGGTTGCACCCTCTGGTAACATTAATTTCCATGTTTATCGGCCTGCGTTTATTTGGATTCCTGGGATTGTTTGGAATGCCCATAGGTATTTCTTATTTGTGGAAGAAGAGGAGTACGAAGTCTGCTTAAGACTATAACATCCACCTCATATCCTCCGGCAACGGCGCAGTAAAACTCATAGGCTGTCCGGTAATCGGATGCTCAAGATCCAGCTTATAGGCGTGCAATGCCTGTCTGGTCATCCGGGAAGTATCCGGATTATAAAGGTAATCCCCTATCAGGGGAAAGCCAAGATATTTCATATGAACACGTATCTGATGGGTACGGCCGGTTTCCAATAAAAGGGAAATCAGGCTGTGCCCGTTTTTGTTGTGGAGTAGTTTGTAATGAGTGACAGCCTTCTCGCCATTTTCAAAATCCACGATTCGCTCAATAATAGAATCTTCCTTGCGGGCGATGGGAGCGTTGATTGTGCCAAAAGAGGGTGTAACTTTTCCCTTAGCAATTGCCAGATATTCCCGACGAATGGTCTTTGAGGAGGGAATATCTTGTTCCCGACGAATGGTCTTTGAGGAGGGAATATCTTGTTCCCGACAAATACCGTCCCCCCCTTTGGCTGCCACCATAGCAGACAGAATCCCTGCACTGACTACATTTTTGGCGATGATGGTAAGCCCCGAGGTGTCTCTGTCCAGGCGATTGATGCAGCGGAATACAAAGGGGCGGTTTTGCTGTGCAAAATACCATGCCAAAGCATTTGCCAGAGAATTGTCTCTGTTGTTCTGTGAGGGGTGGATGGGCATGCCGGCGGGCTTGTTTACCACCATCAAATCTTCATCTTCGTAGAGGATGTTCAGAGGGAGCTCCACCGGTTCCACGTATTCGGAGGACTTTTCTTCGGCCAGGCGAATCTCAAGCTCGTCCCCCGGCTGCATCAGGTGATTTATATAGACAGGCTGATTGTTTACCAGAACACTTTCTTCCTGCGCCTTTAAGACAATCAGACTGCGACCGGAGAAACCTTGCTGTTTCAGAAAAGCTTTTACTGAGATGGGCGTATTTAATTGTGGTATGGTATATTGAAAAATACGCTGCATGGTTCCTCCTTCGAATAGTCATGGTTTATTTGTTTTGAGCAGTTTTCTTAGGGGCGGGCTTTCGTCTGATCAGGAAAGCGCCGGCGCTTATGCATACAATCGAAATTGCCAAAACAATCAATACATCGCTTACAAGTAAATCTTCTTTAAATAAAATGGGAAGCAGTTGTTCCACATCTTCTCCATAGTAGAGCACCACTACGGAAAAGGCATTGTTGATAAAGTGCATAAGGCAGGATAACGCGATACTTCCACTCTTATATGCTGCGTAACACAGTGCTATACCCAACAGTCCTGTGGTGAAGAATTTAATCAGACTCATGTGGTAGATACCAAACATGGCAGCCACAATAAGAATCGCTGTCCAAGGCTTAAATTTCTTTTTGGCAGCAGCCAGAAAATATCCTCTGAAAAGTGCTTCCTCACAGATGGCAGGAGCCAGGGCAATTACCAGCAGAGCAGGAACGAAGCCCACACCGTCCAGCATCAGCATAAAGTTTTCATTCACACTTGCAGCATCCTGGGGCCAGATATAAGTCAGTGCCGCGGAGAGCATGGTTACAGATAAGAAGGTTCCCACTTCTAACAACACAGCACCCAATATACCGGTGGGTTTGGGCACTTTTAAGGAGAAGGTCTGCTTAAAGTCCTTCTTGGTGTACCAGGCAGCAAAAACCGGAACGGCAATAATGAGAAGTTGCGTCCACAGTACGCCCAGAAAAGGGAATTTCAACTGCAACAGGGTTCCTGCATACAGTAACAGCAGCATGCTCACGGCAGCCACTAAAGCTGCATCGGAGAAATTGGGTACACCGCCCTTTTTCAAATCCTTACGGCTGGTGAAAATCTGCAGGCTGATACCACTTTCGCCGAAGAGTACATCTTCGCTGTTGTAGATTTTGCTGAGCGCCATCACGGCCAGTGCTGCGTAGGCTACGTTTGATACCAATACAATCAGTATCAGGGACAGGTTGTATTTAAATACCAACAGATTGCCGATAAGCAGGCAAATATTCACCACCGGAATAGCTGCCATCAGGGGAGTGAGTTCAATGTTGGGAATAAATCCGATGTAACCGGTCAGCATCACTACCAGCAGCAGGGGTGTTGTATAGTTGTTGGCCTCCTTAAAGGATTTGGCAAAAGTGGTAACACACATGGTGATGGCACTGATAAACAGGGCAAAAGCAATAACACACAGTATTACAATGATGATTGCCGGGATAAAGCCGGCCAGGTCTATAGACATGGAGCCTTCGGTGGAGGCATTAATCATCTCTGACAGGAAAATACCCATAAATGCCATAGATACCAGGTTCAGCAGCGCGGAAACCACAGAAACGGTAGCTACTGCCAGAAACTTACCCATAATAAGTTCTTCGTTGCGCACAGGCAGGGTGAGGAGGGTTTCCAGTGTGCCGCGCTCTTTTTCGCCGGTGGTGGTGTCGATAGAAGGGTACAGGGCTCCCATTAATATACTGGTAATCAGTAAAAAGGGCAAAATTTGTCCCAGAATGCTTCCTACACTTTCCTCCTTGCTGGAGCGGTCGTCCCATGTAAGCTCCACGGGTTTCATCAAATATTCTGCGTCCAATCCTAATTCTGTGAGCTGATTTTTGCTCATTTGCTCACGGTACAGTTTTAACTTGTCCATAAGCATGTCAGAGGCCGCAGTGGAATTGGTTACGGAGGAGAGATAATGAACCTGGAAAGTAAGCTTTTCTTCACCCATTCCCACGGTTACATAGGTGTCCAGCTCTTCCTCCTGAAGCATGGTTGCAGGGTCATCACATTCTATGATTTCCAAAGTATAGCTTTGGTTTTCTTCGCTTTCTTCAATGAATGAAACAAGAGTATCCTTGTCGTACGTGATTCCTTCCTCTTCCGCGATGGCAACCGTATAGGAACCGCTCTGGATGGTTTCGGTGACTGCGGTAGATACAAGCAGTGCTACTACCATAATCAGTGGATAGAGCAGCAAGGGTACCAGCACCATCATAATCAGAGTTTTCTTATCGCGGAAAAGGTCCAGCATTTCTTTTTTGTAAATGGATTTGATTTTACTTGTCTTCATGGCTGGCATCTCCTTCCTGATGTTCAATTAAAGACAGGAAAGTGTCCCGCAAATTGGAAGTACCGGTTTGTGTACGCAGTTCTTCGGGAGTTCCCTCAGCGATGATTTGGCCTTTGTGAACCATAATAATGCGGTCACATAAGAATTCTGCTTCCTCCATGTAATGGGTGGAGTAAAGCACGGATTTGCCGGCTGCACGCTCCTTTTTCATAAATTCCACAATGGAGCGGCTGCTCAGAATGTCCAGACCCAGAGTGGGCTCGTCGAAAATATAAGTATCCGGACTGTGTAACAGACATCTGGCAATGGATACCCGCTGGGTCTGGCCGGTGGACAGATGTTCAATCCGGTTGTCCACAAACTCAGTCATATCCATTACTTCTGCAATTTCTTCAATGCGCTTTTGCACTGCCTCGGCTTCCAATTCATAAATATCCCCCAACATGGTCAGAAGCTCTCTGGCAGACAGACGGTTGTAAAGCTTGGTGTTGCCGGAGAGGTAGCCGATGCGCTTTTTAATCTCGATATTGTCTGTGATAGCTTGTCCCTCACGGTCCGTGATGTACACTCGTCCCGAGGTGGGTTCCATAAGCTTACCCAACATACGCAGCAAAGTAGTCTTACCGGCTCCGTTAGGACCTAAGATTCCTAAGATTTCGCCTTCCTTGATTTCTAAGGAAATATCATTCACGGCATTAAATTCGGTTTTCTGCTGTTTTTTCTCGATTTTAGTAAAGGTTTTTACTAAATGCTCTGCTCGAATCATATATTGCTCCCCTTGTTATTTACATGTACTAAATTTTTAAAATGCTTTGTGCCTAATTATAGCACCGGAATGTGATTTTGAATATATATATTTTATCTTTTTGTTTTAGCTATCGTGCTTATTTCCGCACTTTTCATTCCATTCAAAACATGGTACACTAGAGACGAATTTGACAAAGAGGAGGCTGTATATGTTACTCATCAAAAATGGTTATGTGATGGATCCCAAATCCCAGACAGAAGGTGTATGTGATATCTGGGTGAAGGATGACAGTATTTATAAAATCGGTGCAAATCTGCAGGAGCAGATGACGGCGGAAGAACTGGAGCAGTGTCAGGTGATTGATGCAGAAGATAAAATTGTGGCTCCGGGCCTGGTGGATGTACATGTGCATTTCAGAGAGCCGGGATTTACCCATAAGGAGGATATTGTTACAGGTGCTAAGGCAGCAGCCAAGGGCGGTTTTACTACCGTTGTGCTTATGGCCAATGTAAATCCTCACGTGGATAATGTGGAGACTTTGGAATATGTTTTGGAGAGAGGTAAGACTACCGGTATTCATGTGGAGACCTGTGCCAACGTGACTATGGGCATGCAGGGTAAGGAGCTGGTGGATATGAAGACCCTGGCGGCCAAGGGTGCGGTAGGTTTTACGGATGATGGCGTGCCTATTATGGATGAGGCGCTTGTAAGACAGGCTATGGAGCAGGTGGCAGCTTTGGACATGCCCATCAGCTTCCATGAGGAGGATGCGGCTCTGATTGCCAATAACGGTGTCAACCGCGGTAAGGCCAGTGAGTTTTATGGAATTGGTGGTTCTCCCAGAGAGGCGGAGATTTCTCTGTCCGGCAGGGATTTGAAGCTGGCACTGGAAACAGGAGCCTGCATCAATATTCAGCATATCAGCTCCAAAGAAGCAGTGGAGCTTGTGCGTCAGGCCAAGAAGCAGGGCAAAAATGTCCATGCAGAGGCTACACCTCATCACTTTACTTTGAACGAAGAGGCCGTTATCAAGTATGGTACCATGGCGAAGATGAATCCGCCTTTGCGTGAGGAGGCCGACAGACTGGCGATTATCGAAGGTCTGGCAGATGGTACCATTGATTTGATTGCAACGGACCATGCACCTCATACGGAGGAAGAGAAGGCGAAGCCTATTACCGAGGCACCCAGCGGAATCATTGGTTTGGAGACCGCGTTGCCTCTTGCGATTACTGTGCTGGTAAACGGCGGACATCTGACCATGATGCAGGTGCTTGAGAAAATGGCGTACAATCCGGCAAATATGTATCATTTGAATGCAGGATATCTGGCAGAGGGAGGTCCGGCAGACATTATTATTGTGGACAAGGATGCCATTCAGGTATTTGAAGAATATGCATCCAAAGCATCCAATACACCTTTTACCGGCTGGGAGCTGGACGGTGTGGTATGTACCACCATATGTGATGGTAAGGTGGTATTTACGACGGAGGAAGTATAATATAGATAATTCATCAAGAGGGGGAGAATTATGTATCAATGTTTAAACTGTTCAGGCAACATCAAATTTGATATTGAAAGTCAGATGATGTTGTGCGAACACTGCGGTACGTCCATGGATCCTTATGCAGTAGAAGAAAAAAGGGATGCCATGGAATCTGTCATTGCAAATGACGAGTATGAGGTAACGGTCTTTTCCTGCCCACAATGCGGCGGTGAATTGCTCTGTTACGATGATACGGCGGCTACTTTTTGCAGTTATTGTGGTGGTTCAACTATTTTGGACAGTCGCATCAGCTATGAAAAGAGACCTCAGTACATTATTCCTTTTAAAAAGACCAAGGAAGAGTGTAAGGAGGAGTATGCCAAGATGATTAAGAGGGCATTTTTTGTGCCCAAGGAGATGAAGGATAAAGATTATATATCCCGTTTCCGGAGTATTTATATGCCTTATTGGATGTATACTATGGAGCGCAATTCAAGAGTGGTCTTTAATGGCGTGAAACATAAGATACATGATAATGTTAAATTTACCGAGGTCTATACCATTAAGACAAATGTAGAGGCTGAGTATAAGGGGCTGACTTATGATGCGTCATCCGCTTTTTCGGATACACTCAGTAATGCCATTGCACCTTATCATTGGTGGGATGCAAAGCCCTTTACACCGGCATACCTCAGCGGATTTTATGCAGATGCGGGCGATGTAAGCTCCGATTTGTATGTGCAGGAGGCAATGGAGATTGCCAGAGATGATATGTGTCGCCGGATGAGAGAGGATTTAGAGCCCAAAAAGCTGGAGGTAGGACTTACTTTGGAGGAGGCGATGACTATTCGCAAGCCAAAGGTGGAGATGGCGATGTTACCGGTATGGTTTTTGTCTTTCCGACATAAGGACCGTGTCAGCTATGCAGTAGTAAACGGTCAGACCGGTGAGGTGGCAGGAGACTTGCCCATTGATAAAAAGAGTCTCTTGAAGTGGTCTTTTTTGTGGGCGATTCCGGTTGCTTTTTTGTTGATGTTATTGTTCATGAAGATGAGTGCACCTACTTTTTTGGTGCTGACGACGGCGCTTGCTGCTGTGTGTTGCGTGATTTCCTGTTCTCAGAAGAGAGAAATTCGCGCCAAGGAAAATTATCTGGATGACAGGGGGAAATGGTATCCGGTAACGCCGGGACAGGTTTATCGGGTGACGGTTAATTTGGGTGACGATGTGGCAGCTGTTTTGGCAGTATTTGTTATATCTGCTATTGCGATTGGTTTAAAGTATCTTTTGGCACCGACTATGTCCGGGGTAAACGGGGATCCATTCTCTTCTTTTATGACAATTGGTGCGACATTTCTTTTTCCTTTAGTATACGCAATTATGCCAAAGGGAAAATTCCAGACAAAAGGTACAGCCAATCTGACTTGGAGAGATTTCTTGGATACTTTGAAAAAGACAGGTGTAGGAATTGGTTTGTCACTACTTCTTTTGTTGCTGCATCCGAAGGGAGAAGCGGTATATTATATTTTATCGCTGTTGACCATGGGATTGATAGCCTGGGATATTATGGGTATCATTGACAGACATAATGAGCTGGTTACAAGAGAGATACCCCAGTTTCAGAAAAGAGGAGGAGAGTCATGAGATACATTTGTTGTGCAGTATTTGCGTTTCTTGTAGTAATGTTGTTTAATTTTGTTTTGGCAAGATATCGTTCCCGTGTTGCAAGGACAGAAAATGCGGAGATTTTGGAAAGTGCAATGAGTTACTATACTCATAGTGAACCGGAAATTGATTTGGAACCCTACGGTGTAGTTCAAGAGAGAATTGACCACAGGGGGTTTTAAGTCATGTATCAGTGTTCGAATTGTTCTGCAAATATTAAATTTGATATTGCGTCACAGCGGATGTTGTGTGACTATTGTGGTCATACGATGGACCCTTATGAAGTAGAGGAGAAAAATGATGCTCTGGAGTCTGTTATCGCAGACGATGAGTATGAAGTAACTGTTTTCTCCTGTCCCCAGTGTGGCGGTGAATTGCTCTGTTATGATGATACAGCAGCTACTTTCTGCAGCTACTGTGGTGGTTCTACCATTTTGACCAGCCGTATCAGCCGTGAGAAGAGACCTCAGCACATTATCCCTTTTCAGAAGACCAGGGAACAGTGCCGTGAGGCTTATGGGAAAATGATAGCAAAGTCCTTTTTTGTGCCCAATGAGATGAAGGAGGAAGAGCAGATAGACCGCTTCCGAAGCATTTATATGCCTTATTGGGTGTATTCCTTTGAGAGAAAGGGAAAGGTTCACTTCAAGGGGTGGAAGAGCGAAGAGGGTAAAAAAGATAAACCTGTTGTTTATAAGAAGCGTTACCATATAGCATCGGAAGTTGAGGCAGAATACAAGGGGATTACCTTTGATGCATCCTCGGCATTTTCTGATTCCTTGAGTAATGCCATTGCACCTTATGAATGGTGGGGGGCGAAGCCTTTTACTCCGGCGTATCTTAGTGGATTTTATGCGGATACGGCTGATGTAAGTTCCAACCTGTATGAAGAAGAGGCGCGTTCCATCGCCAGAGAGGATATGTGTAAGCACATGCGGGAAGACCCGGCTTGTCAGGAGTATGAGTTGGAAGATGAGCTTTTGGAAAAGATTTTGCTGGGGACGCCCGCCAAGATAGAGATGGCGATGCTGCCGGTGTGGTTCTTGTCCTTCCGGTGGAAAGAGCGCGTCAGCTATGCGGTGGTAAACGGTCAGACCGGTGAAGTGGCAGCAGACTTGCCCATTGACAAAGGACAGTTCCTTAGGTGGTCCGCTTTGTTTGCACTTCCGGTTGCAATTCTTCTGATTGCATTATTGAAGGTAAGTGCACCTACCTTTTTGGTGTTGACTTTGGCATTGGCAGTGATTAGCTGCATTATCTCCTGTTCCCAGAAAAGAGAAATTCGTGCCAAGGAAAACTTTCAGGATGATAGGGGACGTTGGTATCCGGTGACTCCCGGTAAGGTATGGAAGGTCAGTTTCCATCTGGGTGAGGATATGACTTTTATAGGCATAGCGTTGTTCTTTTTTGTAATAGTATTCGGAATATCCTATACTTTTCTTGCTATAAGCAGCATAGGCGGGGATGATTTTGCCTTCGCGAGATATTCTGATCTTGTCAAGGATTGGGGATGGGCAGCAATGCTGATGCTCTTACCCTTGATTTACAAATTCATACCGAAAGGTAATTTCCGTTCCAGAAACACAGCGAATCTGACCTGGGGTGATTTGCTGGATACATTAAAAAAGACCGGTATTGGTATTCTGCTGTCGGTTGTTGTTTTGATATGGAAGCCCACAGGAGATATTATATATTATCTGGTGGCGCTTGCGACCATGATAATGACAGCGGTGGATTTTATGGATATTATCGACAGACATAATATTCTGGTGACCAGGGAGATTCCTCAGTTTCGGAAGCGTGGCGGAGAAGAAGAGGGAAGGTAGAGAGAAATGCTGTTTATAGTAGGAAATTTTTTCAATACCTTGACAAATCCTACCGAAATGCACTACAATCACATACAAGTGGATAAATTGGCGTTGAAGAGGATTAGTACATTTTGGAAGCATCCCAGAGAGAGGACGAGACATGTTGATTTAGATGTAGAAGCATGTGGCTGAGAGGTCCTTATGTGGAAAAGTGGAACCTACCTTGGAGCTTCGTATGAAAATACGGCGTAGAACCGGCGTTAACGGTGTATGAGGAGGATGCTTTGTGCATCAATTAGGGTGGTATCGCCGAGCCTTCGGTCCCTTGTTGGGATTGGGGGCTCGTTTTGTTTACGTACCCAAGAGTTGGCGATAACAAGGAGGCATTTATGGAACAAAAGACAGGATTGGATAAAGCCGCATACATTATGCTGACCATTTCAATGATTGTTACGGTGTTATGTATTGTGGCATTGATAGGTATATCTATTTATGGAATTGGTGTTGGATTGGGTGACAGTAATGGTGGCGGATGGCTGATTTTTATAGTTATGGCCATGGGGGTTGTCCTTGTGCCAACCATAATTTCATGGATTGCACAATTGATTCTGTATTTTCACGGAATGCGTCAATACAAAAAAGGCAATCTGAAAACGGCGAGAGTGCTTGGGATAATAAATAGTGCAGTAGCTATATTTGGCAGTCTCTATTTGTGTGGCTTTATGTTATCGGGAGATAATTGGTCGATTGGGTGGATTTTATTGTGTCTCATTCCGGCGGCTGGAGCTTTATATATGTTGATTGTTCTGATTTTGCTTATCATAAGCCGGAACAAAAGTAAATTAGCACAAATTTAAGTATTTATATAAAAGGAGAATTGTTATGGCAGACAACAAGAAAATGGTAGAAGCAATTACATCCATGGAGGTAGATTTTGCCCAGTGGTATACGGATGTAGTGAGAAAGGCAGAGTTGATTGACTATACGTCCGTAAAGGGTTGTATGGTATTAAAGCCTGCAGGATATGCAATTTGGGAGCTGATTCAGAAGCAGCTGGATGCAAGGTTCAAGGAGACGGGCGTAGAGAATGTGTATTTGCCCATGTTTATTCCGGAGTCTCTGCTTCAGAAGGAGAAGGATCATGTAGAGGGTTTTGCGCCTGAGGTAGCATGGGTGACTCATGGCGGTTTGCAGCCTCTTCAGGAGAGAATGTGCGTACGTCCTACTTCTGAGACTTTGTTCTGTGATTTTTATGCAAATGATATTCATTCTTATAGAGATTTGCCTCGTGTATACAATCAGTGGTGTTCTGTTGTGCGTTGGGAGAAGGAGACCAGACCTTTCTTGCGTTCCAGAGAGTTCTTGTGGCAGGAGGGCCACACTGCACATGCTACCGCTGAAGAGGCTGAGGAGAGAACCATTCAGATGTTGAATGTGTATGCGAACTTCTGTGAGGAGGTTCTTGCTATTCCTGTAGTGAAGGGTCAGAAGACTGAGAAGGAGAAGTTTGCAGGTGCACTGGCTACCTATACCATTGAGGCTTTGATGCATGACGGTAAGGCTTTGCAGTCCGGTACCAGCCACAACTTTGGCGATGGATTTGCCAAGGCATTTGGTATTCAGTATGCTGCAAAGGATAATACTTTGAAGTATGTACATCAGACTTCCTGGGGTATGACTACCCGTCTGATTGGTGCACTCATCATGGTACATGGTGACAATGAGGGTCTGGTAGTACCTCCTAGAGTGGCTCCTACCCAGATTTGTATCGTTCCTGTTATGCAGAAAAAGGAAGGCGTTCTGGAGAAGGCTTACGAGCTGCGTGACCGTTTGAAGAAGGATTTCCGCGTGAAGGTGGATGATTCCGACAAGACTCCCGGTTATAAGTTTGCTGAGGCGGAGATGCGCGGCTATCCTATCCGTGTAGAGATTGGACCTAAGGATATTGAGGCAGGCAAGTGTGTAATCTGTCGTCGTGACACCAGAGAGAAGATTGAGGTGGCTCTGGATGAGCTTGAGACAAAGGCAGCAGAGGTTCTGGATACCATGCAGAAAGAGATGCTGGAGCGTGCAAGAGCACATCGTGAGGAGCATACTTATGTGGCTCGTAATATGGAGGAGTTCAGAAAGACATTCTCTGAGAAGTCCGGTTTTGTGAAGGCTATGTGGTGCGGCTGCCAGGAGTGTGAGGACAAGATTAAGGAAGAATTGGCAGTAACCAGCCGTTGTATGCCTTTCGAGCAGGAAGAGCTTGCAGAGGAGTGCGTATGCTGCGGCAAGCCCGCCAAGAAGATGGTTTACTGGGGACGTGCTTATTAAAACCAAAAGAAAGGGGTATAGACATGTTACATGAGGTATTTCCGATTCAGGTGGAGGGTTCTTTGCCCGGTGCGCATCTGACAACTTATATTCAGGACTATTCCGATGGAATGATGATAAATGAAAGACCGCTGGTACTGATTTGTCCCGGCGGCGGTTACGGACATCTCTCCGACAGAGAGGGTGAGCCGGTGGCCCTTGCTTTTCTGGCTATGGGTTATCATGCTGCTGTTTTGCATTATTCCGTAGCTCCGGCACATTATCCCACTCAGCTGGATGAGCTTGCCAAGGCGATGTTAATTATTCAGGAGCATGCCAAGGAGTGGTATGTAGATACCGATAAAATTGTTGTGGAAGGCGGTTCTGCAGGTGGTCATCTGGCAGCATGTTTAGGTATGTTTTGGGATGATGATGAACTTGCGCAGAGAATGGGTCTTAAGGCGGATGAACATCATTTATTGAAGCCGGCCGCTATGATTCTCTGCTATCCTGTAATTACTTCCGGCGAATTTGCCCACAGAGGTTCTTTCAAGAATCTTTTAGGTGATAAGGAAGCAGAGCTTTCAGAGAAGCTTTCTTTGGAAAAGCAGGTTACGGAGAAGACCCCCACAGCATTTATTTGGGGCACCTATGAGGATGCATCTGTTCCCATGGAGAATTCTCTGCTTTTGGTGAGTGCTATGCGCAGAGCGGGTATTCCTGTGGAGTATCATCTTTATCCCAGAGGTTGTCATGGTTTGGCGCTTGCAACCCGTCTGACTCAGTCTGAGGGCGGACGTCATATCCAGAAGGAGTGTGGCAGCTGGGTTGAACTTGCCCATACCTGGATGGAGAATATGTTTTTTGAAGGATAAGCCTGTTTTGTCAATAGAGTAAATTTGTGGAGGAATTTAAAATGGATCGTATTATCGAAATCCCTAAGTTTTACAGTTCTTTGCCCACAATGTTAAAAAAATATGATAAACATGCCAGAAAGGATGCTTTTGCAGGAAGCACTTTATCAGAGTTTGAGGAGTGGAAGGCTAAAAGCCGGGAGCTTCTTAAGGAGCTTTTGGGCATGGAATACATGGAGACCTGTCCCTTGGAACCGAAGCTGGAAGAGCGTATCACTCTGGAAGACGGTATTGTCCGGGAAAAGGTGGTTATTCAGGTAGAGCCGGACACATGGATGCCTATGTATATCCTGATTCCGCCGAAAACAAGTGATAAGAAGCAGGAGTGTGTTTTGGCATTGCCCGGACATCAGGGAGCAGGAAAATATTCTGTGGCAGGGTGTTATGATATCCCTGCCGTAATGGAAAAAATTGAATTTTATAATTATGATTATGGTATGCAGCTTGCCAAGCGTGGCTATGTGGCTTTGTGTCCGGATTGTCGTGGTTTTGGTGAGCGTAGGGATGAGAAGGTGCAGACGCCAGGAGATGAGAAGGCATTTCTCACCAGCAGTTGTTTTCATTTGGCACATATGGCAGAGCCTCTTGGCATGACGGTTATAGGTATGTGTACCTGGGATGCCATGCGTCTGATTGATTACGCCTATGAGCGTGGTGAATGGGATGTAGAGAATCTGGGTGCGGTAGGTTTTTCCGGCGGCGGTATGCAGCTTTTGTGGCTGGCTGCATTGGATGAGCGAGTGAAGCGTTGTGTTATCAGCGGTTATCTATATGGTTACAAGGATGCTCTGATGATTTTGAACGGTAACTGTAGTTGTAATTATGTACCGAATTTGTGGAAACATTATGATATGGGAGACATAGCATCTTTGATTGCTCCCAGAAGGCTGGTGGTTCAATCCTGTAGGGACGATCACCTAAATGGTCCCCGGGGATTGGAAAATGTGTATGAGCAGCTGGAGGTTGTAAAGGCGGCATATGCACTGTACCCCGAGGCAGTTGCTCCTATTCATGATATCAGGGAGGGCAGACATCGCTGGCACAAAGAAGTGCTGGATGTGATACTTCCGGCGGGTGTTAATTAACAGAGGAACAGTTTATGAAGTATATCGTATTAGACCTGGAATGGAACCAGAGCAATACCGGTAAAGAAAAAGAAATAGAACAGCTTCCTGCGGAAATCATAGAGATTGGAGCCATTAAGGTGGATGAAGCCGGTCTGATTGTAGGGGAATTTAGTCAGTTGGTGAAACCTGTGGTTTATCGGGAGATGCACCATTTTACCAGTCAGCTGATTCACATGCAGATGGAGGAATTGGAGCGTGGGAAGCCTTTTGCAAAGGTGGCAGGAGATTTTCTGGAGTGGTGCGGTGAAGAGGAGTATTTGTTCTGCACATGGGGTTCCACTGATTTGACAGAATTGCAACGGAATATGCGCTTTCACAATATGGAGCCGTTGGCAGACGGCCCCATGCGTTATTTGGATGTCCAGAAGTTGTTTTCGATTGCTTATGAGGACAGGAAGACGCGCAGGGCTTTGGAGTATGCAGTAAATTTTCTGAACTTGGAAGAGGATTTACCTTATCACAGAGCATTTAGCGATGCCTATTATACGGCTCGTATTTTTGAGCGTATAATGCAGGAGAACAGAGAGAGTTTGAGTTATGAATCCTATGATGTTTTCCATGTGCCGAAATCCCGCAAGGAAGAGGTGAAGGTGCAGTTTGATACCTATGCCAAATATATTTCCAGAGAGTTTGCCGACAAAAGGATTGCTTTTGCCGACAGAGAGGTGTGTTCCAGTAAATGTTATCTTTGTCATAGGAACCTTCGCAAGAAAATTAAGTGGTTCACAGCCAATGGCAGACATTATTACTGTCTTGCTTATTGTGAGATACATGGTTATCTGAAGGGTAAAATCCGCATTCGTAAGACGGATGAGGGAGGAATGTATGTGGTTAAGACCACTAAACTGATAACGGATGAGGCTGCAGAGGATTTGATGGAGCGCAAGAAGCGTGCTCAGGAATTAAATCGTAAGCATAAACAAAAAGAAAAAGAAAGCAGGAATTCGCAGTAACGCGGCTTCCTGTTTTCTTTTTATTGTTTAAACATATTAGAGCGGCGTCTGTTCTGGCGTTGACGTCGTTTGGCTTGTTTGATGGCTTGTCTGCGCCGCTCCAGCTGCGAACTGTTTCGGCTTTGATTGTAGCTGTGCTGTCTGCGACGGTCTTTCTTCCAGTTGCGTCTGCTATTGGGATGTTTGGCATTGTAGCTTTTTACTGTTTTGTAGATAAACAGGATGAGTAATATTGTTCCGCCGATTCCCACTATCCATAAAAATATTTTCAGTACATTAATGAAAATAACAGCAGGGAGTTTAGGAGAGTCCTTCTCCTCCTCTTCCACCTCAGGATCAAAGGTATAGGTTCCTTTTTTGTCGGTTGCAAAGTCTACGGATGCAGAACCCAGATGGATATCCCGGTAACTGTAGTTAATAAGAGCGACCTGTCCGGCATCTTCTGTTTCATAAGTAATTTCCGAGGAGGTGTCCTCAAAATCAATGGTTTTGGGCAGGATGATACAGTCATTTTGATTCAGGGACAAAATGGGCTTGGAGCTTCCAAAAATGTCGTTGTCACTATAAAAGCCTGCACCTTCAATATTGTATTTTGTCTCTTTCTGGGAAATGTTTACTTTTTCGAAGTTGCTAAAGCCGTAATTAAAGAGGGCGATGGTGTCTTCGTACTGGTATGGCGTTTCCTCCTTGAGAACTACGCAGATAAGCTTCATCCCGTTTCGTTCTGCACAGGACACCAGACAACTTCTTGCGTCCTCTGTATATCCGGTTTTGCAGCCTACAATACCGGAATAAGCATATTTTTTGCCCGGTAACAATTCCATTTGATTGGCATCCACCAAATCCTCGCCTTCTTTTTCAATAAATAAGAGAGGCATCTGGGTGATTTGGCAAAGCGTTTCATTCTCAAAAAAAGCCCGTCCAATCATTGCAAGGTCATGTGCGCTTGTGTAGTGATTCTCGTCCGGAAGACCGTTGGGATTGACAAAGTTGGAATCTGTACAGCCCAGTTCTTGGGCGCGATTGTTCATGATTTCGGAGAATCCATCCCAGGTGGTGCCGATGTGCTCGGCTACTGCATAGGAAACTTCGTTGGCAGAGCGGATAAGAATGGCTTCCAGACATTTTTGCATGGAAAGTGTATCCCCTACATTCATTGCAACGTGGTTGCTTCCGGCAGGAATGCCAAAGACGGCATCGTGGGAAAATGTCACTGTTTCATCAAGGCTGCACTCTTCTGCAGCAATCAGAGTAGTGAGAATCTTGGTGGTGCTGGCGGGGTATTCCCGTGCATGAATATTTTTCTCATATAGAACCACACCTGTGTCCAAGTCCATTAAAATAGCGGCCTCGGCACTGACTACAGGGCCTGTGGGCCAGTTGGGAATGGTGTTGGATTCTACAGGGATTGCCTGATTGGCAGCAATAGCCTGTTCCTTGGCAGCAGTTGCGGATACAGTCAGTGTGGAAAAAGAAATAAATTGACTGAAAATCCATAAAAATGCCACAAATCGATAAATTTTTTTAAAAAGGTAATTTTTACCCATAAAAACCTTCCTAAATGTGTTATAATATATAATATCTATATAATTATGCTTGTTTTTATCATACAACATAAGTTGTTGATTGACAAGTTTCATAAGATAAAGTAAGCTTGAAATAGAAAGTGTTTCGGAGGAAACAAAATGAGATTGCGTAATATCACCGGCTCCAGAGAAGTAATTGCTGAGAGTCCTTATGTAGTACCGGAGGCAGAGTTGTTTGACTGTCCCGGAACGTGGAATAACATTTTTGGAAATAATCAGCCTATCCGTATTGAAATAGGAATGGGAAAGGGCAAATTTATACATACTATGGCTAAGGAGCATCCGGAGATTAATTATATCGGAATTGAGAAATATTCCAGTGTGCTCCTACGCGCTATCCAGAAGATGGAGGCGGAGGAATTGCCCAATTTGAAATTTATCCGCATGGATGCAGAGGACATTGCTAAGGTGTTCGGTCCCGGAGAGGTGGACCGGATTTATCTGAATTTTTCAGACCCCTGGCCCAAGGACAGACATGCCAAGAGAAGGCTCCCTTCCAAGGAATTTCTTGCCAGATATGATGTAATTTTAAAGAAGGATGGTATCTTGGAGTTTAAGACGGATAACCGGGATCTCTTTGATTTTGCTGTGGAGGAGCTGGAGCCGGCGGGATGGAAGGCGCAGGTCATAACCTATGATTTGCACAGTGATGCTGCACTGATGGAAGGCAATGTCATGACAGAGTATGAGGAGAAATTTTCTTCCATGGGTAATCCGATTTGCAAATATATCATTTGCAGGTAACTATTCAGAGCTGTGCTGAAGAGGTGATTTTGCGAATGGGGGTTCTGAATAGTTACCGTTGTAAAACTGTGGCAAAAGGAGGATGAGTATGGAATATAAATTTACTGTTGCAAATTTTGATGAGGAGGTTCTGAAGTCGGAACTTCCGGTGTTGGTGGATTTTTATGCGGACTGGTGTAATCCCTGTAAGATGATGGCTCCTGTTGTGGAGAGAATTGCAGAGGAGTACGAGGGAAGACTTAAGGTCGGCAAATGTGATGTGTCAGCTAACATGCCTTTGGCTCAGAAATACCGGGTAAGTAATATTCCCGCATTTATGATTTTTAAAGGTGGCGAGCCTGTGGACAGTTTTGTAGGGGCGTTGTCTGCAGATGATTTGTGTGACAGAATTGATGCTAACTTGTAGGGCATCTGAGAGATAGCATACTAATTAATAGAGAGCAGGATGAGATATGGTTGAAGAAACAAAAAATGTAGTAGAGACAGAAAAGGAAGAGGTTGTTTGGACTGCAGAAACTGCCCGTAAGGCACTGGAGGAAGCAAGAGAAGCTGAGAACAGAGCATATCATGGCATGAAGCATGCAGTGCTTACCGGTCGTCAGAAGGGTGTTCTTGAGCTGGCTAAACTGGAGGAAGAAGAGAACCCGGATCAGGCTATGTTGGACCATAAGTGTAAGCTGATTCTGGAAAGTTACTATCTTCCCCGTATTATGAAAGAAGGGCATACCTTTAAGTTAAATAAGGAATTTACACGTACGGATGAGCCTGAAAAAGATTTTATTGAGGCTGTATTTACTTCGCCATCCGGCAAAACCAGAAATGTAGGATACAACTACAAGATAGACAAAGATGGTAAGAGTATTATTCTCTTTGAGAAAGTTTTTCAGACGATTGTTTTGAAACCCGGTGATCCGGAGAAGTATGTGTTGTATGATATTGACGGTAAGACAGAAATTATGACTTACAATGCAGAGGAACTGGAGAGAAAGGTTTCCAAGGGTGACATTGTAAAGGTAGAGAATGAGTATTTCCGTAAAGCTACTAATGCAGATGGTGATGTGCGTGAAGGCGAGACAACAATGATTGTTGAGGATGAGGGCCTGAACAACACCAAGATTATTTTTGGTAACAATGAGCATCACAAGTATTCCTTTAGTAAAAATGGTCAGCTCGTGAGGGCTACTACGAATGATGTTACTACTGTAACCATTGAGACCAGAAAGATTACCGGTCCGGGTCCTGTATTTAATAGTGTTGAGGATGCCAGACGTGCTGCAGCAAGGGAAGTGCAGGAGGGAGAGTCCAATCTGAAGGTAGATGTTGGTATGGAAGGTTCCACGGTTGCGGAGTTTGATTTCCTGCCGGTATATACTACCAGTATTGAGTTGACCGGACTTTCCAAGAAAATTGGTAAGGGCGTAGAGGATTATGAGCCCGGCGAGAGTGACGAAGAAAATCTTCGCAGACAGCTTGCGAAGCCCATTCAGCAGTACTTGGATGAAAAGGGTTATCACGTTCTCGATATTACTTGTGAGAATCTTACAGCTGATGTTAAGGAGAATGTGGGTTGGATTAATACCATGAAGACTTATCAGATGACAGGTGGTACTGTCTCTGTTACATACATTAAGAGACATTCTGCTGTGGTTTCATTGAAGCAGGGATTTTTGGGAAGAGGACAGACGGTAGATGAGAATGTAGTTTTGGGTCAGTTGCCCGAAGGAAGTATGCTTCTCAATCCCCAGGATATCGATTGGAAGAATCCCAAGCCTACGGTAACTTATGTATTGCGCAGTCATTCTACAGGTATTGGTTCCGCAAAGTCTGCAAATGAGGCAGACGATGCAGCTGCACAGAGTGCTATCAGCGAAGGCCAGAAGATTGCGGTAAAGGGATTGAACGGAGGTATTGCTTCCGGTATCAGAGAAGCAATTGATGGAAAGGGCGGCGTATCTACAGTTGCAAATGTTCGCGCAAGATTGGAAACGGCTGTTGTCAGCAAAAATGATATGGCTTTGACGCGCAGAGAGTCTAAGTATGCATATACTGCTACTTGCGATAAGATGGTGACAACCACAGAGAATAAACTGGTGTCTGTTACCAGTTGGAATGGTAGTAAGCTGGTTTATATTCCGGCTACGGAACCCATTCTTGATAAGGGTATTCCTTCTGATGAGAACTATGAAAAGTATATTAAAAACGGCGATGACTTAGGTATTCTTATTTTTGAGAATTCTGATAAAGGTCTTCGCAGATATGTAGATGAAGTGCATAAAGCACAAGTACAGGCAGGGGCAAGTATTACTCTGTACGAGAGATCCCGTGTTCGTCTGAGAGAGGCTCAGGAGATATTTGATAAGGCCTACGATGAGAAGATGGCCCGAATAGCTCAGGAAATGGAGGAGTCCATAGAGAATATAGATGAGGACGCAGTAGCTGCACTTGCAGCAGAACAGGCTGCGATGACAGGAAAATCTGCACCGAGAACTGCTTCTGTATTAGATCCGATATCCGCTCCGAAACAGGCATCTGTACTGGAGCTTGCATCTGTGCCGAAACAGGCATCCGTATTGGAGCTGCCTCCTGTACCGAAGCAGGCATCTGTATTAGAACTGCCATCTATGCCGAAGCAGGCATCTGTGCTGGAACCCACAATTGCACCAACACAGACATCTGTGTTGCAACCCGCACATGTGGAGATGTACCTGCCCTTAGAAGAGACTATGATGAAATCCGGTACAAATCCGGTAGAAGAGCCTGTAGTTGAGTCTGTACCTGTAGAGGAATCGGTAGATACAGTTGAGCCAGTAGTGGAACCTGCGCCTGTGGCAGAAAGCCCTACGATGACAGCTCAGGAGGCATTGTATGAAATCTTCGGCGAGAGCGCAGCAGAGGAGTCGATTTCTGCGGCAGAGTCTGCGCCTGCGGTTGAGCCTGTGGCTGTGGTTGAGCCTGTGGCTGCGGCAGAGTCTGCGCCTACGGTTGAGCCTGTGGCTGCGGTTGAGTCTGCGCCTGCGGTTGAGCCGATGTCTTATGGAGCTCCTGTAGAGGCAGTGAGCGTGGAAGCTCCCGCACAAAGCCAGGAAGATGTGGATGCAGCTTTTGCAAAATTGTTGTCAGGTGAGATGTAATAAAAGATAAAGAACAAGATGATGAAAGCCATTGTACCAGCTATGAAAATTAGTCGGTGCAATGGCTTTTTGTAGTTTAGATAATATAATTAAGTTATTAGCTGTGATACAGCTTTTGGGTCTGGTAATCCGGTTCGCAGGTCAGGTTTACGCCCAGCTTTCGGAAGACATTCTTGTCCACCTGGGACAGGATAACGCTGGAGTGTACCTCTGAATTGCGCAGGTTTTGCAGCTGTTCCATGGCCCGTTTGGCCCGTTCATCTGTCGCCGCACAGATGGAAAGTGCAATTAGTACCTCGTCTGTGTGTAGACGGGGATTTTTGTTGTGCAAGTGAGTAACCTTAAGATTCTGGATGGGTTCGATAATAGTAGGTGAAATTAACTGCACCTCATCCTCAATACCGGCCAGAGTTTTAAGGGCGTTTAAAAGCATGGCAGAAGATGCACCTAACAGTGCACTGGTCTTACCGGTGATGATACGTCCATCCGGCAGCTCGATGGCTGCGGCGGGTTCGCCTGTGGCAGCGGCTCTTACCTTTGCGGCACTTATGACAGGTCTGTCATCTGTAGTAATTTCAGCCTGCTTCATCAGCAGTTCAATCTTCATGAGCTGCTCATCATCTACATTGCCTTGGCGCTTCTGGCACAAAGCATTATAATATCTGCGGACGATTTCCTGTTTGGAAGCAGCTTGTACCACTGCATCATCTACAATACCGTAACCTGCCATATTAACACCCATGTCTGTGGGTGATTTGTAAGGGCATTCGCCCATAATTTTCTCGAACATGGCACGAAGTACGGGGAAGACTTCTACATCGCGGTTGTAATTAATCGTTGTCTCATTGTAAGCTTCCAGATGGAAGGGATCAATCATATTGACGTCATTTAAGTCTGCTGTAGCTGCTTCATAAGCCAGATTTACAGGATGCTTAAGCGGAATATTCCAAATGGGGAAGGTCTCATATTTGGCGTAACCTGCTTTGATGCCACGTTTGTGGTCATGATAGAGCTGAGACAGGCAGGTAGCCATTTTACCACTTCCGGGTCCCGGTGCGGTAAGCACAATCAGAGAGCGGGTAGTTTCAATATACTCATTTTTGCCATACCCTTCATCGCTTACAATTAAAGGTATATTGTAAGGATAGCCCTCAATATTGTAGTGGCGATATACTTTCATTCCCAAAGATTCCAGTTTTTTCTGGTAGGCAACAACACTTGGCTGACCGGAAAACTGGGTCAGGCAGACGCTTCCCACATATAATCCATAACCACGGAAGGCATCAATCAAGCGAAGTACGTCTAAATCATAAGTAATGCCTAAATCGGAGCGTACTTTATTTTTCTCAATGTCAGCAGCACTGATGACAATTACGATTTCAGCCTGCTCCTTGAGCTGTACCAGCATGTTAATCTTACTGTCGGGCTTAAAGCCGGGCAGTACTCTGGAAGCATGGTAATCATCGAAAAGCTTGCCTCCAAACTCAAGATAGAGTTTGCCGCCAAAAGCTGCAATTCGCTCCTTGATTTTCTCGGACTGCATTCGGAGATATTTGTCGTTATCAAAGCCGGTTTTTCCCATGTGTTTCCTCCAATCGGACCGTTATTTAAGTGGTCTGAACATCTTGTATCATAATACAAAATATTTTGCGCAAAATCAATGGGGTAATACTTAATATTTAATATTTCTTTTATTGATTTATGGAGAAAGTATCATTATAATGTTAGTTATCGGTTTATTATGAGGAAATGGAGCAAATATGGATAATCGTCAAATGAATCAAAATAATAACGGAGGCGGACGGCCGCCCAGAAAGCCGGGAGTCGGCTTTATTATCATGTCAATGCTGGGGTCCTTTTTCCTGGTTTTGTTACTTTCGGGAATGCTTATGGGACTGGGCAAGGAAGATGAGGTTGAATATAGCAAATTCCTTCAGGATTTGAAGGAGGATAAGGTAGAGTCTGTCCTGGTTAACTATGAACAGTCTATTATAAGTGTCACGCTGAAGTATGATGAAGAGACGCAAAAAGAGAAGGTTGATCCTTTTACGGCAGCAATTATGGACCGCTATAAGGGCCGGGTTAAGATGAAGGGTGAGACTTATACAACCCGCATGATGGAAGAAATTACTGTTCTTACATCTCGCTTGGAGGAGAAAAACATTACTGCTCAGCGAGTAGTATCTGACAGTAAGTTAATGGATATTTTCCTGACTATTATTTTGCCTTTAATTCTTGTGTGGCTGTTGATGGGCTTTATGTTCCGCAAAATGGGTGGCTCCGGCGGTCCCATGGGTGTGGGTAAGTCCAATGCAAAGGTATATGTGCAGCAGGAGACAGGTGTTACATTTAAGGATGTGGCAGGACAGGATGAGGCGAAGGAATCTTTGGTCGAGGTTGTGGATTTCCTGCATGACCCCGGAAAATATACTAAGATTGGTGCAAAGCTTCCTAAGGGTGCTCTGTTGGTGGGCCCGCCCGGAACGGGTAAAACCTTGCTTGCCAAGGCAGTTGCCGGAGAGGCAAAGGTGCCGTTCTTTTCTCTGACA
>SVFL01000009.1 GCA_015056885.1 Lachnospiraceae bacterium
CGAGAGATTTATGGCTTAGATAAAACCTTACGCGAGTAAACTCGCACTTAGCGGTTTCCGTGTGCCGGACTGACGGTTTCCGTCACTCCGGACATGCGGTTTCATCGCACAAGAATATTCAACTCTTCACTTTAAATATGTTTCCTTTATAGCGAAACACTTAGATAAACTTATTTAACCCCAATTACACCGAAACAAATATATATTTTACAAAAAACAAGGAGGCAATTATGTTTGAAAATGCACCGGATTTATTAACGCGTAGACAAGCTCAAGAACTTTTAGCTATTGGAAAAAATACCATGCTTAATTTAATTCACGAAGGATATTTACCCGCAATGATTATTGCTAATAGTTACAGAATTAAAAAGACCGATTTAATAGACTTCATAGAAAAGACCTCAGCGACATACCGCTGAGGTCCCTTCATATATTTTTCGTTTCTAATTATTTTTCTTAATCACGTATTTCTGATTTTTTCCTAAAAATAATTTACTTGTCTTCTATAGAGTCCATATTTGAATAAGATGCAAAATACTTAAAATAAATAGATAGTATCTTTTCATCTTTTTCCTCTTGTTTGAATGCCTCTACAAGAATTTCATTAATATTTTTCCACACTACTGGATGTTGCGCAATGTCAAAGAGCAGTGGCGGCGTACAGTTTTTTAGCCAACTAATTTCAAAAGTCGAATAATCAAACTGTACCATATCAACCAACCATTGATACACTTTTATGTTTGATTGTAACACAATTTGTTGGATTTTCTCTTTGTTAACTATCTTTTCCTGCAAATACAGGGAAGTCAAACTATTAATCACACTTTCATACGCGCTCTTTTTTGTTTTGATAGTGTCAATATTCTCAATAATCCATCTCTCAATTTTATTTATAGGACTAATGATATTATTAGTGAGCATCTTTTCATATACACTGACTTCTTCAAAATTATTATTTATTTTCCACTTTTTTAATACGACTTTTATCTTCCTTTGCGTATTATCATCACAATATGTATAAATGTCTACTAGTATTGTACGAAATTTATAATCCATTATCTTGTCTAATTCGTAACTTTCAAACACCCCAAAACTTTCTTTATACACATATATACAATGATGTAGTAAGTTGTGAACAAATTGCATTTCTATTTTTTCTGTCCCCAATAACATTATAAATTTATCTATTAATTGTTTCATTATTGGTTGAATCACATTAACATTACATTCCATAACCTTTTGATTAAACATAGCCAACAACACACGAATAATTAAGGCCTTATAAACCCTTATATCATACGTCGTTAGATTCTTAATAAATTCATTTATTATTTTTTCTGCAATAAACTCATTTATTTTAATATCAACAATCAACGTCACTAAGACCCAAAAGGCTTCATTTGAATTACTCCATGGTTTATATAACCGGGGTATTATTGTTGCTAAATACTCGCTTCCACTTTCTGCAAGCAATATTTTTCCACTAGAATTGTCCTTTAACAATGTTTCCAATTCTTTTTGCCGCATATAACGAAGTATAATGTATATATCGAACGTGTCTAGATATGCTGCTCTCACATTTCCAGAGTCAAATCCTTCATGCTCTTGTTCTGTTTTCTTATCACCAGAACAAACGGATTTAATTATTCCTCTAGCATATAATCTATAGATCTCGATATCCTCTTTATAACAGTCACGCATAATATAGTTACTCATTTCATATAAATTGTAATCTTGTATGTGACTACGCAAAGTAACATACTCTGGAATTCCGCCATAAATGGTATATAAAGTTTTTGCCTCTTGTTCAACTTTTTGCGTCTGTAAATAAGTATCTTGGAACAATACATAATTTAATTGAAAAGTATAAAGATCACGCAAAAATTGATTTCTATCATTTCCGAGGTCCGGAATTTTCGAAAATGTTTTATCTAAGTCTATATTCTTTATCTCTTGCTTAATTTTATCACATTCATTTGTCCCTCCAAATCGAAGTTCTACCATATTACCTATATGCACCCTATTCATCTCAGAGATGAAATACCATATATACATCTTTTTCTTATAAAAAATCTTCGATGCTGCTCTTAAATACCGATATGACTTGTTATACTCTTCTAAAACATAACAAAGATATGCCTGTTGTAAATATAAATGTGGTACTTCTTCAGTTAAATTAATTTCATTTTCATCCCTCATTTGCCTCATTTTTTCGTAATCAAATTCCAGGACGGCATTAATATATGGTGCAACCTCATGCTCTTCAACAACAAACTTTGTCTTCTCTAACCCAATTGGTCTATCCTTCTTTTTTTCATTAATAATCACATTGCGTACAGAACTTTTTATCAAAATACTCCTAATAACATTCTTCTTTTGCTCATAATCGACATCTGTACCTTCTTTCTGCATTATGGTTTCTAATAGTTCTATAGATGCCTTTTCCTCCTTTTTCCCATAGTAACTATAAAACTCCATATTTCCATTATGAATCCTTATCCCATATTTTTGAAACGCCCGCACAACATATTTACTCCAAGTATAGTTCATTTCAGAAAATGGCTTTAAATATTCATATATCTCGTCAATTAAATTATCACTCTTCTCTTCTGAGAGAATGTATTCAAGAAATAACTGCAAGCGTTCACTAGGACCGATACTCTCTCCACCCTTTATCGCTTCCGTCAAATACAATACATTTACTCCAAGGTTTCTAAAATACTCATACTTATTCACATTATAGGAATCACAAACCTCTAACATGTAAGCTCGTTGAAAATCCTTTCCCAAAATATCTTTCACCCATGTAAAAATTTGTTTCACATCCGGATCATTATATGAATATCCAATAAAAAGTACGGTATTATTTGCAATTAACGATTTAATATACGTCTCTATTAATTTGAAATTACTACTGTAATGAAGATAATCATCTTCCTTAAGTACAAAGTTATCATGTTCAAAATCACCATGCATTTTGATTATTTCCTTTTCAGCAGTACGATAAGGCAACTCTTTATCCTGACTTATTACCTGTATAAACTCTCCATTCTCTGCGGCTGCTTTTTCAATAAGGTTGTCATAATTAGTTGTGATAATAGTGGAGGTGTTAAATTGGATAATCTGCCTATGAACGTCTGTTATTTCTAATTCTTCATCATACCTAAATATCTCCCTCATTAACTCTACATACTCTTTTTTCCCCCTGGAATTATAATAGTATTGAGGAATTTTTAAGTTATCATCATCTTGAGTAGTTATTCCAAGGCAGTTTGCAATCTTATTAACTGCCTTATTCCAACTAGGCATTCCTGAATCCAAAGACGTTCCGGCTCCAATAAACAAAACTAACTTTTTTCTTTCCATAGCCTTCCGAATAATTCTACGTTCTTCCTTGTATCTAATAATCTTATTTTCCATATGCAAACCTCCTTTGTGTAATTTAACACTAATGGCTCTCATTCTTAATCACATATAACTATTTCTTCCACTTTTCTAACCGTACTATTGCAATCTTCAGTACTTATAATTCTTTGTTCATTCCGATAAATTACTGCTTTTTCATTTTCAAGCTTTACCTTATGCAAAATGTATATCTCTCCATCACTGTAGGTAATTGCATACTGCTCATCTTCAACCAATCTAACCGTATTTCCCGTTACATATGCCTGACTACCTGCATAATAGATAATAGCTAACCACAAGGATAGTAATAGCAAACCTTTTAGCATTGCCATTCCTATTCTATTTTCCCATGTATCTTTAGCTGATTTTTTGACATCAGAACACTTTTTATTCTCTATATTATATAATACATAAAATAGCATTTCGTATATGTATGCTAAACATAAGCCCACAGAAATGTATAAAACACTTATATCCGTATGCAACATCACAAAAATTACAATTAATAAAGGAATATTGGCTAAAGATAATAATATCCCACTTATCAAATAGAAACATAAGTTGCTTATTATAAAACTTCCTATTCGCTTAAACCACTTTACCTTTAGACTCTTGTGTTTCTCTTTTATTTGATTTGCTGTTGCATCAACCATTGTCATGACATAGACTATCACAGCACCTATAATCACAAAGAAAATCACTTGAAAAATGAATCCATCAAAGTTAATATTCAAAAAAGTATTGTCAATATTCAACTGACTAAAGTAGCCGCTCCAATAAATATATATAACAAACTTTAATAGCGAGTAGATCACTGTAATAACAGCGGTACTTACCCCGATTAGAACAGTGAAGTTTTCTTTAAACAATGCCCATATTTTATCTTTCATAACTCTTACCTCATCTTCAAAACACATACATCTACTTATTTTTAAGCTTTTATCGTATTTTCCTCAATGTACCTTACTAAAATATTATCAAACTTCGACTTCGTTCGCAATAATTAACACACCAGTACAAGATTTCACACAATATACACGCCTTTTAACGCTATTATAAATTGACCTATGAATTGACTTATCCATTCTCAAAACATCGTAAATACCCCCAAAAACCCGTAAAATCCTCCTAGAGCTATTTTCCCACCCTTGCTCCACCAAACATACCCCTAAAACGTAAAAAGCCCGGAAACAAACCATTTCCGGGCACTAAAAAACCTCTGAAGAGTAATCTTCAGAGGTTCTCTTAACAGCGCTACAAGGATTCGAACCTTGAAATGACGGAGTCAGAGTCCGTTGCCTTACCGTTTGGCGATAGCGCTATTTATGTTACTCAATGAATTATACACGAAGTATTTCCATTTTGCAAGCCCTAAATTCATAATTTTTCAAAAAAATTGTACAAATTCTAATACAAGGCTGTGCCTACTTCTAAATGACCGAATTTTAAATAGCTGTTTTGGGTCTGAATAATGAAAAAGACTTGCTAAGACCCAGTTTCCAGCAACCTCTCGGGTCCCAAAGATAATTTTCCGCTGTAAGACCCAAATCGGGCTTTGGACAGCGGAAAATCATGCATTTTCTCATGAAGTTTGGGTCTCAGGGAATGAAAAATCATGCCTGGACCCAAACTTCACATAAAAATTTATATGAATAAATAAAACACAAATCATAAGAAAAACATTTTTACACTTCAAAAATCAGCTCAGCATAAGTAGGAATCGGCCATGCGGCGCTGTCCACCATAGTCTCCAATGCATCCACGGGCTCTCTGAGTGCTGCCATAGCAGTAAACACCTCATCCTTGCAGTAGAATGCCTTTTCCTTGCCACCCTGGATGGCGCTGATACCGGCAGTCTTCTCCTCCAATGCTACCAGAGCATTCTTAGCCTCAGCAAGCTTTGCAGAAATATCGATCAAGGTTTCTGCCTGAACGGAAGCATCTGCACCGGCCTCACGAACTGCAATAACAGTGTCCGCCAAGGTCTTGGTGCACTTCATAACTGCAGGCAGAATCTGCTTTCTGGCCATGGTAGCCATGGTCTTAGCCTCGATATTGATGGTCTTGGTATATGTTTCGTATAAAATCTCCTCACGGGAGCGAAGCTCTGCCTCAGTGAAGATACCAAACTTCTCAAAGAGACGGATGGACTTTTCGGTAGTAAGGGCACAGGATGCCTCCACCATGGACTTGATGTTGGGCAGACCACGTCTCTCAGCCTCAGCAACCCACTCCTCGGAATAGCCGTTGCCATTGAAGATAATTCTTCTGTACTTGGTCATGTACTCCTTAATCAAATCATGTACAGCCATTTCGAAGTCATCAGATTTCTCCAGAATATCTGCTGCCTCACAAAAAGCCTCTGCCACAATCGCATTCAATGTGGTGTTGGGATCAGCCACGGAATCGGAGCTTCCCACCATACGGAACTCAAACTTATTGCCGGTAAACGCAAAAGGTGAAGTTCTGTTTCTATCGGTTGCATCCTTAACAAAATCAGGCAAAGTAGATACACCTGTCTCAAGCTTACCACCCTGAATGGAATGGTCAGCCTCACCGGTCTCAACCAACTGTCTCACAACATCCTCAAGCTGCTCGCCCAGGAACATGGAAATAATTGCAGGCGGTGCCTCATCTGCACCCAGTCTGTGGTCATTTCCCACATCAGAAGCACTCTGACGCAGCAAATCTGCATGGGTATCCACAGCCTTCATAATACAAGCCAGTACTAAAAGGAACTGAATATTTGCATTGGGTGTATCGCCGGGGTCAAGCATATTGACACCTGTGTCAGTAGTAAGAGACCAGTTGTCATGCTTACCGGAACCATTCACACCCTCAAAGGGCTTTTCATGAAGCAGACAGGTCATGCCATGGCGTCCTGCAACCTTCTTCATGGTCTCCATTACCAGCTGATTGTGGTCAACTGCAATATTAGCAGTCTCGTAGATGGGTGCCAGCTCGTGCTGAGCAGGTGCCACTTCGTTGTGCTGGGTCTTAGCAGTAACGCCAAGCTTCCACAGCTCCACATTCAAATCCTTCATATAAGAACCGACTCTCTCACGGATGGTACCAAAATAGTGGTCGTCCATCTCCTGTCCCTTAGGTCCGGGAACACCGAACAGGGTACGGCCGGTAAAAATCAAATCATCTCTCTGTAAATATTTCTGTCTGTCAATCAGGAAATACTCCTGCTCAGCACCCACGCTGGGGGTAACCTTTTTAGCTGTGTTATCGCCGAAAAGTCTCACGATTCTCAGTGCCTGATGGCTTACAGCCTCCATGGAACGAAGAAGGGGAGTCTTCTTATCCAGCGCCTCACCCTTATAAGAGCAAAACGCAGTAGGAATACACAGAATCACACCTGTTGCATCCTCTTTTAAGAAAGCGGGGGATGTGATATCCCACACAGTATATCCTCTTGCCTCGAAAGTCGCACGGATTCCGCCGGAAGGAAAGGAGGAAGCATCGGGCTCACCCTTAATCAACTCCTTGCCGGAGAACTCCAAAAGCATTCTGCCCTCCGCATCGGGATGGGTCACAAATGCATCATGCTTCTCAGCAGTAATACCGGTCAGTGGTTGGAACCAGTGAGTGAAATGGGTTGCTCCGTTCTCAACAGCCCAGTCCTTCATAGCCTTGGCTACAACATCTGCTGTTGCCAGAGACAACTCGCCGCCCTGATCCATAATTCTCTTTAATTCCTTGTAGACGTTCTTGGGCAGTCTCTCTTTCATTTTGCCGAGAGTAAATACCTTACTGGCAAAAATCTCTTCCACATTCAAAATGTCACTCATCTTAATTCTTCCTTTCTTGTCCCACAAGCTTTGGCCCGGGACCGAAGTAACCACATTTCCTATAATATGGTACTCTAAATTAATTTTGAATAAAATGCAATACTTATTTTAAAAAACATCTACTATTTATTGTGAACACGCAGCAAATCGTATTGAGAAACTTCTACGGACTCACCGCTTTCAGCATCAGAAAGTGCCACATAGAGCTTCTGCTGGGGATGAGGTGCGCTCTCTACCGCATTGCGCTCACCGTCATACAACGCAGCTACCTTTGCAGAAATATTTCTTCCGTCAGGCTTCATCACTTCAATCACATCACCCACACAGAACTTGTTTCGCTGGGTAATCTGTGCCATACCGTCTTCCACCTGCTCAACAATACCCAGATAAATATATTCATTCACATAGGTATTGCTGTCATAAATCTGGGTCTCTTCATTGGGCTTACCAAAATAAAAACCGGTAGTAAACTGGCGATAGGTACACTTGGCGATTTCCGCTTTGTACCAGTCCATGTTGGCACGGTATTTTTCAGGACTCTCCAGATAATCATCAATGGCCTTGCGATAGGTTCTCGCCACCGTTGCCACATACAAAGCCGTCTTCATACGACCCTCAATTTTCAGGCTGTCAATTCCTGCCTCCAGAATCTCGGGGATGTGCTCAATCATGCACAAATCCTTGGAATTAAAAATATAGGTGCCTCTCTCGTTCTCATAAACCGGCAGATACTCTCCGGGTCTGGACTCCTCCATCACCGCATACTTCCAGCGGCAGGGATGGGTGCAAGCGCCCTGATTGGCATCACGTCCGGTAAAATAATTACTGAGAAGACATCTTCCGGAATAGGAAATACACATAGCTCCGTGAATAAAGCTCTCAATCTCCATTTCCTCAGGAATACGCTCACGGATTTCCTTGATTTCCTTCAGGGAAAGCTCTCTTGCGGAAACCACACGCTTTGCCCCCATCTTCCACCAGAACTGATAGGTCTGATAGTTGGTATTATTGGCCTGTGTGGAAATATGAATCTCCACCTCCGGCCACACTTCCTTGGCGATGGTAAACATACCGGGGTCCGAAATAATCAACGCATCGGGAGGTTCCGGTTTCATGTTTTTCAGCTCTGCAAAATAAGCTGCCGCTCCCTCCAAATCATCGTTATGAGCCAAAATATTGGCGGTCACGTATACCTTTACTCCATGAGCATGAGCAAATACTATACCCTCTGCCATCTCCTCCATGGAGAAATTTTTTGCTTTGGCACGCAGGCCAAAAGCCTCGCCTCCGATATAAACTGCATCTGCTCCGAACATTACAGCAGTTCTTAACACCTCAAGACTGCTCGCCGGAATCAGAAGCTCAACTTTTCTAGTCAAAATGGATTGCATTTTTCGTCTCTCCTGTCTCTACCTCTTCCACATTATACTCCACAAGTACCGGCATCCATGATTCATTCATAAAATCCAAGGTCAGGCAATACTTGGGAACACTGCTGTTACCTTCATAGATATAAAAATAATCCAGGCTGCCATGGGTAATATAACCCTGTTCATACACCACGCGTTCCTGCTCGTCAAACTGTGTCTTCAAAGAACTCATGGAGGTAGGGAATATATGGGCGCTGTGGCTATATTCTCTACTCTTTAAACCACCGTCTTCATAGTAATCATATTCTATATGCAGAATCGTCTCTGCTTCCTCCACACCCAATTCCACCAATTCAGGCACAATTCCTTTGGACTCAAACAGGGTAACGCGGTCATACTCATCGTATTCCACTGTCTCATCATATTCATTTACAGACTGGCTTCCATCTCCTCCATATACGGAAGTAAGAGCCATATAATCTGCTACATTGTATCCGGTCCAGTCAGCAAATTCCACATCCGTGAAAACAAAGCCAAATATGCCGTCTGCCTCAGGGAACGTCTGCGTAGGATAAGAATAATAACGGACTCCGCATCCCTCGCGAGTGTCCGGATTGTAGTACAATCTTACAAGCTGATGTCCGTTGATGTCTGTATATTCATAGAAAGGTTCGCTGTCCAAAAATCCATGCTCCATCAAGAAAACATCCACATTTGGATACCAGTTATTACCGTCTTCCTCTGAATCCGTAACAGTAAAAACACTAACTCCGCCACCAACGGTATCATAATTCATCTCACGCTCAACACTTGGTTTATTCCCGGCGATGGATGCATTCATGCCGCCTTCACCCTCAGTCACACCCTGATATTTATCATAAATATCTTCTTTATTCCTTCCACAAGCTGTAGCAGACATACACATACATATACCCAAAAGAATGAGCCAATATTTTCTTCTGTTCATTTTGTTTTCCTCTCGTTTTCCAATAATCACTTCTTCACACTCAGTGTCACACCGTCACCCACAGGCAGAACGGTTGTCTCCAACTGAGGATGATGGGTCAGCTCATACAGATAATCCCTCATGCGGGTATGTATGGTACGATTACGCCTGGTCACCGCAAATCTCGACTCAATAATATCTCCATCCTGCAGCACATTATCTGAGATAAGCAAACCTCCCGGCGCTAAAAGTCTTAGAATTTCCGGCATAAAATGAATATACTGTCCCTTGGCTGCATCCATAAAAATCATATCATATGTGCCTTCTAACTCTTTCAATATATCCATGGCATCGCCCTCAAGCAATGTAATTCGGTCCGTTTTGCCCGCTTTTTCAAAATTGGCCTTGGCAATCGGGATTCTTTTTTCATATTTTTCGATGGTAGTGATATGGCAATCCTCCGGCGCATATTCACTCATTAACAACGCAGAAAAGCCGATGGCAGTCCCGACCTCCAGGATGTTCTTCGGCTTTGAAAAGGTAAGCAGAAAGCGCAGGAGCTGCTGCATGGATTTACGGATGACAGGCACCTGCGTCTGCAAAGCATATTCTTCTATCTCGTCCAAAAAGGGAGTATTACCCTTATCCATGGAATCGATAAAGGCTGACATTCTTTCATCAATAATCATCTGTCTATTCCCCTGTACTTGTTTCTTCTGTCTTGGCAGGCACCATGGCTGCCATAATTTCCTCAGCTGTCATGGCGGTACTTACCTCATAGGTACCCGGTTTAATTTCCTCCTTGTACTCGGAGAGCAAATATTGCAGCGCAAAAAGCTTGGCATCTCTGCAAAGTCCTTTATCCTGCATCATCTGTCCAACTTCCATGGCAGACATATCCGGCTTTAAGGTAATCTGCACTGTCCGTCCTTCACCGGCAGACATAGCAGGCTCCGTAAATATACGATATCCGTAATCATAGCCCATTGTTGCACCCTTGTATATCAGGAATACAACCACCACAACCACAACTACTTTCACAATCGCCCCCAAAACGGCGGTCACTAATTTTCCGCTTTTCATGGCATTTCCCTTCCTACTACAACACAATTACTCAAAATCAATAGCCTCTACCAAAGTTCGATTCACCTTCTGCAACAATCGGCAAAGTGCAAGCTCCGCCGCCAGAAACTCATCCACCAGCGGATCTTCACGAAAATCTGCATACTCTCTCTCAAAACAGTCTAACTGCTCAAAAGTGGTATGCTCGCCGGTCTGCAAAGCCAGATTACGGGTTCGAAATTCGTCAATCTTCTCCTTCAAACCGGGACGTTCTTTTACCATCGCCAACTGATTTTGATACTCCTTATAAATCTCTGAGTCAAGGATGTTTGCAACCAGTCCCTGTAAAGACTCCTGAATCTTACTATCTATCATGCTACTCACCACACAAATGTTTTATCTTTAGACTTCCATGATAATGGGAAGAATCATAGGCCTTCTCTTGGTCTTCTTCCATACATAATCACTGAGTACATCCTTAGTAACAGATTTCAGCTTGCCCCAGTCTGTAATACCTTTATCCAGACAATTCTGAAGCGCCTCATCCACCGTCATACGGGCCTCCTCAATCAGCTCGTCTGACTCTCTCACATAGACAAAACCACGGGATACAATATCCGGTCCGGCTACCAGCTCTCCGCTGGCCTTTTCCAGACTCATTACAACGATCATAATACCGTCCTCTGCCAAATGCTGACGGTCTCTCAAAACAACATTTCCTACATCACCAACACCAAGTCCATCCACCAGAATTGCTCCGGTAGGAACCTTTCCGGCAACTTTTGCTTTCTCATTGGTAAGCTCCAATACATCTCCGGAGGAAAGAATAAAAATATTATCCTTCTCGATACCAAGACTCTCTGCAATCTTAGCCTGCGCCTTCAGATGCTTGTACTCTCCGTGCACGGGAATTGCGTATTTAGGATGCGTCAAGGTGTAAATCAACTTGATTTCCTCCTGACAGGCATGTCCGGACACATGAGTATCCTGGAACACCACATCTGCACCCTTGCGCTGCAACTCATTAATAATCTTGGTAACTGCCTTCTCATTGCCGGGAATGGGGCTGGATGAGAAAATAACCGTATCGCCGGCACCAATAGTAATCTTACGGTGCATATTGTTGGCCATACGGGACAAAGCCGCCATGCTCTCTCCCTGGCTTCCGGTAGTAATAATTACCTGCTGCTCAGGAGGGTAATTCTTCATCTGGTCAAAATCAATCAAAGTGTTTTCCGGAATACTGATACATTCCAAATTACGTGCAGTCTCTATAATATTAACCATGCTGCGGCCTTCTACGCAAACCTTACGGCCAAATTTATAGGCAGTATTGATAATCTGCTGCACTCTGTCCACATTGGATGCAAAGGTTGCAACAAAAATACGGGTATTCTTGTGCTCATTAAACAAGGTATCAAAAGCCTTACCAACCGTCTTCTCAGAAGCAGTATAGCCGGGGCGCTCCGCATTGGTGGAATCACACATCAGTGCAAGTACACCCTTTTTACCCAGTTCAGCAAAACGCTGCAAATCAATAGCATCACCAAATACAGGAGTATAATCCACCTTGAAATCTCCTGTGTGAACCACAATACCGGCAGGAGAATAGATCGCCAATGCCGCTGCATCTACAATACTGTGATTGGTCTTAATAAATTCAACACGGAACTGTCCCAAATTAATAGACTGTCCGAACTTTACTACTTTGCGCTTGGTAGTCTTCATCATACCATGCTCATTCAGCTTGTTTTCAATGATACCCATGGTCAGACGGGTTGCATAAATAGGCACGTTGATATCACGCAACACATATGCAAGCGCACCGATATGATCCTCATGTCCGTGAGTAATCACAAATCCCTTAACCTTCTCAATGTTATTCTTCAAGTAGGTCACATCAGGAATTACCAAATCGATTCCCAGCATATCATCAGCGGGGAAGGACAGACCGCAGTCCACCACAATAATACTGTCCTCATATTCGAAGGCAGTAATATTCATACCAATTTGCTCCAGGCCACCCAAAGGTATTACCTTCAGGCCTGAAGTAGCAATATTCTCTTTTTTCTTCACAAAATTTCCTCCAAATTCATTCTACATAAAAATATAAATTATAAACAACCGCTCCGCTGCGGCAAATCATTCGTGGTTCACAGGGCACACGCCCGCCAATTATCCGAAATTAATCCTCGTCCTGTACAAATTCAACATCGTCCAGCATATTAGCAAACACACCGGATACTGCTTCCAATTCCTCGTCATCAGAAACAATGGTAAAGAGACTCTCCTCCTCACCATCCTGAGACATATCCTTCAAAATCAGGGCCTCTCCGTCGCCCTCCTCAAAATCTGTCACCAAAATATAGTTGTAGCCACCAATTCTGGTCTGCTCCAAAACATAAAACTCTACAGCATCTTCTCCGTCTGCATTAAAAGTAATTTTTTCTAATTTACTCATCCTGACTCCCTGAAGCCTCTGCGGCCTTCTTCTCGTTACTACGTCTATCCAGATATCCCTGCAATATAAAAGTAGCCGCAAGCATGTCCACATAATCCTTGCGATTCTCTCTGCGGATACCGGCCTCCATCATAGTTCTGTCTGCGGAAACTGTAGTCAGACGCTCGTCCCAAAAAACAACGGGAAGTCCGGTTCTGCGCTCCAGCTTCTCCTTAAACTCTTCTGTAAGCTCCACACGCACACCCTCGGTACCGTTCATATGCTTGGGCATGCCCAAAACAATTTCCTCAACCTCGTACTCTACAATCAATTCCTCTATTCTTGCCAAGGTCTGACGCAGCTTATTCTCCTCCTTGCGGCGAATAATCTCCACGCCCTGAGCCGTCATAAGTAAGGCATCGCTCACAGCAACACCTACTGTCTTTGAGCCGAAATCCAAGCCCATTATACGCATGGACATCTCCTCCTACTTCCAGTTGTTATTCTTAATGTACTCTGCCAGAAGCTCCTCTACCAGCTCGTCACGCTCCACCTTCATAATCAGGCTTCTTGCACTCTTGTGGCTGGTGATATAGGTGGGATCACCACTCATAATATAACCGACAATCTGATTCACAGGATTGTAGCCCTTCTCTGTCAATGCCTCATAAACGGTAGCCAAGACTACCTTTACACCTGTCTCGGGTTCTGTCTCTACTTTAAAATACTGTGTACTTTCCAAATCTCGCATAGTCTCATCCTTCTTAAATCCGTCCGGACACACTCCGTCCAATTTAACCTACTTCCTTACATCTTACCTCATTTTAACGAAAATTTCAATCCTCTTTCCATATTTTCGCACTATTTTCTATGTCCCAATTTACTTATTGGGGTCTACCGCAAAGTATCTATAGCATCGATGAGATGCCATATCCCCTGCCACGGAACGTTTTCACTCCGTGAAAAAGCGCAACGGATGCTAGGCTCGAAACGAAATTGCTACGCAATCTCGTTTTACCTCGCCAAGCACCGGCGTTTTTCAAGGTCTCGTGGCAGGGGATATGGCACCTATCGACAATATATATTTACAGACCCCAATAAGCAAATCGGGACATTATCAACTCCCTAACAATATCTCCTCCGTCAGGAAGTCGGTGATTTGTACTGTGGAAATCTGGTTTGCCAAATCCACATCATCTGCCGCCACAGCAACTTTTACATAATCGGGTGTGTGGCCAATCCAATAATTTACACCGGCAATTTCACGCTTGTCTTCCCAGAGAATTTCTGCTGTTTTGCCGATATAGTCTGCACGAAACTCTTGGGAATGCTGCGCCTCCATGGCAAAAAGGACCTCACTTCTGGCTGACTTTTGTTTCTCTGTAAGCTGGTTAGGCATCTTATCCGCTCTGGTACCCGCACGTCTGGAATACTTAAAAATATGCATTTCGAAGAACTTGATTTGCTCCAAAAATGCCTTGGTCTCGGCAAATTCCGCCTCGGTTTCCCCGGGGAATCCCACAATTACATCAGTAGTAATGGCAGGATGTTCAAAATATTTTCTAAGATATTCCACCCCTTGCAAGTATTCCCTTGTGGTGTACTGTCTATTCATACGTTTTAATGTCTCATCACAGCCGCTCTGCAAAGAGAGATGGAAATGAGGACACAACTTCGGCAATGCTGCCAGACGCTTTGCCACTTCTTCCGTAACAATACGAGGTTCCAGGGAACCCAGACGAATGCGGTCCAAGCCTTCTATCTCATGAATCTGTTCCACCAGTTCAATCAAATGGCTACTACCGGAATAATGCTTGCTGCCATCAAAATCAATACCATAGGAGCTGATATGAATACCGGTAATTACCACTTCGCGATATCCGTTTGCCACCAGTCCCTTTATCTCTGCCAAAATATCTTCTGCACGTCTGCTTCGCACTCTTCCTCTTGCATAGGGAATCACACAGTAGGAGCAGAACTGATTACAACCGTCTTGAATCTTGATATAGGCCCGGGTATGCTCCGCAGTTCTGGTCAGTGTCATCTCCTCATAATCGCAGGGGGCATTAATATCAATAATGGTGGTACCATTTAACGTTTTATCTGCTCGTTCCTCTAAAAATGCCTCCAAAATAGGCACCAAGTCCTTTTTACGATTATTACCGATGGCAAGGTCAATGCTTTCGTCCATCTGCACTCCTTCGCTGTCCGTCTGGACATAACAGCCCACCGCCACTACAACCGCCTGAGGGTTACGCTGCTTGGCACGATGCAGCATCTGACGGCTTTTTCTATCAGCAATATTCGTCACCGTACAAGTATTTATAATATAAATATCGGCAATTTGATCAAAAGGTACAATTTCATACCCTTTTTCTTCCAGCATTTGTTGCATTACGTCTAATTCATAAGAGTTAACCTTGCATCCAAGGTTGTGAAAGGCTACACTTTTCATACGAAATTCCTCGAATTTTTTGTATTGTTTGGGCATTGACTTTTAAAGTCTTTGCAATTATTATGAAGCATGAAGGTATGACACGTATTTATTTTAAGGAGGTAACTATTATGAAAACAGTTCAGATTTCTTTAAACTCTATCGACAAGGTAAAGTCTTTTGTAAACGATATCACTAAGTTTGATTATGATTTTGATTTGGTATCCGGCAGATACGTTATCGACGCTAAGTCCATCATGGGTATCTTCAGCCTGGATCTTTCCAAGACCATCGACCTCAACATCCACGCTGAGGACAACATCGATGAGGTTCTGGCTGTTCTGAAGCCTTACATGGTTTAATCCAAATCGAATTTAATCTGTAATAACTGATTAAAGAAAACAGGAATGCCTTAGGGAACGCAATCTCCCTGAGGCATTCTTTTGTTTCATCATTTTTACTCACTGACGATAATTAATTCATCTGTCTCCAAAGCTGTTTTTACCAGCTCGTCAATCTTCTCATCCAGATAGCGCTCATGCTTACGAATCACATTTACGTTAGGCTTGGTCACAGGATGCTTTGCCACAAAGATGGTACAGCAATCCTCGAAGGGCTGGATGGAGGTCTCAAAGGTACCGATTTTCTCAGAAACTTCCACAATCTCCTGCTTATCAAAACCAATCAAAGGACGATATACAGGAAGCTCGCACACCTCATTGGTAGCAATCAGGGAACTCATAGTCTGGGAAGCAACCTGACCAATACTCTCACCGGTAATCAGACCCTGGCACTCAGTCTCTTTGGCAATGTGCTCTGCAATACGCATCATGTAACGGCGCATGATGATGGTCAGCTCCTCATGAGGACACTTCTCATGAATGTAAAGCTGAATGTCCGTAAAGTTAATTACATGCAGATAAATGGGGCCGGTGTAGCGGGAAACGATTCTCGCCAAGTCCACCACCTTCTGCTTTGCTCTGTCACTGGTATAAGGCGGAGCATGGAAATAAACTGCATCAATTTTCACACCGCGCTTAGCTATCATGTAACCGGCCACCGGAGAGTCAATGCCGCCGGACAAAAGAAGCATTGCCTTTCCGCCTGTACCTACAGGCATTCCTCCGGGTCCCGGAATTATTTCGGAATAAATATAAATCTTTTCACGCACCTCGATATTCAGCATAATGTCCGGATTGTGAACATCCACGCTCATCTCGGGATACGCATTCAAAATTGCCTCGCCCATATCCATGTTAATCGCCATGGACTCCTTGGGATAGTTCTTACGGGCGCGACGGGCATTTACCTTAAAGGTCTTGTTACGGTCGGGATAAACATCTGCAATATACTGAATTACTGTATCACAAAGTTTCTCAAATCCTTCATCCTCCACATACACCACGGGACAGATGCCGGAGATACCGAACACTCTCTGCAAATGCTCCACAACCTCATCAAAATCGAACTCAGTCTGGGCATCCACATGGATACGACCCTGAGTCTTGTGAATCAAAAACTTTCCTTCACACTTTTTCAAAGCGTACTTAATCTGCTGAATCAGCGCATCCTCAAACAAATGACGGTTTCTTCCCTTGATACCGATTTCTGCATATTTTATCAAAAATGCTGTAAACATAATTTCCTCCTGTTTCGCTGCACCTTGTGCAGACCTTCTCTTCCGACTGCCCTCTAAGCCTTACGGGTATATTTGCGCAGCATTGGAATTTTATCATATAAAATCTTCAGTGTATAGTCCAATTCTTCCATTGTGGTAAAAACAGAAAAACTGAAACGAATGGTGGATTCCAAAATAGCTTTATCCGCTCCCATTGCCTTTAGTGTAGCGGAAGGCTGCGGTTTATGAGCCGAGCATGCACTACCTGCAGATACGTAAATTCCCGCATCCTCTAAAGTGTGAAGCAATACCTCACTTCGCACACCTGCAAAAGAAGCACTGACCACATGAGGTGCTGTACCCTCTGTGCAGGAGCCGTCAGGCAACAAACCGTTTACTGTCACACCCTCCAGCTTTTTCAACCCTTCTACAAAATGTTCTTTACACTTGTAAAGATGTGCCACGTCCTCATCTAACTTTCCATAAAGCATCTGCGCTGCCTTGGCCATGCCTGCAATACCGGGAACATTCTCCGTACCGGAACGAAGTCCCGTCTGCTGACCGCCACCATAATTGATGGGATTAATTTTTACCTTTTCACCCACATACAAAAACCCGATTCCCTTAGGTCCATGAATCTTGTGACCGCTGACGGACAGCAAATCGATATTCATCTTCTTAGGGAGAATTTTCGCCTTACCAAAGCCCTGCACTGCATCCACATGGAACAGAATATTGGGATTCTTGCGCTTAATCAGAGCACCGGCTTCCGCAATGGGCTGCTGAGAGCCCACCTCATTATTGGTGTGCATGATAGACACCAAAATAGTCTCCGGAGTGATGGTACTTTCCAAATCCTCCAAACGGATTCGCCCACTTTTATCCACCGGCAGATAACTCACAATAAATCCAAGGCTTTCCAGATATTTCATGGTCTGCAAAATAGCCGGATGCTCTACCTGCGTAGTAATCAAGTGCTTACCACGTCTCTGATTGGCCAGTGCACAACCGATTAATGCCAGATTATCAGACTCTGTGCCACCGGAGGTAAAAAAGATTTCCTTCTCGTTTACCTTCAAAATTCCTGCCAGAACTTCCTTTGCGTAACGAACATGGGTCTCCGCCTTCATACCCTTTCTATGCAGGCTTGAGGGGTTTCCATAATCCTCACACATCAACACCTTCATCAATTCTGCCACTTCGTCAAAAACGCAGGTAGTAGCGGAATTGTCCAAATACACTTCCATTGATGATTCTCCTTCATCTGTTTCTTATCTATATCATATGCCCCAAAAACGGGAATGGTCCGTAGTCCAAATAATTCAAACTACTGCTCCATCAAATATCCAATCCAGGCAAGCACGGTCATTCCGGCAGTCTCTGTGCGCAGAATTCGCTTGCCCAACGTAATTGATTCTACACCATTTTCCCCCGCCAGTGCAATCTCACTTTCTTCAAATCCACCCTCCGGTCCGATAAAAACTGCTACACTCTGTCCCGGTTTGAGTCTTCCCAAAAGCTCTCTGGTGTGTTCCATACCGCTTGCCAACTCATAGGGAATCAGGCGCACATCCATTTCCGCCGCCTGCTTCAGCGCCAGTTTAAAGCTTTGTACCGGAAGCACCTGAGGGATAATTCCACGCTTACTCTGCTTGGCAGCAGCTTCTGCTATACTCTGCCAGCGGGCAACCTTGGCCGCCGCCTTCTTATCATCCAGCTTTACTACGCAACGCTTGGTGGCCACCGGCACAATCTCTGTAACTCCAAGCTCCACCGCCTTCTGGATAATCAGCTCCATCTTATCCGCCTTGGGCAATCCCTGAAACAGCGTCACCTTCACAGGCAACTCCACCGCATCTTCCTTGATAAAACGAAGCTCACACTCCACTGCATCCTCACCCAAGGAAACAATTCCACAGCGATACTCCCTGCCATCAATACCATTGCTCACAGCAAGCTCCTCGCCAACCTTCATGCGAAGTACATTTTTGATATGATTTACATCCGTGCCGGTTATGATGACACTCCTGTCATTTTCATTAATCTGACCGGGCTCTACAAAAAATTGGTACATTATTTACCTCATTTCTCACTTCTTCTGTGCGGTGACACTTACCCACTCACCCTGGTAAGTAACCTCAAGCACTTCCAGTCCTGCTGCCTTCACGGCATCCACAACGGTCTGCTCCTTGTCATCGATAATACCGGAGGTAATATAGATTCCGCCGGACTTCAACTGATTTACAATCACAGGAGTCAGAGGCACCAACACATCTGCCAGAATATTTGCCACAACAATATCATAGCACTCATAGCCAACCTTGTCCTGAACCGCTTTATCGGTAATGATATTGCCAATCATCATTTCAAACTGTTCCGGAGCAATACCGTTGGTAGCACAATTCTCTGCCACAGCCTCCACTGCACAAGGGTCTAAATCCGTTCCCACTGCATGCTTTGCTCCAAACATCAAAGACAAAATTGCCAGAATACCGCTACCTGTTCCCACATCCAGAAGCTCCGTCTCAGGCGTAATAAATTTACGCAACTGACGAATGCACAGCTGGGTAGTCTCATGCATACCTGTTCCGAAAGCAGTGCCGGGATCAATATGCAACACCATCTTTTCGGAGTCCTCAGGCTTAATATCCTCCCAGGAAGGAATTACCAGAATGTCATCAATATAGAACTGATGAAAATACTGCTTCCAGTTATTAATCCAGTCAATATCTTCGGTCTCATCCACAGTAACTGTGCCCTCGCCAATATCACAGAACATCTTCAAATCTTCAAGTTCCTGATTAATACGCTCTAAAAGTGTATCAACATCCACTTCCTCACCCTGTACAATCAGGCTGCCATCCTCCTGCTTCTCCACAAAGAAATTCAGATAAGCCACGCCGTCATCCTCAGGACCATCCGGCAGAATATCTACAAACATCTGCTCCTTCTCAAGCGCTGTCAAAGGAATTTTATCCTCAATCTGAGCACCCTCAAGACCGATATCGTAAAGTGTGCTGATGATGATATCCTCCATATCCGTAACTGTCTTTAATCGAAATTTTACCCACTTCATATCTATTCCTCTTTTCTTTTTTCTACTTGTGCTTTGTCTGCACTTTCTATTGCCGCAGACTTCCCTGCCCCGGACTTCTCAATCCTGCCGAGTACCTCATATGCCAAAAAGCCAATCATTCCGATACATCCCCAGATAGCCAGCGTATTAGCTGCATCCAAAGGTTTGTTGGTGGTAATTCTTGTGAGAAACTCTCCCTGTACCGCTTCCCCCGAAATCTCAAGAGACCCTTTTTTCAGACAATAATTATTCTCCTTCACAAGATAAACCACACAAGGCATATTCTCTGTTACATTCACATTCGTAATACGATATGCGTACTGTCTGCCCTTCTTCAGACGGACATTGATAACCGGGCCATTGTATTTGTAATCCGGTATTTGCGCATAATCCATACTCTCGGCAAACACAGCCTCCCCCTTAGAATCTAACAATTCAAAATAAAGCTGCCCTTCCTTGGGGTATCTCTCATCAAAATCTACCACAAATTCCAATTGAATCAGATTATTATCCGGTGCCTTAAAATATTGAACAGCACTTTCGTTTACCTGAAGCGGTTTGGAAATCTCATGTCCTTCATTGCCGGAGCGCACAGACTCCACCTCTCGAAAAGGATGCACCGGCCATACCCAGAGCATACATGCAATGACCAATAAAATCAGCAACTTTTTCACTATTTTCATTCCGCACCCCTTATCTCAACCCTTAGGATGTCGAAATCCGTGCAGTTGTTCATAATCTGAAAACCATAATGCCCCATATTTTCCTCTGAGATTCCATAGGTCTCAATATCTTCCTTTTCAAAATAACTATAGTAATCCGTCAAGAAAAACCATACCCGCCTGCCGGCCAGCGCATCAATATTTTCCAAATCCTTCAACCAGATAAATTCCTGCTCCGGCATATAACAACTGTACAACGTAGAATACATCCGGGGAGAGGTATAAATGACAATATCCCCCGGCTCCATCTCATGGGCGATAAATTCCTTGGTACTGGGCAAATATGGCGTATCCCGATAGGCCAACTCATACTCGCCCAGATAATTCGCATAACATACACTCAAAAGCACCGCCAGGCCTGCAACATAAGTCTGCAGGTTGATACGGGGTAAAATAATCGCAATACCAAGCCACATCACTGCCGTGGAATGCATGATATGTCTGGGCGAGAAAAAATGTGACGCAAAAGAAGACACCGCCAGCGCCAACAGATAAATTGCGAATATCGAGACAATACTTGTCAGCGCAAATCCCTTTTCCGACCTGTGGTCCTCTCTGTTTTTCATAAACAGAATACCGCCCAACAGAGCAACAACTACAGGAATCACACCAATAATCAAAGTGAATTTCATATCCGTCTGGAAAATATAGTACAAAAGCCCCTTGATAGACATGGTCTTCATCTCTACATCACTACCGTCTCCTTCCACAAAATGAAAAAATCCGGACACCATCATCCATACAATTATAGGTACAAGGGCAACGACACCACAGACCAATACCTTCCATACCTGTTTTCTCTCGTATTTGATAAGAGATACCAGCAAATACAAGTAAATCGGCAGATAAGAAAAAGCAGTAAAATAGTGACTGAACAATGCCACAACCGTACATCCCAAAAGCCCGAACCACAAACGCTTCTGCTTGGGGTTCTGTACAATACAGTAGGCCAATAGTGCACTGGCCGTTATCAGAAAATTCGTCCAGGAATACATACGAATATTGATACTCACATGAAGCATTGCGGGAGCAAGCCCCACCGCTATCATATAATATAACGCCGTGCGGTTTCCCCACAACTTGCGAATCACCGTCATACCCAAAAGCATGGATGCCACTGCACCTGCCACAGAGAAAAGTCGTGCCGCAAAAAACCGGTGACCAATTCCTCCAAAAAGCAGAATCCATACGCGCAGTGCATTATAATACAACGGCACATCTGTATCAAAATCACCAATAATTTTCTCTACAATACCAATATGGGTGTAGTCCCTTGCAGTCTTGAAACTGTAAGACTCATCGTAGTCAATGCCCTCATCGCCGCAGATGGTCAGCATCAGAGCCACACTGATCACCATAACCACACACAACCCTATGGTCCATAATCTATTCTTCCATTTGTTGTCTAATTTAGCAAGTTTCATGCCTGTCCTCATTTTCAAAGATTCTATAGGATATAGTAAACCATCCTCGTTTTAGTGTCAAATAAATAGATTACTTCTTTTTAAACATACATCTTGCCGAGTTGGCTTTTTTTCAATATAATCGTATTTGAAATTAAGAATATCTACATAAAAACACAAAAGACTGGAGTATGCAATATGAAAAAAATATTGAAATGTATGCTGCCCATCCTGTTGAGTGTCCTTGCACTTAGTACGCTTACGGGCTGTAGCAAGGAAGGCAAGCTGGATGAAGGCGATTGTAAGTGTGTGGTTTCCTTTGTGGATATCCCCAAGGAACTTAATATGCTGGAGGAGAATTTACAGGAAAATTTTGCAGTAAATGTAACCCTGAAGAATATCTCTAACGAAAAGCTTTACCGCATTGAACTAAATGAGGACAACGATTTCAAAAAAGAAGTTTCCCTAAATCCGGGTGTTTATCAGGTGTATGGCGTTCATGCCTCTAACGCTAACAATATCGGACTGACACTGGTGGCAGACAAGGAAAGTGTGACACTGGCAGCTGACATGCCCGTCGCTATTCGTGTAGAAGTAGAAGACACAGAATCTTTCACCAAGCACTGGATGTCTGTTCAGCCCATGCCGGAAATGATTCTGGCAGAAAAATTTGATGGACTCATCCAGTTGAACCGTAAGGTATTTAACCTGCACAATGACAGTTCCGCCATTATTTCAGAGTTGAATTTAAATCATGAAGGTCAGGTTGCCGCTTATGACAAAATTGAAGTATCCGATACCGACATGGGTATTACACTGACTTTGCAGAACCAGACTGATGCTCCCATTGACTGGAGAAGCTGTACCATTGTAGGCATCTATGTATACAAAAATAATGTGGTTTTTCCTCAGGGCGTCACACTGGGTATGGCACCCGGGGCAGTCTGTAATGCCGATGAAGGCTGCTACGGCGAGCCGGATTCCTTCACAGGAAGTCTGCTCTACGGCATGGGATTCGATGACACAAGTGCCATCTATCACGACCCTAAGTCCGGTGACAAGCTGACCATCAACTTAGGCGCCGGCGACACATCCATCCGCGGCATTCGTTATGAACTCGCATTATTTGAAGAAGAATAGGAGGAGCCAAAGATGGAAAAAGCATTCAAAATACTAAAAATTAATCTTCTTTCAATCATTGCTCTGCCCCTGCTTTTAATTGCAACCGCAAGCAAGCTGATTGCCAAAGCTTTGGAAAAAGTTGCTGTAATTCTGAGCATGTTGTTTTTGACACTGATGTTGGTATTGGGATTTGAATTTTTCAAAAATCCCTCTGGCGGTTTTCAGGTAATTGCATATTTAATTATTTTTTTAGTTATCTGTTCCGTTATCATTTTGATAATTATGCTGTTAATGAAACTGGCGGCTGCCGTAATCTCCGCCATATGGAGCGCTATTATCGCCTTTTTCGAAATCATATATGATTTTACTTATTCCGGCTTCTTAAGACTGTTTGCAATTTGTGAAAACGATTATCAATACATAAGCTTAAACGGCAAAAAAGTATCAAACGCACTACTTTGCCTGTTTTACACCATCTTGCGCTTCTTTAACAAGCTGATTATAACCGTTATTTCCTTTGCCCTGCCCGCCGCCATTATACTGTCTGTATTGATTGTGGGCGGTAGCCTCCTCAGTGCTCATAGCCATTTAAAGAGCACCTTTGGCATTGGACTGTTTAACTTTATTGGCAAGTTCGATACGTTCTCCATTGTATATGGAGTGGTCATGTACATTGCAATGGTTGGCATGGTGGTTCTGGTGCTGATGTCCCTTGGTATCGAGTGGTATGAATGGGCCCAGGAATTGAAACTAACCAGCGAAGAACTGGCAGAAGACATTGCCGAGTTGCGTGAGAACGAACTGCGACTGGAACAAAGCGATGATGAATACTCCGAAACCGGAGACGCCTATATGCGCAATTTGGAAGAACACATTGCCAGCATAGAAACTCTTGGTGATCTTATTGAAGACGTATTAAGCAATAATGATAATGCGCTTCTTCGAAGCACTTGGGGCAGTTACTTTCGCAATCTGTCAGACATTGTAGAAGAATGCTCCAGTTACAAAAATGGCATTCCTTATGACAAATTCAAACGCATGATTCCCCGCATTCAGCAGCTGGAAAAACAACGTGAAGATGTCAAAGAAATGGCCGAAAACCTTTTAGAGATTAACAATAATCCTGTAAAATCCTCCGTATTTTTCTCCGGATGCACCACCCCGGACAAACTGGAAAAACGCTATAAATCACTATGCAAAGCTTATCACCCCGACGCAGAGGGCGGAGACACCGAAACCTTCCAGCGCATGCAGGAAGAATATGCAATGTTGAAGGAATTTATGTCATAAGACACATTTGAAATAATATCCCCCAACTATGCTAAACATTATGCTAGTATTTTTCCAGTATTTTCAAGTGTACTCGTCGATTTCACGATATTATATTGTACATGGGCATATACAGAAAATTTCACTTACTATGCCCCAAGAAAACGATATTATACCAAAAGCACAAACGCCATAGCGCTAATTACTCGCTATGGCGTTTGTACTTGTATTTTCATCAACGTTATTTTGATAATTCCGATAAAATTTGGGCACAGGAGAGAAATTCTTCTCCATATGCCCAAACCAAAATCAAACTCGTCTATATATTACTTCCAGAATTTCTTCTTTTTGCCGTCCTTGCCATCCTTAGTGTCTTTCTCACCATCCTCAGAAGACTTGGTAGCATTCAAAGTATCTCCTGTCAAAGCATCAAACTGCTTTAAGAGTTCCTTAGCCTCATTTTTCAGCTTATCGGGAACAGTTACCACAAGAGTTACATAATGGTCACCGCGAACATCTTTATTTCTCCAAGAGGGAACACCCTTACCCTTCAAACGTACCTTGGTATCAGTCTGGGTTCCGGCCTTCACATCGTAAATCACCTTGCCGTCCACCGTATCAATAAAGATTTCACCACCCAAAGCAGCCACAGCAAATGACACCGGTACAGTGGAATAGATATTGAAATCCTGTCTCTGGAAAATGGGATGTCTTCCTACGATAACCTCAACAAGCACATCACCTCTGGGACCGCCGTTGGTACCGGGCTCGCCAAGACCGGGCTGACGCACGGACTGACCATGATCGATACCTGCAGGAATCTCTACCGCATAACGCTTTTTCATAGGGATATAGCCGGTTCCGCGACAGTCAGGACACTTTTCCTTGATAACCTTACCGCTTCCCTGACAATCAGGACAAGCCTGTACATTACGAACAGTGCCAAAGAAAGACTGCTGGGTATAAACCACCTGACCCTTACCGCCACACTTAGTACAGGTTTCGGGACTGGTACCGGGCTTTGCACCATTACCATTACAGGTCTTACAAGTCTCCTTTACCGTCAGGTCAATTTCCTTGCTACAACCAAACACAGCCTCCTCAAAGGTAATACGCACACTGGTACGGATATTAGCACCCTTCATGGGACCATTGTTGCGTGCACTGCTTCTGCGCCCGCCACCAAAAAAATCGCCAAAAATATCACCAAAAATATCGCTGAAATCCGCGCCGCTAAAATCAAATCCGCCTGCACCACCGGCGCCACCATCAAAGGCTGCATGACCAAACTGATCATACTGTCTCTTTTTGTCCGGATCACTCAGCACTGCATAAGCTTCCGAAGCTTCTTTAAACTTCTTCTCCGCTTCTGCATCACCGGGATTCATATCCGGATGATATTTCTTCGCAAGAACACGGTATGCTTTTTTGATTGCCGCCTCATCGGCGCCTTTATCCACACCGAGAACCTCATAATAGTCTCTCTTCTGTTCTGCCATCTCTTAACTCCTCACAATTCATTTGAAAAGAATCCTTTCAGGATTCTTCCGGACAAAGCATAGAACTTCTTAGGCGAGGTACTCCCTCGCCTTAGAAGTTCTCTTTGTCCTTATACCTCGCGGAAATCTCCGTCAATCACATCATCTTCGGGAGCGGAAGCACCTGCGCCTGCACCCATATCACCCATGCCGCTCATATCAGGACCTGCACCACCCTGTGCCTGCTGCATGTTCTCATACATCTTAGTAAACAGAGACTGTGCAGAATTGGTCAGCTTCTCTTTTGCTGCTCTCAACTCATCCATATCGCTGTCGTTCATCTCAGCATCCTTGGTACGCTCTAAGATTGCCTTTACAGCATCCAAATCAGCCTGTACCTGAGACTTTTCGCTGTCGGAAATCTTGTCACCTACATCATTCAAAGCCTTCTCGGTCTGGAACACGAAAGAGTCAGCATCATTTCTAAGCTCTACCGCCTCTTTACGCTTCTTATCCTGAGCCTCGAACTCAGCAGCTTCCTTAACTGCTCTCTCGATATCAGCATCGGACATATTGGAACCAGCGGTAATGGTGATACGCTGCTCCTTACCGGTGCCCAAATCCTTAGCGGATACATTTACAATACCGTTTGCATCGATATCAAAGGTAACCTCAATCTGAGGGATTCCTCTGGGTGCAGGGGGGATACCGTCCAGTCTGAACTGTCCAAGGGACTTATTGTCTCTTGCAAACTGTCTCTCACCCTGTACTACATTGATATCTACAGCGGTCTGATTATCAGAGTAGGTAGAGAATACCTGGCTCTTCTTGGTAGGAATAGTTGTATTTCTCTCAATCAGTCTGGTTGCAATACCACCTGCAGTCTCGATAGACAGAGACAAAGGAGTAACATCCAGAAGCAGAATCTCGCCTGCACCTGCATCACCAGCCAGCTTACCACCCTGTACGGAAGCACCAAGTGCTACACACTCATCAGGGTTAAGTGCCTTAGAAGGCTCCTTACCGGTGAGCTGCTTAACCTTATCCTGTACAGCAGGAATACGTGTAGAACCACCTACCAAAAGCACCTGACCCAAATCAGAATTATTCAGACCTGCATCCTTCATTGCGTTCTGTACGGGAATTGCAGTTCTCTCAACCAAATCTCTGGTCAGCTCATCAAACTGTGCACGGCTCAGATTCATATCAAAGTGAAGAGGGCCGCTCTCATTCATGCTGATGAAGGGAAGGTTGATGTTGGTAGTCATTGCACTGGAAAGCTCCTTCTTAGCCTTCTCAGCTGCCTCTTTCAGACGCTGCATAGCCATCTTGTCATTGCTGAGGTCAACGCCCTGAGACTTCTTGAACTCAGATACCATCCAGTCAATAATCTTGTTGTCGAAATCATCACCGCCAAGGTGAGTATCACCATTAGTAGCCAGAACCTCGATTACGCCATCACCAATCTCAATGATGGATACGTCGAAGGTACCACCACCCAGGTCGTATACCATAATCTTCTGCTCTTTCTCGTTATCCAAACCGTACGCAAGTGCTGCTGCGGTAGGCTCGTTGATGATACGCTTTACATCAAGACCTGCAATCTTACCTGCATCCTTGGTTGCCTGACGCTGCGCGTCGTTAAAGTATGCGGGAACAGTGATAACTGCCTCGCTAACCTTCTCGCCCAGATAGCTCTCAGCATCTGCTTTAAGCTTCTGAAGAATCATAGCAGAAATCTGCTGGGGAGAATACTTCTTGTCATCAATGGTACGACCATTGTCAGTACCCATATCTCTCTTAATAGACGCGATGGTCTTCTCTGCGTTGGTAACTGCCTGACGCTTTGCAGGCTCACCTACCAGACGCTCTCCGTTCTTGGTAAAAGCTACTACGGAAGGTGTAGTTCTTGCACCTTCTGCATTTGCGATAACGGTGGGCTTACCACCTTCCATAACCGCTACGCAGCTATTGGTTGTTCCTAAGTCAATACCGATAATTTTGCTCATTTTCATTCCTCCTGTTTATAATTGAACAAATTGTTTCCATTTTATTTCGGTTACCTTCGTGCTTCGCACGAGCCCCATTACTGGGTGACCGCTACCATGCTGTGTCTAACCACTGATTCACGGTAAGTATAACCTTTTTGTAACTCCTGAGCCACAATTCCGGACTCATACTCCTCACTCTCCACCTGCATTACTGCATTATGAAGATTAGGATCAAACTCACATCCTACAGCCTCTATAGGCTTCACACCAATATTCTCAAGTTCTGTAAGGAACTGTTTGTAAATACGGTTCATACCATCCACAAAGGGATCTTCCTTCTTATCTTCCGGAACGGTGGCCAGACCTCTCTCAAAGTTATCAACCACAGGGAGAATTTTCTCCACCACGCTCTTGGCGCCGGTCTCAAACATGGCCTGTTTTTCCTTCTCTGTACGCTTACGGAAGTTCTCAAACTCTGCCATCTGACGTTTTACTCTGTCTTCAAGCTGCTCAATCTGTTCCTTGTAAGCATCTGTCTTATCTTTCTTTTCCTTTTTCTCCTGCTTCTTGGCAGCTTTTTTCTCTGCCCAGCTCATCTTGCCTTCGCCCTCTGCCTCACTCTCTTCAACTGCCTCAGAGATTTCTGCTTCAGACGCTTCTATATCAGCATCCTTTGTCTCCGCATCCTGCATGGTCTCCTGCAGTTCTTCCTGCAAATCCTTTTCCTGATTCTCCATGCCACACCCGCCTTTCTGTTATTCTTCATAAATGTCGGTTTATCAACATTTATTAATCGGCTGTTTATCTGCCGTTTATTCCAAACTTTACATTTAGCTGTTGTCCCGATAAAGTTCATCCAGCTTACTTTGCAAAGTTTTAAGCGTTCCTACCACCTTGTCATAGTCCATTCGCTTGGGACCTACAATTCCGATGGTGCCTCGCATACCCTCACCCAGCTCGTAAGTAGCTGTCACCACGCTGCAATCCTTCATGCTCTTTACCGGTGTTTCATCACCGATATAAACCTGAATGCCGGTATTGTTTTCCTCAGACAGGGTATCCTGAATCAAATCATTTAAAAGTTCCTTTTCTTCAAAGGTATTAATCAGCTCACTGGCTCTCTGATGATCCGCAAGTTCAGGGTACCGGAAAATATTATTGGTACCACTGGTGTAAATCTCCAAATCATCCTCAGCCTTGATAGCCTCAGCCACCGCATCAATCACTTCACTGACAATATCGCTGTGAATACCGGCTTGCTGCTTCATGGCAGCTATCATTCCCAGATTGATTTCTGCTATAGACAACCCCGTCAGATTCGTATTCAGCAAAATATTGAGCTTCAAAAGTGTCTCATCGGAAAGCTCCTCTCTCACGGAAAGAATGTTATTCTTGATAACATTGCCCTCTACCACGATAACCGCCAAAATCTGGCCCTGTGCCACTCTGGACAGCTGTACAAACTTGACCTTGCTCCCCTTATTTTGTGGAGTTGTTATCAATGTCGCATATTGTGTATCCTTGGCCAGCACCTTCGCCACTTGCTGAAGCATCTGCTCCATCTTGTCCTGACGCTCAATGAGCATCTCTTTCATCTCGGCAACTTCCCGTTCCTTGGCCTCCATCATAGTGTCTACATAGAAACGATACCCCTTATCGGAAGGAATACGTCCTGCGGAAGTGTGAGGCTGTAAAATGTACCCCATTTCCTCCAAATCAGCCATCTCATTACGAATTGTTGCGGAGCTCAGGTTTAAATCAGTATACTTGGAGATTGTCCTGCTGCCCACCGGCTCGCCGGTCTCCAGGTAATTACGAATGATTGCCTGCAATATCTTGGTTTTTCTCTCATCCAACTGCATTCCGTCACTCCTTTCCCGATTTGTTAGCACTCGATTCAAGGGAGTGCTAACACCCTTCCTACATAAGATAACACTGCAAATACCTATTGTCAACAGATTTTCCCGAAAATAATTCTAAAATAATTATTAAGCAATAGAGAAAGAAAATGGGTGCGACTGCCGGTAATTAATGATATAATTTACAATATATTGCAAAATGCGAGGATATAAATATGTTATTTTCTTTTATTGTTCCCGTTTATAAAGTAGAAAAATATTTAAACAGATGTGTTGACAGTATATTAGGACAAACCTATTCCGACTTTGAACTGATATTAATTAATGACGGTTCTCCGGACGACTCACCCCGGATATGTGATCACTATGCTGTACTTGACCCACGAGTAAAAGTAATACATAAAACAAACGGCGGTGTTGTAAGTGCACGCAAAGCCGGCGTAGCAATTGCACAGGGAGACTACATTCTTCATGCAGATGCCGATGACTGGATTGCTGCAAATACATTGGAAGAACTGGTTCATGTAATAGACAACTATAATGCACCGGATACTATTTTATATGATTCCTACAAGGTATATTCTGACCGTCAGGAATTAATGTACCAGTCTCTTGAACCGGGATACTATGACAAAGAAGCGCTGCTGCAGAAAATTGTTCCTTCTATGATTTATGACCGCAAACAGTCTTTCTTAACAGCCATGATTGCAGGCCAACTGTGGAACAAGGCGTTCAAACGCCAAATAATGCAGGAACATTTATGCACAGATGAATCATTATACAAATTGGAAGATTTCGCATGTGTATACGAATGTATCTATTTTTCCGATTCGTTTTATTACCTGAATAAGCCTTTTTATTTCTATAATAAAACAAATGAGCTCTCTGCCATGACCACCTATGACGCAACCTATTTCCGCAACTACAGCGCAGTCATAGATTACATTTCCGAACATTTGGGCAAGCATTCACCTGTGATACAGCAACAAATTGACGCATGCAATGTCAGCGGAATTTGCATTGGTGTCTTTCACGAAGTGCGCCATGGTCATAATCTGATAAAAGCCGGTAAACACATTAAACGCGAACTGGGAGCCACCAACTGTTTAAAAAATGCAAATTGTGATGGTCTGCCGCTACATGCTAAAGTTTATATTTTCCTTTTAAAACACAACATGTTCTTTCTTTCGCTACTTATGGCAAAAATACTTTTAATAGTAAGAAAATGAGGAAAACATGATGAAAATAGGAATTGCAGGCTGCTCTAATGGCCAAAGAAATACCCACACAGACAAAATTCAAGCATTAAAAGATACATTAACCAATATGGGGATTGAACCGATATTTAGTGATTGTATTTATGAAAAGGAATCCGTTTTCAGCGGCAGTGCCAAAGAGCGTGCTGCTGCACTTATGAGCTTTTATAAAGATGATGAGATAACCGAGATATTTGATATTTCCGGAGGCGATGTGGCAAACGGAGTGCTGCCTTATTTGGATTATGAAACAATCGCTAACTGTTCCAAAAGGTTTTGGGGATACAGTGATTTGACCACGGTGATTAATGCTATTTATGCCAAGGCGGGCAAGCCTTCTGTTTTGTATCAGATTCGGAATTTAATTTATGATTACCGGGAACAGCAAGTACAGGATTTCCAAAATACAATCTTGAAGAATGGAACAGACTTATTTCAGATTGATTACCGTTTCGTTCAGCAAAAAGAGATGCAGGGAATTGTCGTAGGCGGAAACATCCGTTGCTTTCTGAAGCTGGCAGGTACAGAGTATATGCCGGATTTGACAGGAAAGATACTGTTATTGGAAAGTTGTGGCGGAACCGTTGCCCAAATCGAAACCTATCTGTGCCAATTACAACAGCTGGGTGCTTTTGACAAGATAGCAGGTATTCTGTTAGGAACCTTTACTCAGATGGAAGCCGAACAATGCACACCTGATGCGGAGACACTGGTTAAAAGAATCGCAGGGGACGAACTGCCTATTGCCGTTACAAAAGACATCGGCCACGGAACCAACTCCAAGGCCATTATCATCGGACAGGAAATACATCTGGCAAAATAATGGAGAAAGAACATGAAAAAGAACATCGAGAAAACCAATGTCATGCGTACATTGGATCAGAAGAAAATCAACTATATCAGTCACGACTACAGTGCCACCGAAGCCATCAGTGGCGTAGAGGTAGCTACTGCGCTGGGCCAGGACCCCAACCGTGTGTTTAAGACACTGGTGACCATAGGTGCCACAAAAGCCAACTATGTCTTTATGATTCCCGTAGAACAGGAACTGGATTTGAAAAAGGCTGCGAAATCCGTAGGTGAGAAAAGTATCAGTATGATTAAATCCAAAGAGCTTTTGCCACTGACCGGATATATTCATGGCGGTTGTTCTCCCATTGGTATGAAGAAACAGTTCAAAACGGTAGTTCATATGACCGCCGCCGATTTCGATACTTTTATTTTTAGCGCCGGCAAAATCGGTTATCAGGTAGAGCTTCCTTTAGAGGAATTGAAGAAAGTAATAAGATTTGAGCTGGCAGATATTATTGTTTAACTTCAAACAATCCATACATTTCAGATAAAAATATGTGAGGCAAATTGAATGAATAATATAAACAAAACACTCTACATTCCCCTATACGGTAAGGCTTATGTCAGCAAAAAAGGTATTATTCTCCATGACTCCAAAGCAGAATCCATCTGGGACAAGGAAGGCTTTGAACTAAAAGGCAAATCCAAGTCCAAATGGCTTGCCTACAACATGGGCATGCGCTCTGCGGTATTTGATAAACTGGTCAAAAAGGAAATAAACGAAACTTCAGATTGCACAGTGTTACACATTGGTTGCGGCATGGACAGCCGCGCAGAGAGAATCGGTGCCTCCGACATTCGCTGGTACGATATTGATTTCCCTGATGTGATTGCTGAGCGACAAAAATACTATAAAGAGACCGGTTTCTACCGCATGATTGCCGCCGATGCCAGACAGGTACACTGGCTCAAAAATCTGCCTACACGCAAGGCCATTGTGATACTTGAGGGGATTAGTATGTACTTTACCCCCGAAGAGATGAAGACATTATTGAAGGCCCTTACCGACCATTTTGCAGCAGTAACCATATTTATGGACTGCTATACGGTACGTGCCGCTAAAGCCTCCAAATACAAAAATCCAATTAATGACGTTGGTGTCACAACTGTTTACGGAATTGATGACCCCTGCACCTTTGAAGACAGGACTAATTTGAGTTACGTCAGAGAACATAATATGACACCACCGGAAATGATTCAGGAACTAAAGGGAATGGAACGCTTCTTTTTTAAAACTGTATTTGGCGGAAAACTGGCCAAGAAAATCTATAGGATGTATGAATATAGAAAATAGTCACCTAAAAAGCAAGCGGTATATCACCACAAAGATATACCGCTTTTTTACAAATCCCACAGGCTCAACTGCTCCGCCCGCTCCTTCTCTTCAAAAGTATGTAGATACCGGAAAATCTGTTTATTATCATGAACAATGCCATGCACATCACATCTTTCATGGAAAAGGCGCATGAGCTCCGCATTCTTGGGACTGTTTACCTCATATTGATTGCCATAAGTATGTATATATTTTTCCTTCATTCCGGGAAACAGTTTATCCAGCTGCTTGTAAAAATACTCCCTATTACCCTCGCGCAAGGTAAGCCCCATACCAAAACAGATAATTCCGTAAACCTTTGCCTCAACGCACATATCCAGAAGGCCCAAAATATTCTCTTCTGTATCGTTAATAAAGGGCAATATCGGGTCAAGCCACACAACTGTAGGTATATCTACGTCGCGCAACTTTTTCAACACTTCAAAACGTTTCTGAGTCGTGCAGACATTGGGCTCCAGCTTTGCACACAACTCCTCATCTGCAGTTGTCAAAGTCATCTGAACTACACACTTTGTCTTCTGATTAATTTTCTGCAACAAATCTATATCCCGCAAGATCCGGTCTGACTTGGTCTGCACAGCAAAGCCAAAACCATATTTATCAATTAACTCCAATGTCCTTCGCACATATCCAAGTTCCATTTCCAAAGGAATGTACGGGTCTGTCATGGAACCGGTTCCTATCATGCATTTCTGACGCTTGTGCTTCAGTGTGTGCTCCAACAGTTCCAACGCATTTTCCTTAACCTCAATATCCTCAAATGCATGGTCTATGTGATAACATTTACTTCTGGAATCACAGTAAATGCACCCATGGGAACAGCCCCGATATAAATTCATTCCGTTTTGTGCTGACAGGATTCCTTTTGCCTTCACGTAATGCATTTACATCCCCCTTCCATTTGACATTTTCAGAAATATTTAAGCTGCACCATTCAGCGCATCTATGAGAAGCTTGATTTCATCTGCATCTGCAATGATTCGCTGCTCTTCCATCTCATATTGAATAGGCTCATCCAGAGAACAATCAAAGGTATCTATCCGGGCACCGATTGCAACATAAGCCTCATTTCCGGTAAGGCGCAAAGCTATACATCCATATCTGGAAGCAAGCTTCCCAAGCACAGCCCTAAATGTAGGCGTAAGCAATTCACCCACTTCCTGTTCATTTGCAGAGTACACATCAAACATGTTGTTAAACTCTGCGTCCTCTGTCCAAGTCTGTTCGGAAATATCTGCTCCCACTGAAAGGGCTTCTTCCATCCCTCTTACTTGAATAGTATTATTTATTACTCTATGTTCAAAATTCCGTGTAAAAATCCTTATATCTTCAACCGGTTCTTTCGAATGAGACAACTTTAACATCCGCCCTTTAAAGAAAACTGAGGGAAACTCTTTACGTTCTTTTTCTATTATTACCACATCGGACTGTTCAAAAATCACACCATTATAAACAGCCCTCAAGTAATCCTCAGAATACATGTGATTTGCTAAGTGTACCAACTGAAAATCCTGTATCACCCGTTCGGAAAATCCGTGAATCCCTATGTAATCCACATTACCAAACTGTTCATATAAAATTTCAACTACAAATTGAATTTTATATGCAGACTTAAAATCTCTCATAACTTGCACATACTTTTCTCCCGCAACATGTATCGAAATAGCTATTGCAAACGTCAGAAAAATAAGAAATTGGACATAATCTACCCCATCTTCGCCCATAACCTTCAGCTTAATCCATAGAATAAATAACACTAAGAAAATCACAGCATAAACCACTATATTTATTCTCTTATATAGCAAACTTTTGCATCTTAACTTCTCAATATCCTGTTTCGCATATTCACTAATCATCACAAGCCTCCCCGAAATTCAAATACCCCAGATAAAGTTCCTCAAATTCCGGTCTCTGTGCCAGATTCAGCACATGCACCCGCTCCCGGTCATATTCCTCAAAGCACGCTTCTCCCCGGCAAAGATAATCACAGCCCAGCTTCAAAACCCCGGCCAGTGCCGTATTCCCTCCGGCAATTGTTTTCCCTACAAGTTCTCCCGGCAACAATCCGATTTGAGCCGCAGCTTCGGGATTCAAATAATAACCAAATCCTCCTGCCAGCACCACACGGTCAATGCCTGCCAAATCAATTCCATACTCCTGCGCAAGAATCTCAATTCCTGCACGAATAGCACCCTTGGCAAGCTGCACTGCACGGATAGACTGTTGTGTCACACACACATCTCCCACGCGCACACCGGTGTCAAAATAAGAATCTGCCAACAGACCCGTTTCGTCCATAATACTTTCCTGCAAAAGCTTTGCCAAAAGGCGAATCATATCTGCGCCCCAGATACCACGATTTACTCCACCTTCAAAAGCCGGTCCTGCCGCAGTAGAACAGGCAATCATCCGCTCCCTGTTCCCCAATACCATCTCTCCATTAGTGCCCAAATCAATCAACAAAGTTGTCTCATCTGCATCCCACATATTACAGGCTATCATTCCTGCCAGGATATCACCGCCCACAAAAGCCGATAATCCCGGACATATCAAACATTCCACGCCTTCTATTTGTGTCAACACGTGGCCTAAATAACTTGCTATAAAAGGAGCCTGTCCCAACTCCCGAGCACTATATCCCATGAGCAAATAGACCATCGTAGTATTCGCTGCAATAACTGCCCAAAGAGTTTCCTCATCTTTTAAAACTGCTTTAAATCTATCGAACCCCTGCTTAAGCACCTGATGAATCAGTGTCTGTAAATCTTCCGCTATAGCAGAATCTCCGGCAGCTTCTATACGGGACAATACATCTGCACCATATTTTGTCTGGGGATTGACCTGGGCAAAATAATCCTCCACCGAACCATCCGGTGCATGAAGCTGCATGGCAACCGTTGTGGTTCCGATATCCACAGTTACAAGACGTCTTCCTGCCACATATGCACAGGAATCCGTCCGTTTTTCCCCTAACAATTTATTTTCCACCACAAAAGAGATGCCCTTCAGGCCATCTTCCTCACCAAAGCAACGTCCACAACCAATACAGACCTGACATCTCGTCCCTTTTTTACACAAATTGATTCCGCTCCTCATTGTAATGATAATCTATGCCGTGAAGTTTTTCTTCCAGTTCTGTTTTATCCAAATCCAAATCCTCACACAGACTATCCAAATTACTATAATAATCACGCAACTTTAAATTAATAAAACTCAAAAGCATTACCGGGTCTTTCGGTATCATAACATCCTCTTTTCTACGCAAAATTGCGCACCGTTATCCTAATGTTTATCCTATCACATTTTGTATAATTTGCCAAATATTCCGACCAACATTTAGGGAAAAGCACATTGCCTGATTTTCTCATTTTTGATATAATAAAAAATACTTTAGCGAATTAATACTAAAAAGTATATAGGATGAATATATGGCAAAATCCAAAGAAAAAATGAACAATTTTATAGATTGGGCAACGGACAATCGAAATCAATTATTTTTGTTATTGTGTCTCTTGGTCCACTCCCTTTATTTTTGTGTCTTCTGTATTTTAGCAGTAGAAGCCCTTGCATTAATTAATTTTTTAAGCACCAGCTTTTATGCTTTTTTCCTGTTTATTCGTAAGGACACCTCTGAGACAACAATGGCAATCTCCTATTTTGAGATTTTAATCTTTTCGATTATCTGTAACTGTGCAGTTGGTTCCGATTCCGGCTTTTTCCTCTATGCCGTAGGTATGTCTGCCTCTGTATTTTATCTGGTTCCATCTGCCGGCAATAAGAGATTCTTTTATCAGATTCTTGGTATCATTACGGCTTTCGCCTCGGAAGGTTTTGTGCGCATCACAGGCTTTACCCTCCCTAGTGTGCACGCAAGCATGGAACCATACCAGACCACCTTCTATTTGATTAATCTTGCAATTACTTCCGGAATTAGTTTGGCTGCAACTATTCTGTATTCCAAACGCAAAGATAACATGGAAGAGTTTATGCGCTACAACATGTATCACGATGCTCTGACAGGATTGTACAACCGTCGTTTTCTGGAACGTCAGATGATACAAAATGGAGATACCTCTAAAACAGACTACATCATCTGTCTCTTAGACATCGATTTTTTCAAAAAAGTAAATGATACTTATGGACATGCTGCAGGAGACATTGTCTTGTCCAAAATAGCAGAATTTATGAAAGAAGCCATAGGCACAGACAATCTGGCCGTACGTTGGGGTGGTGAAGAATTCATCTTATATTTTCCGGATGCAACCATTGAGACCGTTCAACCAATCATGGAAAATCTTCGCAAACGTGTAGAAGAGACTGTAATCGAAACAGCCAACCATAAAATTAATGTTACCATAACCGTAGGCGTTGGTATCGGACGTGCCGGAAGAAAATATCAGAAAGTAATTCATATTGCAGATGAGAAACTGTATTATGGCAAAAAACACGGACGTAACAAAGTCGTTTTATAAATTTATCTGACGCAAAAAGAGCATCCGACAAATGTCGAATGCTCTTTTAATATGTTCTTGTTAAATTAGATAGCAAAGCTTCCGGTGAACTCTTTGTTCATTACGTAGTATACAGCCTGCTCTTCGGGCTTTACATAAAGCTCAACGCTAGTTAAATCAGAAACCTTCTGATTCAAGTCATACTGCCATACATCCTGAGCGATCTTAACCAGATCCTCCTGAGTATAAGACTTACCTGCGAACTGAATCTGCATCTCTGCCTTAACTGCTGCCTTCTTTGCTACAGTCTTCTTAGCTGCTGCAGTCTTAGTCTCCTTCTTTGCAGGAGCCTTCTTAGCTGCGGTCTTGGTCTCTTTCTTAACGGTTTCCTTCTTAACAGTCTCTTTCTTTGCTGCAGGCTTAGCTGCCTTAGCTTCTGCCTTAACTTCTGTCTTAACTTCTGCTGCGGGGGTTTCTACCTTCTTTACCTCTGCCTTGGGCTCAGTAGCAGGAGTTGCTACTGCTACGGGCTTAGCGGTCTTCTTTGCTGCTGCCATATTGACAATCTCCCTTCTTAAACTCAAGTTACTTATCTCCTCAAGGTCACTTTGTTACATTAAACTACAAATTAACCTAACAAGACACAGTTTATATCTTTTGTCGAGAGTTGTCAACCGTATTTATCACAAAAAACAGCGATTTTATCGCAAAAAACTATACTTTTTTGACATAAAAACGGTTAATTTTGTCACACCGGAATAAATCCCATTAATATTGAGCATCTCCCGTATATGCGATAAGAGTTGCCTTACGAACACCCTCTACCTTCAATATTTCTGACAATGTTTTCTCTGCATCTTTGCGAATCAACCATGTCAGCTCTACTCTCTTACCATCCGTCGCCTTGGATTTCAGCTTGCCCTTGCCGGGATTTAACAGCGTCATAACCGCATCCTCTGAAGAACTGTCATAATCCGCCACAAGCAGATAAGTAGTACGGCCTCTGCCAATCTGACGCAGTACTACAAAAACTGTACAAATTGCTACCGTTCCCAATCCTGCAATCAAAAACAACCCTGCTCCTGCCGTGAGACCTGCCGCAATAGCAAGAAACAAAAATCCCACATCTAAGGGATCCTTTACTGCCGTACGAAAACGCACAATAGACAATGCACCCACCATACCAAGAGACAACACAATATTGGAAGAAATCGTCATAATGATAAAAGCAACCGTCAGGGTTGTCATTACTATCAGCAATCCAAAATTCTCCGAATATACCGCTCCCTGATAAAAAATCTTATATACCAGATACAGAATCATGCCACACACCAGTGCAGTACCCAGCACCAGTGCAATATATTCCAGGGACAAGGTTTCCACCAGTCCCATCTGTGTAATGTTCTCCTTCAGAATCTCTTTTAGTGTATTCATTTCTGCTCCATTTCTGCGCCCTTGGCGCCTTGTATATTTTCTGTTTGTAAGCTATATTCAGTATCCCTTTGCTGCCCGTTGTGCCTCTACACAAGCCACATACTTAGAAGCCGCTGTCTGTACCGGCCCCACCGAAGAAAGGATTGCACTGATATGCTCCGGCAGATATTCGTTGTATTTCACTTCAAGTATCACATAATCTCCATAAATATTGGACAAGTAACGTTCCTGTTCCAGACACCCTTTTACCGGCCCCCATGCAAGTTGCTTATCGAAGGTGATTCTCAAATCCGAAAGAGGAAGCACATAGGCCTCTCTCACATAATCAACTGTTACAACAGGCTCATATCCCTCACTCTTTATAAGTAGATTCATCTGTTGGAAAAGTTCCGGCTCAGTTGCTTTGACGATAGTATCCGTCTGACTGTCCGCATCTGCATTCTCTTCGATTCGCAGCAACCAATTCACCTGCTTCCTTGTAAGCGCACAGGATTGCTTCTGAATACGACTGCCTGTCTTCTCCTTACATTCCAGCCTACAAAAAGAAGTGTCTCCGTTATAAAACCGAATACGATATTTTTTACGTCTGTTGATACCACTCAATTTCTCCTTCAGGGCAACTCTGTCCGGAGAGTCAAAATAGATACTCCGAATAAAATACTCTCCTTCATCCGACGCGTTAGCATCCGGCTCAAGCACCCACTTGAGTTTGTTGCGAAGGAGCTCATACTGAATGGGTGTCAGAATATATTTTAATTCATGTCTCATTCCACACTCTGCTCCCTCTTTTGTTCCGTGTAAGTTCCTCTGATAAAATCTCTTGTGTAAACACCATCTTCTGACAACTGTGGAATTTCCACGCTGTCCGTCAGTTGATTCTTGAAATTTAACTGCAAAAGTTCACCTGTTCTCAAATTAAAATTCAATCCATACTGACCAAGGCTTTCCGCACTACTGTTACTTTTACCCACCAGACGCAATACTTCACCGGGCTCTAACACCAGTGCCGGAAGCTGATACTTCCAGGGTTCATCAGAATCCGTAAGATAATAGCCCGACGTACCCACAGGTTTAGCAGAGCAATTCATAAGTTCCACATAATCATCCTGCCCTCTGGTAGCCACCGCTACTATCTGCAACCGGGGCTCCTCCGTTTCTGCTGTCACCAGCTCTACTTCCACGGTCTCTCCGGGAATCTGCTCTCCTACAAGCATTAGTTCTTCTTCCATTCTCATTTCACCGTTTACCAACCAATAGGAAAAATGCTCGTTTGGTCCAAGACAAGGTGTCAGTGTCACCGGAACCTCTTTCAAATAAGTGCCCATAAATTCATTTTCTTCACAATATATACCATTCACCTTCACACAACTATAGAGCGATTCGTCTGCTACGGTTAACTGATATTTTTGGTGATAATCAAACTTCTCTTCAAAATCCTGCAATACATACACAGGTCGCTCTTCTGCAAAGGAACGAATTTGCTGCAGATTACGATCCACAGTGGCCATATTCATGGCATCGGGCTCCAAAAGAAGTCCTCCCACCAAACCTTCCACTTCCAAAGTGCGCACCAATTCCTGCACACGTGAAAAATGCATCTCATCCACCTGCTCAGCTACATTTTCCGCACTCATGGCACCATTCATCAAATCCAAGGTATATGATACAAAATACTGTCTGCAGTCTTCCCTCTTCATCAATGCAGCAAACAGCGGTGAGCGATCATACATGATTTTATCCAATGTCAGTTCATTTACCAATGTACCAATGGTATCATGATAAAACATCAGCCCAAAGCCATAATCCGCATCATACAGAAGCATACGATATCTGCCATCAAAAACCGTACCTTCTGTATATCCGCTCTCTCCCGCCTCATATCGGAAGGTTTTCAGATTGGAATCCGGCCAGTCGTCATTGGCTACATAATTCTCAATGGCAAAATACTCCAGATAATTCTCTACATCCATGAATTTCTGCAACGCCTTGTAATTAGCATCAACTGTCAAATCCATAGCAGCAAACTTATCATACTGTGCATTGTACTCCGCCGTGGAAGAAACTTCCAGTTCGCTACTCTCCTCCGAGACATACTTTTTCATATCTGCATGTTCCAGCACTACGAACTCTCCATCATAAGCACCATATCTATTTTCAAAATACTGACCGTCAAAATGATTGGCCAGCCAGTAACTTCCATAATATTCCCCATTAATGTACACGCACACCGGCGTCACATGCTGGACATCCCCAAAACCTGCCTGATCTGCCAGACGACCAATCAATTCCGTGCGAAGAAACGCATATCCATAATCCTGACCGGAGTTTTTCAGAAGCAGTCTCTTATACTCCTGCCCCATGGTTCCGTCTGCCTTGGATGTAATATTCTCAAACAAATCAAACCGAAACTTGTTATTTTCTTCGTCGTACTCTCTACGGGCATACAGACGAAGAGACTTATGATTATTCAGACGTGACAACTGTCCTGCCACACGGACACCACCTTTTTGGGAGAAAATCTCCTGCCCATCTTGATCAAACAGCTCCAAATATACCTCTCGCTCCGCAGCATCACCGCGCATAGTATAATTGGCCTCCACACCATTGCCGGGATGTATGCCCGGATTGGCCTCCATAAACTCATCATATCGCTTGCCCGGTACCAGAATCCCTTCCTCGTATCCAAAGAGAGCTTCCGGCTCTCCTACAATGCTAAGCACCTTCGTCGTGTACCGGTTGGCAATACCTTGTCCAACAAAATAAGTCCCGGTCAAGGTATCTGACCAGGTCCCATCTTCAAAATACGCCTTAAAACGAAGAACATATGCCTGCTCCCCCGCCTCAGGTGCGGATAAGACAACAGGTCCATCATAGAGCTGTCCGTTCTCAAGGGTGGGTTCTTCACAATTGGTTGTATAATACACTTTCGCACCCTTAGGCACCGTAATCCGAACTTGTGTCTCAGCCTCGTAGAATCCGCTTTCTGTAAGCAGCTTTGGCTCTCCGCCAAAGCTCTCCGCAACGCCACTGACCTCCTTGCTGCCAAACCGGATGCCCACCACACACACTGCAGCAATCACTGCCATGACAGCAAGAAAAATACTCGTTTTTTTCATTCTGTATCACCTATGTCAGCTATATCAATTACGCCACCAGCCCAAAATATGCCAGCACAACAATTCCCAATACAATTCTGTACCAGCCGAATATCTTGAAATCATGCTTTTTGATATATCCCATCAAAAACTTAAGTACAAACATGGATACCACAAAGGATACAACCGTACCGATTAACAACAGGGCCAGTTCCAATGTGGTAAAGGCAAAGCCAAACTTTAAGACCTTCAGAAGACTTGCTCCAAACATCACCGGAATTGCCAAAAAGAAGGTATACTCTGCTGCAACCGTTCTGGTAACACCGATTAACAACGCACCCACAATCGTTGCACCGGAACGGGAAGTTCCGGGAAAAACAGCTGCAATCAGCTGAAACAAACCAATCAAAAGTGCCGTTTTATAAGAAATCTCTGCCAGGGAATTGACCTTGGTATTTTTATTCTTGTTGCCGTTCTCAATAATGATAAACGCCACGCCAAAGACAATCAACGCGATAGCCACACAGACCGGATTGTAGAACAATGCATCAAACACATCGTCAAACAAAACACCGATAACCGCAGCCGGAACACAGGACACCAGAATCTTAAACCATAAAGTCATAATGTCCGGCTTTACAAAGGACAATGCCCCTGTCTTGCCTTCACGTTCCTTGGCGGACAACGCAAAGGGCCAAATCTGGCTCCAGAACAGAATTACTACCGCCATAATGGCACCCAGCTGAATAACCACATCAAACATATCGAAGAAGCCTTCACTTACTCCAATAAAGGGAATTAACTCTTCCACCAGAATCAGATGACCTGTACTGCTGACAGGCAGCCACTCCGTAATACCTTCCACAATTCCATAGATAATCGCTTTAATTACTTCTAACATACTCATCTCACTTCTCTAATTATTTAAATATTGCATCAGATTCTCGTAGAGAGCCTCTGCTTCCTCGTAACCCTGGTCGTAAAGAGCCTTCATACGGGCTTTATCACGCTCGATACGTCTCACATCATTGGGATGCTGGGGACGAATCACGAAAATCTCGCCTTCCTTTTCCTTACGCTCAATAAAATCCAGACACTCGTTGTACATGATATGTCTCTCTGCCATAATCTGTGCTACTCTAGGATATTTCGCATAACGCACCTTTATGAGTGCAAGTTGGCCGGAATCAATCTGTTTTCTGCGATAACCTGTCTCCTTAGTCATAATAATCACATTCTTACGATTACCGTCACGAATAGACTTATGAATAGGAATGGAATCACTAAGGCCGCCATCCAGATAAGGCCTTCCGTTAATCCGAACCGTACGGGATACCAGCGGAAGGGAAGAAGACGCACGTACTTTATCTATATCCTTCACTGAATCTCTCACGCGCAGATACTCCGGACGACCTGTAATAAGATTTGTTACAACTGCGTATGCCTTACCTTCATAAGCCATGAAAGTCTCATTGTCAATGGGATTCAAATAATTCGGAATCAGATTATAACAGGTGTTTACATTAAACAGGTCACCGGACAATAACATGCTTTCCACGCTACAATAACGCTTGGAATCCAGATAATCAATATTCACATCCAAAGCACGGCCTCTTTGCTTCGAAATATAGCTGCACATATTACAGGCGCCGGCAGAAACACCGTACACACTGCTAAATTCAAGATTCTTATCCAAAAACAAATCCAGCACACCGGCGGTATAAACACCCTTCATTCCGCCACCCTCTAACACAAGTCCTGCCTGATACATTCTTTATACCTCACTGATTTTATTTTTATCTGTTCGGATACTCTGTATTTACAAATTTGCGTAACGCCTCTAAAGAACGCTCAACCTTCTCCGTATCAATACAGTACGCCATACGGAAAAATCCGGGTGCACCGAAAGAATCTGCAGGCACCAGCACCAAATCGTACTTCAAAGCCTTCTGACAAAATGCCACAGAATCCTCCTCAAGTGCCTTGGGGAAGATGTAAAAGGTTCCACCGGGCTTAACGCAAGTAAAGCCCAATGCGCACAACTCATTGTAAATCAAATTCATGTTGGTCTCATAAACCTTCAAATCCGCAGTCTTGTCAAGGACCTCTGCCACCGCCAACTGAATAATGGAGGGCGGACAATTGTGTCCGATACCACGGGAAATCTGACCACACATCTGCACCATGGTTTCCGCATCCGGACATGCAGGATTTACTGCTACATAACCAATTCTTTCTCCTGGTAAAGACAAAGACTTTGAGAAGGAGTAACACATAATAGTGTTGTCATAGAACTTGGATACACAGGGTGCATCCACTCCCTCAAAAATAATCTCTCTATAAGGCTCATCCGAAATCAGATAAATATCATGTCCATATTGTGCGGATTTCGCCCGCAGAATATCCGTCAACTTCTGAATCGTTTCCGTAGAATATACAATACCGGAGGGATTATTAGGCGTATTAATCAGTATCGCCTTCACCTTCTCCGTAAGCATCTCTTCAAATGCCTCAAAATTAATCTGAAAAGTCTCCGTGTTGGGAGGAACAATCTTCAAAACTGCACCTGTCAGATTCACATAAGGATTATACTCTGGGAAAAAGGGAGCAAAGGTCAAAATCTCATCTCCCGGTTCCGTCACCAAACGAAATGCATGAGCCAGTGCCCCTGCTGCGCCGGAAGCCATAAAAATGTGCTCTTTGCGATAGGGAATACCAAAACGCTCCTCCAAAGATTTAGCAATAGCTTCCCGCACGGAAGTAATACCCAGACTGGGACTGTAACCATGAAGCTCCATGGGATTTTTCTCAGTCAGCATCTGAATCATCTTAGCTGTAAATTCCTGAGGCACAGGCACAGAAGGATTACCCAGACTATAGTCAAAAACATTCTCATAACCGATTTCCTGCCCTCTTGCTGTTGCAAACTCGGAAAGCTGCCTGATGACAGACTTGCCGGACAACATATCTTTATACTTTTGCACTAACATATTTCTTCCTCTTTTCCGATTCAATTTATTCTCAATTTAATAGTATATCACATATCCTCTGCCCATACCAGTGCACATTTTACGGCGCGTTTCCAACCTTGCAAAAGCAGTTCGCGCTCAGTGTCACTCATGCCGGGTTCAAAAGTAGCACCAATTTGCCAGTTGGCTTTAATTTGCTCCTTGCTCTGCCAGTAACCGACCGCCAGACCTGCAAGATATGCTGCGCCTAAGGCTGTTGTCTCAATGCAGCCCGGACGTTCCACTCTGGCATTCACCACATCCGACTGAAACTGCATAAGGAAATTATTGGCGCTGGCACCACCATCTACTTTCAAACTCTTCAAATCAATACCGCTATCCTGCTCCATTGCACGAATCAAATCAGCGGTCTGATACGCGATGGATTCCAAAGTTGCCCGCACAAAATGTGCCTTGGTACAGCCACGGGTGAGACCCACAACAGTACCTCTCGCATAGGGATTCCAATAGGGAGCCCCCATACCTGCGAAGGCAGGTACCACATACACCCCTGCTGTATTCTCTACCTGCAGTGCTAACTTCTCAGTCTCCGCAGACGTCCGAACCATATCCATTCCATCCCGAAGCCACTGAACTCCTGCTCCTGCTACAAACACACTTCCCTCCAAAGCATACTCAACCTTGTCATCTGCCGTAGCTGCTATGGTTGTAAGAAGACCCGACTTGGAAACAATCGCCTGATTCCCGGTATTCATCAATAGAAAACAGCCTGTACCGTAAGTATTTTTAACTTCCCCCTGTTCAAAACAACACTGTCCAAAAAGCGCAGCCTGTTGGTCTCCTGCAGCTCCGGCAATAGGAATTTCTCCGCCCAACACAGACAGATCCGTATGTCCGTAAATATAACTGGAAGGCATTACTTTTGGAAGCATTATTTTAGGGATTCTAAAATAATCAAGCAACTCACCGTCCCATTCAAGACTATGAATATTGAAGAGCATTGTACGCGATGCATTTGTATAATCTGTCACATGAACTGCACCCTTTGTCAGATTCCAAATAAGCCAGGTATCCACTGTGCCAAACAACAACTCTCCCTTCTCAGCACGCTCCCTGGCCCCTTTAACATTATCTAGAATCCACTCGATTTTAGAAACACTAAAATACGCATCCGGAATTAAACCGGTACAAAGTCTTATCTTTTCATCCATCCCATCCTTTTTAAGTTTCTCGATTCTGTCTGCGGTGCGGCGACATTGCCAGACAATGGCGTTATATACAGGTTCACCTGTATTTTTATCCCAGACAATGGTTGTTTCCCGTTGATTGGTAATTCCGATCCCCTTTATCTGCGAAGCCTCCACACCTATCTTGGCCATAGCCTCCGCTGCCACAGCAAGTTGAGAAGACCAGATTTCCATCGGATTATGTTCCACCCATCCGGGCTGTGGATAAATTTGTGTAAATTCTTTCTGTGCCATGGAACATATCTGTCCCTTTTCATCAAACAAAATACAACGGGAACTGGTAGTTCCCTGATCCAACGCCATGATATATGTCTTCATAAAACCTCCTTTAACGCACAAAGACCCATGCCTCCGTCGCCAGGGCTACGGAAGATGGGTCTTATTTTGTCTTGATTTAAAGCATTGTATTCAAATCTACATATGCACCGGAAGGAATTTCTACAATTTTCTGGCCATTCAGTTCTACCCAGACACTGATTGCATTAGGATTGTATACTGCATCTGTATTCGCGGAGAATTGCAGATTCCTGTAAGCAGTCATGTAATCAAAAATCTCTATATTGGTGGCATACCAGATATCCTCTCTGCCTCCCATATACTTACAAAACTCCTCAATCACTTCCCAGTTATCGTTGTTGTCAAACTCGTAACTGTGTCCCCACACAGTCATGAGCTTCAAATACTGTCTCTTTTTGAAATTAGCAAACATTTCTGCAATCTTCATAAGCCGGGGATCATTGTGATGACAGGTCGCCTTCCACTCCATGGAATCATCCGGAAGATTAAAAGCCATGATTGACTCAACAATTCCACCGTTTACATCTATTGGTTCGGACTGTACCACACGTCCGTACACAATACCAAGCTCTCTAAATAACTGCTTAATCTCGGGACTATAGGAACCGTTGGGATAAGCATGTCCACGCACAATTCTTCCGGAAAGCTGTTCCAGACCTGCTCTGTCATCCATAATTTCTCTTGCAAGCGCCGTCATAGGACAGCGGGCAATGGTGGAGTGGGTCATGGTATGAGTTGCAATCTCATGACCTTCATAAATCTCTTTAACCCTCTCAAGGGGAACACGAGGTATAATCCTGCTCCCGGGTTTCCTGCCCGGATCATTATCCCCCATTAATCCGTAGTTGAGATTAAAGGTACCCTTGATACCATACTGATTAAAAATTGAAATCAGTCTTTCGTCCTGAATCTTACCATCATCATAGCTCATGGTAAGTGCTTTTGCCTTCCCCCCCGGAAAAGTCACAAATACTTTCATGCATAATACCTTTGACCGAAATAATTCGGTCTCCTTCTCTGAAAATATACTCTCTCTGTATTATATCTTATAACGTTTTCACCATTTTCGCAACACTTTTTATGCACGTTAAGAATTTACAACGTGCACTTATTTACATTGCATATTATCTGAAAATTTAGTAGAATATCCTGTGAACTAAAAACAGTATAGAAACAGACATCGAAAGGAGCGGTTTACATGAAATACGACTCAGCAAGAAACCGTGCACAAGGTTTTGAAACCATGGACGCAGGAAAAATTGACCCCAACACAAGTAATACCATCGGCAAAATTATAGGTATTGTTATTGCAATTGGCCTGGTACTTATCATTGCTTTTAATTCCTTTTATCAGATTCGGGAACAGGAACAGGCGGTGCTTGTCACCTTCGGTAAGCCGGAGGCAGTAACCACACCCGGCCTTCATTTTAAAATTCCTTTTGTTCAGGAAGTGAAAAAGGTAAACACCACCATTCAGGGCTTTGCCATCGGATATGACATGGAGACAAACGAATCCGACGAAAACGACTCCCTGATGATTACCTCCGACTACAACTTTGTAAACGTGGATTTCTTTGTAGAATATCGATTCAGCGATCCGGTCAAAGCTGTATACGCATCCAAAGATCCTATAGGCATTCTTCGCAATATCAGCCAGAGCTGTATCCGTACTACCATCGGCAGCTACACCGTAGACGATGTGCTTACCACCGGTAAAAACGAGATTCAGGCAGCCATCAAAGAGATGATTATTGCACGTTTAGAGGAGCAGGATATCGGCATCCAACTGGTAAATATCACTATCCAGGATTCTGAACCTCCCACAACTGAGGTTATGACTGCCTTCAAAGCAGTAGAAACTGCCAAGCAGGGCAAAGAAACCGCTCTTAATAATGCGAATAAATACCGCAACGAACAGATTCCCTTAGCTCAGGCTCAGGCGGATAACATTATTCAGGATGCAGAGGCTCAAAAGACTGCCCGTATCAACGAGGCAACCGCACAGGTAGCTCGATTTAACGCAATGTATGAAGAGTATTTGAAGAACCCTACCATTACCAAGCAGCGTATGTTCTATGAAGCTATGGAAGATGTCCTTCCTGATTTAAAGGTTATCATCGAAAGCCCTGACGGAGACATGCAGATGTTTTATCCGGTAGAGTCTTTCACAAGCTTTAACAGCTACACCAATTCAACCAATACCGGTAGCAATGCAGATGCATCTACCGAAAACAATTAAGGAGGTGCCGATATTATGAAAAAGATTATTCCTGTGATTATACTACTTATCGTTGTAATCGTCGGTTCATCCTGCTTTGTGGTAACCAACGAAAACGAATACAGCCTGATTCGCCAGTTCGGTAAAATTGTAGCTGTAGAGAGTGAAGCAGGTATTACTTTCCGAATTCCCTTTATCCAGAGTGTAGATAAGCTTCCCAAGCAGATTTTGCTGTATGACTTATCTCCCTCTGACGTTATCACCAGTGACAAAAAAACCATGATTTGCAACAGCTATGTACTGTGGCGTATCACAGACCCTTTGAAATTCGCTCAGACTCTGAACGGTTCCATTACCTATGCAGAAGACAGACTGAACACCATCGTATACAACTCTACCAAAAACGTTATCAGTGCTAACACACAAAATGATGTTATTTCCGGAAGAGACGGCGAGTTGTCTGATGCAGTAGTAGCCAACATCGGTAATACCTTAGACCAGTATGGTATTGAGCTTCTGTCCTTTGAGACCAAACAACTCGACCTTCCCAGCGATAACAAAGCCGCTGTATACGAACGTATGATTTCCGAGCGTGACAATATTGCTGCTACCTACACTGCAGAGGGCTCCTCCGAGGCACAGATTATCCGCAATGCTACCGACAAGGAAGTCACAGTGATGCTCTCTGAGGCTGAAAAAGAGGCGGAAATTCTCATCGCCGAAGGCGAAGCAGAATACATGCGTATTCTCTCCGAAGCATATGCTGATGAATCCAAACAGGACTTCTACACCTTTGTAAGAGGCTTAGATGCATTGAAGGTGACCATGACCGGAGACAACAAGACCATAGTCCTGTCACCTGATTCACCCATTGCACAGATATTTTATGGCAAGTAATTGATCCGACAAATTCAAAACACAAAGGCGCATACTACGAGTAATTCTCACAGTATGCGCCTTTCTCACACCTATCCTAACTTTTCTGTATCAGCAAATATCTCGGCGGGCTTCCGCCACATTCTTCTCCTTGGTAATAACCGACTCCGTTTCCGCAATAAATGATACAAATCTCACCATCATTCGCACGTTTAACCGCTTCTTTCAGAGACAAATTACCAATAAAACTCTCTCCCATAAAATATACTTCCCGGACTCCATTTAATCGAAAAAGGCTCTTTTCCATTTCATCAGGAGACATATAATTCACCGGTTGCAAACAACTGCTTTTCAAAATATCCGGACCGGAAAATCTGGTCATCATCATGTGTTTTCGCTTCTCAGGATTTTCAAATTCCCAGATAATTCTTTCTTGTTTGCTCTTGATAACATAATTATTAATAATCTCAAGTTCCGTATCATTAATCTTCATAATACACCTTGAAACCTTTACCGATTCATGGTAAATCCCTTCCCCAGCTTATTCTGCATCTCATCATACTGCCCATACATCTTCTGTACTTCATTTTCAAGAATGTAATAATGGCGCACATAGGGAATCAAAAGCACCAAAATCAATACCACAAGAATGCCAAGGAATGGCGTAAACATCAGCACAGAAGTACACAATGTCACCACTTCCAAAAGAGCAAAAAGTACTGTCACTATCAGATGAATCAGTCTCTCATGTTGAAAAAATCCAATCTGCACCAAATGCTCCGCCTTCACTGTCTCCCAGTTCACATCCTCTTTGGTAAGGAGCTCATCTATGTATTTTCGATAGGTCAGAATTCGTTTCTCCATTGGATTACCTCCCTAAATTTATCAAAGTTAAAATTCACGAAATATTCAAATCTTATCTGAAACTTTAAGTATTATCGCCCCTTAAAGCTACACATCCCCCAAATTATGATGACTTTTCATGACTCAGAATCACATAATCCACTTCCTGCAACTGCGTCTGCCCAATCCTACTCATACCAAGTTTCTCACATACTTTCAAGGACGCCTGATTGGCTGGCCGGACAAATGCGAGAATCCGTTCAAAACCAAGTTCTTCATGACCATACTGCATAATCGCCCGACACACCTCCGAAGCATAGCCCTGCCCCTGCTTGTCTACTGCAATCAGAAAACCGATTTCCGGGTCTTCGTAACCCTCACGATAACAGATGCCGGCACGGCCAATGACTTCCGGCACATCTTCTTTATCCGACATATCCTGAGTATTTTGCGTTTTTGCAAGCACGGTCCATATACCAAATCCATAAAAAGAATAAACCTTATCTATATAATCCCGCGCATAGGTTCGCTCCTTTTGAGGATCATCATACAAAGGTTCCATAAAATCCGTGATGGACGGCTCCTTGTAGATACGATAAAATTCCTCTACATCCGCAACGGTAGTCTCTCTGACAAGACAGCGATCCGTCTCCAGAATATCCCATGGAATCCCCCGAAAACGCCGGTACACTCCCTCCAGATAGTCTCTGTCAAGCTCCGCCGGATTATCGCAGGCATACCGAAATGCACTAAAATCCTGGCTTCGATTGCCTTCATGCAACCAGATTAAAACCGCTTTCCCCTCTTCCAGAAGTTCACGCCCTCGAGAGGAAGAATCGGTAATCCACAATGCTGCATCCTCGTCCCCTACTGCATCTTGTAAAACCGTCTCTCTACATTCACCTTCTGCAGGACAGGTGACTACTTTCTTTAAATAATACATTGATTTTCAGTTCCCCTCTTTACGTTCCTTCATGATTACGTTAAAATAGGTATCGTGGACAAAAAGATGTCCTATATATTATACTATATTTTAGAATAGAGAGGAATATTTTATGGCACAAAATCCTATTGTTACCATCAAGATGCAGGACGGCGGCGTAATTAAGGCTGAGCTTTATCCCGAAATCGCACCCGAATCTGTTAACAATTTCATTAGCCTGATCAATAAGGGCTACTACAACGGATTAATTTTCCATCGCGTAATCCGCGGCTTCATGATTCAGGGCGGTTGTCCCGAAGGATCCGGCATGGGTGGCCCCGGCTATCACATCAAGGGCGAATTTAACCAGAATGGTTTCCAGAATGATTTAAAGCACACAGAGGGCGTTCTGTCCATGGCACGTTCCATGTTCCCCGACTCCGCAGGAAGCCAGTTCTTCATCATGCACAAAACTTCTCCTCATCTGGATGGCGCTTATGCAGCTTTCGGTAAAGTTACAGAAGGTATGGATGTTGTGAACAAAATTGCGGAGACCGCTACCGATTACTCTGACAGACCTATGGAGAATCAGGTAATGGAAAGAGTTACTGTAGATACTTTCGGTGAAACTTATCCTGAGCCCAACAAAATGTAGGTGTTCATAATTTGTTTACAATTTTTTCAAGAATTTTTCAATTTCTAATCATGTTTTAGACATTTCTTTGAAATATACTTAAAACATACCAAATAACAAATAACCCAGCCAGTTAGTTGTTATAAAATTTTTCATAATATGTGTTAGGAATGAAGATTCTTGACAGCTTCCTAAAAGGGAGTTCTCCGAGGGCAATTAGAGGTTGTCCTCTTTTCTTTTGCCCAAATCCATGAAATACATTTTATTTCATTAAAATATCGGTGTTCACATTTTGTTTACTCTTCTTTTAATTTTTTTTCAATTTTCTATCATGTTTTAGACATTTCTTTGCATTATACTTAAAACATACCAAATAACAAATAACCCAGCCAGTTAATTGTTATCAAATTTTTCATAATACATGCCAAGGACCCGAAATCCTTGGCATCCTCCCCGTAAAGGGGAGGTCTCCTGAGGACAATTAGATGTTGTCCTCTTTTCTTTTTTGTATTATAATATTGTTAAGCTTTTAACTATTTATATGTAAATACTATTTCTTTATACTATTTGATAAAGGGGACTTCTATGGAACAACTTGTACGAACTATTTCACAAATCAACGATACCCTCAACGAATTCATTTGGGGCCCATATATGTTAATTTTTTTCCTTTTTGTCGGTTTAATGTTCACTGTACGCACCAAATTTTTTCAGATTGGACATATCAAAGACTGGTTGGACATTACTATCCTATCCGTATTTAGAAAAGACAACAAATCACGTAAAACAAACGACAAACATTCCATTTCCCAATTTCAGTCTCTGTGTACAGCACTGGCAGCAACAATTGGTGTAGGTAATATTTCCGGTGTGGCCGTAGCCCTTACCTTGGGCGGTCCCGGTGCAATTTTCTGGATGTGGCTGTCCGCATTTCTGGGCATGATGACCAATTTTGCCGAGAAAACACTGGGCATCAAATACCGTTATAAAAACGAAAAAGGCAACTGGATTGGCGGTGCCATGGTATATATTGAAAAAGGATTGGGCTGGAAATGGCTGGCAGTAATTTTCTCAGTTTTCTGTGTACTGGCATCCTTCGGTATCGGAAATATGGCCCAGGGCAATGAGATTGCCAACGGTCTGAACAATTCCTTCGGTGTTCCTACCTGGGTAACAGGACTTGTTGTTATGTGTGTAGCAGCCATGGTAATCCTGGGAGGCATCAAACGAATTGCCGCAGTAGCCGAAAAGGTTGTTCCCTTCATGGCAATTATCTACATAGTTGGCGCTTTGATTGTCATTGGTAGCAATGTCACCGCCATCCCCGGTGCTTTTGCAATGATTTTTGATAATGCATTTAACTTGCCTTCCATGGGCGGAGGTGTTGCCGGCTTCACGGTTATGCTTGCCATGAAACAGGGAATTTCCCGTGGAATCTTTTCCAACGAAGCTGGTCTGGGCTCCTCTGTTATGGTTCATGCTACCGCCGATGTAAAAGAACCTGTAGAGCAGGGCATGTGGGCAATCTTCGAGGTATTCACCGATACGATTGTCGTATGTACCATGACAGCTTTGACTATCCTCTGCTCCGGTGTATATGATTTTGCAGCATATGAGCAGTGCGCTCTAAGCGGTATCGACGTAGCTGATGCCGGTCTGCCCTCCGGTGTTGCACTGACCAGCGCAGCATTCGAATCAGTGCTGGGACCCTTTGGCAATAAATTTATTTCTATAGCCATCATGCTCTTTGCTTTTACAACCATCTTAGGCTGGTCCTATTACGGCGAGCGTGCAGTGGAATACCTCTTTGGTCTGAAGGCTGTACCTGTTTACAAGATTATTTTTATTCTGATGCTTTATGTGGGATGTAATGCATCTTTGGAACTGGTAATAGATATTTCAGACACCTTCAACGGTTTTATGGCACTGCCTAACCTGATTGCACTGACACTGTTGTCCAAACAGGTAATTGAAATGACTCGGGATTACCTTGCCCGCAAGAAAATCGCCAAAAAGAAACATCCGTAAAACAATTGCATTCTTAAAGGCGTCCTTTGGGATTCAAACCAAAAGGGCGCCTTTTTTATATGCCAATTTATTTGTTTCCTTCCGTACAGCTCATTGTCTCCAGCTTCATACGAATTGGCAGTAAGAGCAAATTTCAAGAATACTGTTGCCAAAATTATTATTGCAAGAAACATTATCCAATCTTTCTAATATTCAACCAAAAGACATGATGTTAATATTCCGGTTATAGCAAGTGCTATTCCCCCTATAATAAGTCGTTTTTTTACACTCCATTCTCTTTTCATAAATCTCTGCTCCTAATTTCTTTTTTCGTTGCCAATGCAACCATATTAAGGCAATCAACAGGCGGCATATAATTGCCGGTTTCTCAACGAGAAATCGTTTTCTTGTATCCATTTTCAAGACCACCTTTGTTTTGATGTACCCATCGTATCAAACAAGGCATACATATGTCTGATTTAACTAGTCTTTTTAATATATGCTTTTTTAACTTCTTTTGCTTTCTTATCAAAATGCTGTGTAAATATACAGGACACAATGGTTAATATACCCAATAATGTCCAACCCAGGATATCATATTTACTTGTTCCGAATTTAAACATCAGCAATACATTAATAGTTACACATACTATTATATTTGAAATGAGAGACAGACCACCTAATATAGCTAACCTATTGTATTTTTTATATAATTTCTGATCTTTATCCTCAAGAACGCTTGTCTTTATGAGTACATTATAGTATTTCTTATCTTTAACCAGCTCATGAAAATTACTTTGGGATTCAAGAGGCTCAATTTCATATTTATACCATGCAATATATAATCGCATCCATTTACCGGTCGTTTTACGGGCAACAAAGGCATAAATTAACAACCCTGCAACCGGCACCATCCATATTGCGAACATAAAAAATACAGCCAAATATTCATTGTAAGGCATAATATCAATTAGTTCATTGTCCTCATTTAAATAGGCATAAATAAAATATCCTTCACGGTATTTTTTATCGGTATAATCACTTATCTCATATTCTACGGCGTTTCCATCTATAATTACACTGATTGTATTATCCTTGCTTAAATACACCCCCTGTCTGCAGCACCATCCGGCATATATTGCGATTTACCAACATATAAAAAGGATACAATCATAAAGGGTACCACAAAAAGCAAAACAATCAAAAGCGAGCTTTTCGCAACATTATTATACGATTTTACAGCCTTAATTCCTTCTTCACTGGGATATTTTGCTATAAAATTTAATACTTTTGATATTTCCGCCATGCTTCTTGCACTATTAGTTGCCACAGTAACATTGTTAAAATTCATATTTATACTCCTTTGCTATTTATAAGTTGTTACCTAATTTTAATCAAAGTTCTCAATAGCATTATCTATGTTATCCAGAAAATGTTCGTAAAAATTATCTGCAACCTTGATAACTCCATCACCATCATGCTTACCCCAAGACACTATGTTGAACGATGCACCATTTTTGGCGGGTCATTCAACCACTATATTTAATACTTAAAGTTTCTCAATAATGTCTTATCGTTACTTCTTCATTTTTGCACGTTCATATATAAGTGACATACCTAAAATAACTATCCATATACATGCAACAATTAATACACATACCTGTATAATCGCCAATAGCAAATCACTTCCCCACTCTGAACCGGATATGTTACTTTCATGAATACTATAAAGTACCGGAAAAGCTACTAACATCAATCCGACATACACAACATCTGAAATTATTAAAATACTTGTACACTCCAAAGAGGTTGGTTTCCCTTTTTTCTTAAATATATAGAAATACACCCCACTGCCTATTATAATGCTACTTGCAACAGCACACAGAGCTACTATTATCATAACCGCCCAAACATCTGATTGTGTCTGTCCATACATAATATCTGCTTTTACTAATCCTAAGAAAAATATGTAACTAAATCCCAATGATATAGTTGCGATTTTTGCTGCTTCTACCAATATATCTAAACAAGTTTTCTTACTTACTTTATTAGTCACGGGCCCTCCTCACTAAACACAGTTTGTGTTTGCTACTGCTTTTTACGCTCAATCACCAAAAGCACTATTAACAGAAGTATCTCAAATGCAGTTATAACAAGCATAAAGAAAAGTCCTAATACAAACCCTAATCCTTCATCAAAAGCAAGGGTCTGACAATAAACATTTGCATATAAATACACTTCAATTAAATACAGAATGCATGATATTAATTGTGTCATTTTACTTTGAAACAAACTAAATCCCAGTTTTGTCTTACATATATATCCCGCAATCATACGTACTATAGAACCAATAAAAGGGGTTAGGGCTAGAATTCCAAAATCTAATATAATACTTAATATACTTGTTACATCTAAATCACTTCTATACGATACCAATTCAAGCAAACCAAAATAAGACAGACAAGACATTGCAGATATAACAAACGCTCCAAGTAGTATTTTAACCTTATTTATCATCTTCAAACACCCTCTCCTTCGTTAACCACAGAACGTTAGCTGTTTACCCATTCTTTTACTTTTTCAACTTTTTTGCCAACATCTATTTTATGCCCAATCACTAGAGATCCAATTAACAAAAGTACCTCAAGTACAATTATCACTAACGTAAAAATAATCTCTATAGCAAATGCTAACCCCTCATCAAAAGCGAGCCTATGGCAATAAATACTTCCGTACCAATATCCTTCAAACATATACAAAAAGCATGATATCAACATCATTATTTTACTTTGAAATGAACTAAACCCTAACTTTTTTTTACATACATATCCTGCAACAACCCGAATGATAGAACTTATAAAAGGGATTATTACCATCATACCAAGAATCAGTATAAGAATTATGTTGACATTTATATTCGCTACTCGTACATAAAAAAATGTATCAAACAAGCCATAGTAGAATATACAAGAAATTACTGATACAACAATTGCTCCAAATAATACTTTAATTTTTTCTTTCATAGTGTTTTATCCGCCTTTCTGACAAGGACACTGCTGAGGTCACAAAACCCAATGGCTAATTTAACAAGTCAAACACCAACAAAGCACCAGCCAATTATTTCTTATCTGACTGGTGCTTTGTGCCTGTTATTGCTTTTTACGCTCAATTACCAAAAGCCCTATTAACAGAAGCATCTCAAATGCAGTTATAACAAGCATAAAGAAAAGTCCTAATACGAAACCTAATCCTTCATCAAAAGCAAGAGTATGACAATAAATGTTTGCATATAAATACACTTCAATCAAATACAGAATGCAAGATATCAATTGTGTCATTTTACTTTGAAACAAACTAAATCCCAGTTTTGTCTTACATATGTACCCTGCAATAACACGGACTATAGAACCAACAAAAGGAATTAATGCCAACGTACCTAAAGCCAATATTAGAATCAAAATATCTGGCAAATCCATGTTGCTTTCATATGATACTAGTTCAAATAAAGAAAAAAAAAGTAGACTAGACAAAATAGATACAACAAATGCTCCAAGTAGTATTTTAACTTTATTTATCATCTTCAAACACCCAATTCTTTGTTATCCACGGATTGTTAGCTGTTTACCCATTCTTTTACTTCCTCAACCCTTTTACCAACATCTACTTTACGCTCAATCACCAAAAGCACTATTAGCAGAAGTATCTCTAATGCAGTCACTCCCCAAGCAAGGAAAATCCCCAGTACAAACCCTAAACCTTCCTCAAAGGATAACCTTTCACCATAGGGTAATGTTCCATAATAGATTCCAAAACCATACAAAAAACTGGACACTAACAGCATTACCTTACTTTGGAACGAACTCAATTGTAATCTTTTCTGACACCAATAGCACAAAAACACGCGAATGATTACACCAATAACAGGAAGCAAAACGATGATTCCCACTACCAATATCAAAACCACAATATCCGGCATTTCTGGAGATTTTATAAAGGGTAACAGCGAAAACAAGCCATAGTAGAATATACAAGAAATTACTGATAAAACAATCGCTCCAAATAATACTTTAATTTTTTCTTTCATAGTGTTTTATCCACCTTTCTGACAAGGACACTGCTGAATTTCTAAAACTCAATAGCTAATTTTCTTTTACTATCTAGTCTGTTTTCATTAATTATGTTCTTCTATACCAACCAGTATGTTTATCTTAAACAGAACAAAGAATAAGTAAAGCAACTTGTACCCAAACTAATTTCTATATTAACCAGTTTGGGCACAAATTGTAAATAGTTTATGCCTCCATAAAGAATACTAAGATTAGATATGTGTTTAAATAGCTATATAATCACCTTTTATTTTTAACCTCACAAACATTTATAACAATATAACGTACAAAATTAAAAAATATTATTATACACATTAATATCAAAATCCAAATATTTATCATGCAATAATATATTCCATAATTCTCCATAGCACTCCATTCAAATATGTCTCCCACAACGCAGGATCCTGCTACATGAATAATTGTGTTTATTATACTAAGAACCAGACAAAGTACATTTTTCTCCTTCTCTGTATATTTCTGTTTAGATTTATATTCAGCACACAGATAACAAGCAACTACATTAATTGTAGCACATATAAATCCACTCCAAAAAACCACTTCTGATAATAATATACCTAATTTTCTATATATAAAAAAATAAAAAATCGAATAATAACAAATATTCAAAAGCAAGGTACATAATGGAGTAATTACGATAAGTCCACTTTTTATGTTACGTATCATTGTTCATCCCCTTTATTACACCACCAAAAATAAGGAACCATATCAAAGTAATAATGTGCAATTGACACATTTGAAGCTTTATTATTGTCATTTGGAGAATAATTGTATGTGGGACCTATATCTTTATAATCATCTAACTTCATAACAGAGGTTGCAAAAGGTTTACTTGTAATTTCTTTAACACTTCCCGCAATTTCAACTTTATAAATTGCCTCTAGTCCACTATCTGTTATATACTTATGCGTAGAACCTACGGAAGTTTCATCTTTAACATTCTCTGGTCGATGATATTTTGAATCCCCAAAAGAAAGTTTTTTAAATCCTGCTTTACTCGCTTCATAAGATGAAATTGGTAGGAATATATCCTTATATGCATTTGCCTCAAATCTTTCAGTATAATGAATATCTTCTCTCCATTCAGAGCTAGACAAAAAAGTATTTTTGCTATAATCAAAATACAAGTATTGTTCAGGATCTTTGTCAAGATGTGGCACGCCTGGTTCAGATTCTGCAGCATTATTTATTAAATCAACAAGTCCATATTCTAACTTAAATTTTTTTCCAGATACACTATCTACCAACTCTGCTTTTCTATAAATCTCATCATAATTACCTTCCACAACATTGTTACCTACACTCGCATACAAAATATAATATTCTGTATTTCCATCTCTATTTAATCTTACATATTTTCTTGTAGAGTAAGGCAGTGCAGATGTATCAATGAAAGTATAAATTGTGTACGAACAATCATCTGATAATTGTCCGCTTGCATATTCCTTTCTTGTTAAATAGGGAACATCAATATTATATGAAAGAAGGTACGAATTTGCCTTGTCATTTCCCAAATTATAATTATCTTTCAAGAACGGATTACTATTCACTCTATAATACTTTAAATCCTCCAAATATTCACCTAATTCATAACCATCATTTTTTCCATCATAATCGCTATCTGGTTTTAATGGATATATTTTAAATTCACTATTTTTTTGATTATAATTTCCAATAATGGTACGAATTTCCTCTCTCTCCGTTTTATCATCCACTCCATCTCTATCGCTATCTACCAACGTAGGATTGGAACTCATTTTAACATAAACTACCCCAGCTGCTGATTGTGTTACATTTATTTCGTCTCCATCAATTACACCATCCTCATCACTATCCCTATCAAGATAATCCATTGCTAACAATTCGATTCCTGTTCCAAGTCGTAACATTCCACATGCCATTGCCTTTTCATGATAATCAGAAACACCATCTTCATCACTGTCTTTATATAAATCTGTTAAATCTATGAGATTATCAAAAATGTCATACAACTCATTATCTTGTGATGCATGAAAGTATTTCCCTCCAGTTCCTTCTGCTATTTTTGATAACACACTAGTTGAAACGTCGCTACCCAATCCAATTGTGTAAATAGTTACACCTTCTTTTTTTGCAGTCACAGTATGTACTGTATTATATGAACCCGCACCGTCCGTTAACATTACTATACACTTTTGTTTACCTTCTCCATCATATTCGCTTGTAATAAATAACAATAAGGCTCCCCAAATTCCGCTACTAAGATTTGTTCCACCAGAACTATCAATTTTATCAACCGCTGCATATAATTCATCCTTATTATTTGTAAATCCACTATACACATAAGAATAATTATCAAAATCGACAACTGCCGCACGATCATTATTAGTTAATTTATCAATAAACTTTTTAGTAACCGTTTTTCTAATTCCTGTTCCATCATTACTAGTCATACTTCCAGATGAATCTATTACAAATACTATATCAAGACTTGCATTACTCATTCCATTCTCATCAAAATTTAAAGCATACTGCCAAACTTCATCGTATTCTATTTTATTTAATAAAATATAACTCGAAAAATGTTCAAGCTGTACTGAAATTGTATTACCATCCCAAAGAGCATTTAACTGTTCCTCAAGCATCTGCGTTTCTTCATTATAATAGTAAATAGCTGGTTCAAAACCTGTATTTTCAAGTACTTCTTCATCTATTTTATAACTTAACATTGCACTAGAAAAAGTCCCTGCTAATGAAAAATCATAAGCACAGCCTTCACCTATATATCCAGGAATTTTATATGGCAACACAGGATCGTTCTCGGCTATTTCTTTAATCATAAGACTTTCTACCTGTTCTGGCAAAATCGAAATGTTTAAACATGCCTCCACGCTACTTTCTTCACTAACAGGAATATTATACTCTATACTTACACTTCCATCTTCTTCTAAATCTGATAAGCATGGATTAAGTCCTAATTTGATTTCATATAAATCATTTATTTTATCATTATCTGTATCTGGAGACTTCGGATTAGTACCATATATTTTCACCTCATCATAATCTGTTAATTCATCATGATCTGTATCTTCTGAATTTATATTAGTATTGTATTCTAGTTCTTCTTTGTTAAATAGTCCATCACCATCATAGTCACAATCACTATTATAAACCAAAGGATCTGTATTTAACAGGAAAATTTCATCAATATCACTGAATTCATCCTTATCTGTATCCGCATCATTTGGATTTGTCCCATATTGAGCCTCACGATAATTTTCTAAACCATCTTTATCATCATCATTTTTATCTACACTCAACTTATTCATATTTTCTTCTGAACTATTCCATATATGGGTACTATATTGAACCGTGGCTCCATTTTTAGCTAAGGCAGTAATTGTTACTATATTATCTCCAATTAACAGCTGTGGCTCATCCATTTCCCAAACACCATTTTCAAAAGTTACTACATTTTGAGGTACATTTACTAATCCGGACACCACATCAAGTTCAATACTTTTGATCTTTGAATCATCTATCGAAATTGTGCCTTCAAATTTATCTATTTTGCCGGCAACTACATATCCTTCAAATCCTTCATATTGGAACATGTTATCCGGTATATTAAAGGTCACTTCAAATGCTTCGTCAATTATATCATCCTTATTTGCTCCATCTTCTGTGCCATAACCTATCTGCCTTAACAAATAATTTTCCGGCTCAGTCATGCCAACAAACTCACATCCTTTGATTCCAATCGAAACGCTTCTGCTCGGAGCTATCGTACTGTTATATTCTGCATTTCTAACAACATAATGATTCCCCTCATGCTCCTCTATAACACCATTCCAGATTTCAGTAATCTCTCTATCAAAATCGAACTCCAATACCCAATCTTCTATGGCCGTATCAGTATTATTAGTTATAGAAATAGAACCATAAAATCCGGTTCCCCAGTCATTCTCAACATCATACTGAATTACATAATCATCTTCATTGTTAGAAGATATTTCAGCATTCCAGATATTTGTTATGGAATTATTATAGTCAAACCCTAAATACCAGTTCTGAATAGCGCTATCTCCGGTATTCTCAAGCTTTACCTTTGCATTATAGCCCGCATCCCAATAAGATGTCAAAGTAAATGTAACTCTATAATTTTCACCTTCAAAAATATTTTCAGTAGTTACCTGATCCCATGTACTGTTATCTGTTCCATCAATGGTACCTTCCATGCTACTTGTTATCATGTTTTCTGTATAAGTAGCATTCTCTATACTTGTTGTTTCCTGTGCATAACTAGACACATTTACTGTATTAATACAAACTGCTACTATAAGTACACTCGCCCATATTTTTTTCCAAATCTTGTTCCTTTCTTGTTCCTTTCGTAAACGAAATTCATATTTGAGCATTGCAATTAATCTATTGTTCCTCCCCTCTTGCATTTCATTTCTCGCATTCGCTCAAAACAAAATACCCTGAAAAATATCCATGCAGTAACTATTTCAATTATTTTATACAACAAAGGAGCTGCGCACCGATTGCTCAGTGCACAGCTCCGACCTAATTTACTTATTTCATATATCAGCTTACGCCTTGCCAACGGAACCGAACAGCTCCATCTTCTCCTTAACAGTAGCCTTGATAGCTTCTGCACCGGGAGCAAGCAGCTTACGAGGATCGAAGCCCTTGCCTTCCAAATCCTTGCCTGCCTCGATATACTTACGGGTAGCCTCTGCAAATGCCAGCTGACACTCGGTATTTACATTAATCTTTGCTACACCCAGGCTGATTGCCTTCTTAATCATATCTGCGGGGATACCGGTACCGCCGTGAAGAACCAGAGGAAGGTCTCCGGTGCGCTGCTGAACAGCATCCAAAGTCTCGAAGCTCAATCCCTGCCAGTTTGCAGGATATTTGCCATGGATGTTACCAATACCTGCTGCCAGGAAATCTACACCCAAATCAGCGATTGCCTTACACTCTTCGGGATCTGCACATTCACCCATACCTACAACACCGTCTTCCTCGCCGCCGATGGAACCAACCTCAGCCTCGATGGACATGCCCTTCTCGTGAGCAATCTTAACCAGCTCGGTAGTCTTCTGAACATTCTCCTCAATGGGATAGTGAGAACCGTCAAACATGATGGAGGAGAAACCTGCCTCGATACACTTCTGACAGCCTTCATATGTACCATGATCCAGATGAAGTGCTACGGGCACATCAATCCCCATATCCTGAATCATACCATTTACCATACCAACTACAACATGATAACCACCCATGTACTTACCTGCACCCTCGGATACGCCGAGAATAACAGGAGACTTGCACTCCTGAGCAGTAAGCAGAATAGACTTGGTCCACTCCAGATTATTGATATTGAACTGGCCTACCGCATAATGGCCTGCCTTTGCCTTTTGAAGCATTTCTGTTGCTGATACTAACATAGTAACTACCTCCGTTTCTTAATATATACCGTAATATTTAATACGTCTCAAACACTCTTTCTATAGTATAACATATTTTGTGTAAATTGGAAATAGATATTGTTAAATTTTTATCGTTTTATTTTACTACTCGAATTTCCACGGCCCGATGGCGGTTTTCAATATAAACATCCTTGTGAGCGCCACCATTTTCGCCATCCAAGGTCCAGGATATTTCCTCATCAGATTCCAAACGGATAGATGATGTTCTAAAGCAGTAAGTCGTGCCGGTATCAATATCCCGATTCACAAGGGAGTTCATGGTCTGAGTAAGCTCCACCGGATTCTTGGGAAACTTAATCAGAGTCACCTCAAACACACCATCATCCAGCTGCACATTTTTGCCGGTGATGTTTTTAAATCCGCCCACAGAAACGGAGTTGGTAATCATTCCAAAGATAAAATCATCCTCTATCACTTTGTCATCATAAGTGACTTTCAAATGATGGGGACGAACATTGGGAAGTCTTTTCATACCCTCTAACACATAAGCCATGTGTCCCAAAGTATTTTTTATATCCTGGTCTGTTTCGTAGGAAACCTCTGTAAGAAGCCCAAAGGCAGCAATATATACAAATATATCATTATTAAAGGCACCTACATCACAAGGAAAATTCTTCCCTCGCACCACGTTTTCTGCTGCTTCAATCATATTTTTAGGCAAATGCAGACTGCCTCCAAAGTCATTGGTACTGCCCGCAGGAATGTATCCGATAGGCGTGCGGAAGCTACTTTGTGTCATACCGGTTACAACCTCATCCAGAGTACCGTCACCACCGCTACATACCACCAAATCATAAATAGGCTTGCGATTGGCTACAATTTCCACTGCATCACCCTTTTTCCGAGTAGGATAAACTGTCACCTCAAACCCGGCTGCTGCAAAAACATCCAAAATATCTGCCAGTTTATTTTTAATCTTTGCTTTGCCCGCTTTGGGATTATACACAAAAAGCATTTTTTTCTCGAAAGGGAAGCTCATAAGCCACCTCCTTATTACAAAAGAAGAGCGAGTTCCATCTTTTTTTAATGTCAGCCCGCTCTTTCATACTTGCTCAACAGGATATTAATTGCCTGTTAAAAATTTCTCGATATTATCCACAGCAAGCTCCTCATCCTCACCATCAGCGGTCACGATAAGCTCCTCACCATTATTGAGAACCAAAGTCATCATACCCATGATACTCTTGGCATTAACTTTCTTGTCCTCAGAACCCATATAAATCTTACTTTCATACTTGCTGGCTTCCTGTACCAACTGTGCTACGGGTCTTGCATCAAGACCGTTCTCCAGATTAATCCGGACTGCTTTCGTTTTCATTTCCTTCCTCCCATTCTAAGTCCTTAGCTTTTCTGCAAATTCGCTCAGTTTCCTTAGCCTGTGATTGACACCCGATTTCCCCACCGGCGGGTCTAAATACTCACCCAGCTCCTTCAGTGGTACATCCGGATATTCCAGTCTCACTTCGGCCATCTCCCTCAAATTCTCCGATAATTGCCCCAATCCGCCGTGGTCTCGGATATATTGAATGTCCTGTATCTGTCTGGTAGCTGCATGAACTGTCTTGTTAATATTGGCCGTCTCACAATTCACCTGTCGGTTGATGTTGTTCCGCACATCTTTTAAAATACGCAGATTCTCAAACTCCATCAGTGCAATATGAGCCTCACAGATATTTAACAGGTCGACAATGCTCTCGCCTTCCTTCAGATACACTACAAAATATTTCTTCCGAAGCACCAGCTTCCCTTCGATACCGAAAGCTTGCAACACCTCTAACAGCTGTGTTGCTTTCTCTGCATTGGTGCAGACAAATTCCAAATGATACCCTCCTGCCGGATCACTGATGGACCCAACACTCAGAAAAGCACCCCTCAAAAAAGCCCTTTGACAACAAGCATTTTTTATTAAAATCGGGCTGACCGGTTCTTCCAAATCCCCTATTCCTGAAAGAATATCGCCCATCTGCTCCTCATCAATTTCTGCATCAGTATTTATATTATACGTTTTTTCCAATAATGTAAAGCCTTTTCTCGAAACAGCTTCATTTTCTGTTTGAAATCCGATGGTATAATGCCCATCTGTGTCCCGGCCATACTGTCCGCAAAAGTGCATCATAGCCGCCAACTCAGCTAACTGGCAATGTCTGGCCTGACTCACATGCTTTGCCATTTCTTCCTTAACAGTTTGTGAAAAAGACATCTCTTACCTCTGTAAATCCTGAAGGCTCGACTGAGCCATATCTCTGTGATACAATTTGATACCGTACTCTCCCTGGTCCTTCATACGCTTATAGAGCTCGTTAGCCAGTGTCACACTTCTATGCTTACCGCCGGTACAACCGATAGCAATTACCAACCGGTATTTACCCTCTTTCACATAATTGGGCACCAGAAAATGTATCATATCTGCCAATTTCTCCAGGAAAATATCTGAATCCTGAAAGCTCATGACAAAATCCTGTACTTCTTTATCATTACCCGTCTTGTGCTTTAATTCATCAATATAGAATGGATTCGGCAGGAAACGCACATCAAATACCAAATCCGCATCCGCAGGAATACCATGTTTAAAACCAAAAGACATAATGGTAATCATCAGACTATTATATTCTTCATTGCGCACAAAAATTCTGTCCAGCTCCGCCTTTAATTCTCTTGTGAGTAAAGTAGAACTGTCCAGTACATAATCTGCCATTTTTCGAATGGTTTTGAGCACTTCCTGCTCCTTACGCACACCGTCCTCCACACGACCATCCACTGCAAGGGGATGAACACGTCTGGTCTCTTTGTAGCGCTTAATCAGTACCTGCTCAGAAGCCTCCATAAACAGTATCTCAAACTGATAGCCCTTGGCCTTTAAACTTTTCAAAATACGAGTAGTCTCTTTAAAAGACTGATCTGCACGCACATCCAAACCCAGAGCCACCTTGGTAATCTCTCCATTAGGCATGCTAATCAGTTCCACAAATTTCTCTATCAGAGAGGACGGCAGATTATCTACACAATAAAATCCCACGTCCTCTAACATTTTCAGGGCAGTACTCTTACCACCGCCACTCATACCTGTCACAACAACAAATCTCATATGCGCCTCGCTTCTTTATCCTCTGAGTACACATTGTAACCCCTTACAATACGACTCTAAAATTCTCCTAAAAATACAACCTCTGTCTCCAGATCGACATTAAACTGTTCCTTCACCTGACGCTGAATCTCCCGAATAACCGCTACAATATCTGCCGCAGTTGCATCCCCTGTATTGATGACAAAACCACAATGCTTCTCAGATACCATAGCGCCTCCGATGCGGAAACCACGAAGTCCGGCATCCATAATCAAAGCTCCGGCAAAATGCCCCTCTGGTCGCTTAAAGGTACTGCCTGCACTGGGGAATTCTAAGGGCTGTTTCTCTCTTCTTGCCACAGTAAGTTCATCTATTTTGGCCTTGATAGCATCCTTATCGCCCGGCTCCAACTTAAAGGTAACCTCTGTTACAACAAAAGGTTTCTTACGAATGGTGCTCTTACGGTAGCCGAACTCCATCGTTTCATTATCTAATACAAGAATCTCTCCGTTGCGGTCCATAACGCATACTTCCACAACCACCTGTGCCAGTTCTCCGCCGTAAGCGCCGGCATTCATTACCACACCGCCGCCCACAGTACCGGGGATTCCGGATGCAAATTCCAATCCGGTAAGGCCATGCTGCATGGCCACTGCCGCCACTTGAGACATCAGTGCACCGGCCTGGGCTTTTACCACATTACCTGCCACAGTCACCTGACTCATTTTCTTGCCAATCTGCAAAACAACTCCCTTATAGCCCTTATCGCTAACCAGAAGATTACTTCCGTTGCCTATCACTACAAAAGGACACTCTACCAGTCCAAGGTACTTCTGTACCTTTTCAAGCTGTGTTGCATTTTCAATCTCAATCAGACACTCCGCCGGACCTCCGACACGGAATGTTGTATGAAGAGCCATAGACTCCTTTAAATGAATATTTTCCCCCGGAACAATACTCTGCAAAGTTTCTAACATTGCTTCGCTTATCATAAAAAACTGCCTCTTTCTTAAAATCACAAACTTTCTATATATTATACATCTTCGCGCAGAATTAAACCTGCTGCACCATAAATTCCTGCATCATTACCCAGAGTTGCCAACGCAAACTTCGCTCCTCTACAAGCTGTAAATGCATACTTTTGGAAAACGGGCTCTACGTAAGAAATCAAAATATCTCCTGCCTTGGACACACCGCCGCCGATTACAAAAATCTCCGGATTCACTACTGCTGCCACATTTGCAAGCCCCTTGCCCAGATACTCGCCAAACTGCTCTGCAATCTCTACAGCAACCTCGTCTCCCGCCTTTACTGCGTCAAAAACGGATTTAGCACTAATCGTACCCTCACGCAAAACACTTGCCTTATCGTCTTTCGCAAGTCTTCGTTTGGCCAGTCTCACAATTCCTGTTGCAGAAGCATACTGTTCCAGACAACCTTTATTCTTACAACCACAGCTCTCTGTCTCTGCATCTTCCACATGCATGTGACCGATTTCACCGCCTGCGCCGGTAGCACCTGAGAGAATCTTTCCCCCAATGATAATTCCGCCGCCAACACCGGTACCTAAGGTTACGGCCACCATATTGTCATAACCCTTACCGCCGCCCTGCCACATCTCGCCAAATGCAGCTACATTGGCATCATTAGCCGCTTTCACAGGGACATCCAGATATCCGTTCAGTACCTTGGGAATATTAAACACTCCCCAGCCCAGATTTACGGCACCGTTTACCGCAGTTCCTTCATCGTCCACGGCACCGGGCACACCCACACCAATACCCTTAATATCAGACAACTGAATACCCTTTTCCTCCATTTTGGCACGAAGACTCTCTGCCACATCCGGCAGAATCGCCGCACCCTCGTTGTCCTTAACTGTGGGAATCTCCCATTTATCAAGCACACAGCCATCCTTGTCAAAAAGACCAATTTTAACCGTAGTTCCGCCAATATCCACTCCAAATGCGTATTTACTCATCTTCTTCATCTCTCCTCTTCGCCAAAGAATTCTGTACACGCTTGTAAAGCTCCTGAGCCGCGTTGTAACCCATCTCCTTCTGACGATGGTTTGCAGCCGCCGACTCACAGATAACCGCCAGATTTCGACCGGGACGGATAGGCAACGTATAACAAATGACCTTGTTTCCAAGATACTCTGTGTAGCTTTCCTCCAAACCAAGTCTGTCATACTCTCTGTCTTTATCCCACTCCTCCAGGCGAATAACCATATTTACCTGTTGGGTATCCATAACTGCAACCGCACCGAAAAGTGCCTTTACATCCACAATACCGATACCGCGAAGCTCAATGAAGTGCTTAGTAATATCAGGTGCAGAGCCTACCAGAGTATCATCACTGACCTTGCGAAGTTCTACCACATCATCCGTTACCAGACGATGACCTCTCTTAATCAATTCCAAAGCGGCCTCAGACTTACCGATTCCGCTCTCACCGGTAATTAATACACCAATACCATATATATCCAGCAAAACGCCATGCACCGAAATACAGGGAGCAAGTTTTACACTCAGCCAACGTATAATTTCCGCCATGAAGGAAGAAGTCGACTTATTTGTAGACAGCACCGGCACCTGATAGCGTCTGGCAATCTCTAAGAAAATCTCATCCGGCTGCAACTCACGGCTAAATACAATACAGGGAATTCCTTCATGACTGAGAAGCTTATCATAAATATCCCGCTTTTCATCATCGGTCATATTTTCCATATAGGTATACTCCACATAACCGATAATCTGCAGTCTGGTCGCATCAAAATGCTCAAAATAACCGGCCAGCTGAAGCGCCGGACGATTGACCTCAGCCAACATAATGCGATGAGTAGTCACATCAATATCCGGTGTCAAATTTTCCAGTTTCATTTTTTCAATCACACGGGTCAATTTTACACTTGCCATAATTCCCTCTTTCTCCGCGATCCGGCGGTTTTTGCTCTAACTATCATTGTAACATAATGCGTAACTTCTGCAAAGAGAAATCCTTCTTATGATTCATTATCTTTTTTACGCAACTCTTATCGTTCTCTCTGTTGCTCCTTAAAAAACGCAACAATCGCCTCTGCACATCCGGCATTCATCTCCGGCAACTCCAAAAGCTCCTCCACGGAAGCCTTGCGAATCTCCTCCAATGATTTAAAATGCCTCATCAAAGCCTTTCTGCGCACGGGCCCTACACCGGGAATATCATCAAGCACTGACTTCACCTGAGCCTTACTTCGAAGGGACCTATGATATTCAATGGCAAAACGGTGAGCTTCATCCTGAATACGGGTGATAAGCTTAAATCCCTCCGAACGGGTATCGATAGGAAGCTCCACATTGTTAAAATACAGTCCCCTTGTGCGATGATTGTCATCCTTTACCATGCCACACACAGGAATATTAATATTCAACTCGCTCAGCACTTCCAACGCAATATTAACCTGGCCGCGTCCACCATCCATAAGCAGCAAATCCGGAAACTTGGTAAAGCTGCCAAATTCCTTATCAATATCCTTCTCCTTAAGCTTGCCGGCCTCCTCCATACCATGAACAAATCGTCTGGTAAGCACCTCCTTCATGCAGGCGTAATCATCCGGGCCGGTCACACTGCGGATACGGAATTTACGATAATCACTTCGTTTCGGCTTGCCTTTCTCATACACTACCATAGAGCCAACATTTTCAAAACCATTGGTATTGGAAATATCAAATGCCTCCATACGCTCAATAAAGGGCAAATCCAGAATCTGAGCAATCTCCTTTACCGCACCAATGGTACGACCTTCCTCACGCTTTAACTTCTCTCTGTCCTGACTTAAGATAAGCTTGGCATTCTGGGCCGCAAGCTCCACCAACTTCTCTTTCGTACCGATTTTAGGCACCCGAAGATACACTCTGCTGCCCTTTCTCTCCGAAAGCCATTTCTCTATAAGCTCCGCATCTTCTATCTCATATTGAAGCATCAACTCTCTTGGCAAAAAGGGCGTTCCTGCATAAAACTGCTTGATAAAATCCTGCAATATGCCGGGCTTGTTGTTTAATGACACATTTGTCATATAATAATGTTCTCTGCCGATTAGCTTGCCGTCCCTGACAAAAAACACCTGGACCACGGCTTCTCTCTCATCCTGATAAAGAGCAATAATGTCCTTATCCTCTCCCACACTGTCCGTAATCTTCTGCTTCTGAGAGACAGATTTGACACTGTTATACAAATCCCGATAGCGTGCCGCATCTTCAAATTCCAGATGTTCAGCCGCTTCCTTCATCTTATTCTCCAAATCCTTAAGAATCGGGCTATAATTACCATTTAAAAAAGACAGCGCCCCCTCCACCTGCTCTCTGTACTGCTCTTTGCTCACATTCCCCTGACAGGGCGCAAGGCACTGCTTGATGTGATAGTTCAAACACGGCCTGTCCAAACCGATATCTCTGGGCAAGTTGCGATTACAGGTTCTCAGATTATAAAGCTTATTCAGAAGATCTATGGTATCCTTCACCGCTCCCGCGCTGGTATAAGGCCCAAAATACTTGGACTTATCCTTTTTCATGGTACGGGAAAACAATATTCTGGGGAAATCCTCGCCTAAAGTCACTTTGATGTAAGGATAAGTCTTATCATCCTTAAGAAGCGTATTGTACTTGGGTGAATGTTCCTTAATCAGATTATTCTCAAGCACCAGCGCCTCAAGCTCCGAATCCGTCACAATATATTCAAAACGCGCAATCAGAGAGACCATCTTGTCGATGGCCGGACCTCTGCCGATGTTCTCCCTAAAATAAGAGCGAACCCGGTTGTGCAGATTGATGGCCTTTCCCACATACAAAATAGTGTCCCTCTGGTCCCGCATAATATAGACCCCCGGCTTGTTCGGGAGCTTTTTTAACTCTTCCTCAATCACAAACATTACCGCACCTCAAAAACATCCGATATCACACAATCCCCGTCCTCACCATAATAAACCAAACGGTACAGACCCGGAAAAAGATATGGCTAATTTACTTCCTTGTCAGACTTACGCATGGCTACTATCTCACCTGCTCGAAGACGACTTGCCATAGCCGTTTCTGCATAGGGCGACTCCACTTCAATCCAAATTCCATCATACCACAATTCTACCGCAGGTAAAACAGGATGATAGAACCAATCCTCTTTATTTTTGTTAGTTAGTTCAAATCAAAATACATCCCCTCCAGTTTCTTCAGTTCAATTCCCTCTGCCAAAGGATATGTATTCTGCGCTGTTGCATCTGTATAGGTCCGGCTAAGACGAAAAACCTCAAAATACGGCCGCAAATTACGCTCCGCATATTGATTTTCTTTAGTAAAAACACGATGTATTCCGGCTATTCACCGGAAAGTACATCGTGCTTTCTATTTCATCTGTTGCTTAATCCAAAGTTCTGTTAGAAAATCTTCCTACAGGGCGATTATCCTCGTTTATGGATTCCTCGCCTACGGGTATCTCATTTGCAGACTCCCCGCTAGCAGAAGTTTCACTTGTGGGCTCATCACTTACAGAAGCTTCGCTCACAGGTTCCTCATTCACAACCTCCTCGGTTGCAGGCTTAGGCTCTTCGCTCTCGCTTTCCAAAACCTCCGTCTTATTTTCGTCTGTCTTGCTCTCTTCCTTTTTCTCTTCCTCCGGCTCAGGCAAACCCTTTACCTCACGGAAAATCTTCATGAATTCCTTACCGGTGATTGTCTCTTTTTCGATAAGGAAATCAGCCAGCTTATCCATCACATCACGGTTCTCGCGAAGCATCTCAAGCGCCTTCTCATAGCTTTCCTTGATAATCGCAACAACCTCTGCATCAATCTGTGCCGCTGTTTCATCACTACAGGTCAAGGACATACGTCCCTCAAGATACTGGCTCTCTACTGTAGCCAGACTCACCAAACCAAACTTCTTACTCATACCGTAACGAATTACCATGTTGCGGGCGATAGAAGTCGCTCTCTCAATGTCATTGGCCGCACCGGTAGTTACTGTATCAAATACAATTTCTTCCGCTGCACGGCCACCCACAAGGCTTACAAGCAAATCACGAAGCTCTGCCTCCGTGTTCAAATACTTTTCTTCCTCAGGCACATGCATTACATATCCCAATGCACCCATGGTACGAGGCACAATGGTAATCTTCTGCACAGGCTCGGAATTCTTCTGCAGGGCACTAATCAACGCATGACCAACCTCATGATAGGAGACAATCTTTCGCTCCTTTTCACTCATGATACGGTCCTTTTTCTCCTTACCAACCAATACAACCTCAACCGCATTGAACAAATCCTGCTGATTGACAAATTCTCTTTTCTCTTTGACTGCATTAATTGCAGCCTCGTTAATCATATTGGCAAGGTCGGAACCCACTGCACCACTGGTAGCAAGCGCAATGGCATCTAAATCAACCGTCTCATCCATCTTCACGCCCTTGGCATGAACCTTCAGAATATCCACACGACCCTTAAGATCCGGTTTGTCTACAATAATACGTCTGTCAAAACGACCGGGACGCAAAAGCGCTTTATCCAAAATCTCCGGTCTGTTAGTAGCACCCAGAATCAATACACCCTTCGAACTGTCAAAACCATCCATCTCTGACAGCAACTGATTCAGTGTCTGTTCACGTTCTTCATTACCACCGCCATACTTGGAATCACGGCTACGGCCAATGGCATCAATCTCATCAATAAATACGATACAGGGCGCATTCTTGGTGGCTTCCTTGAACAAATCACGTACACGGCTGGCACCTACACCCACATACATCTCAATAAAATCGGAACCTGTCAAGGAGAAGAAAGGAACCTTTGCCTCTCCGGCAACTGCCTTGGCAAGCAAGGTTTTACCCGTTCCGGGCGGGCCCACCAACAGAGCACCCTTAGGAAGCTTTGCACCAATCTTAGTATATTTTCCGGGGTCATGCAGGAAA
>SVFL01000010.1 GCA_015056885.1 Lachnospiraceae bacterium
CTCCGGTCTGCGAAGCTCAAAAGGATTGCCATCCTTCAACCAGTTATCAGGCACCTCTACCTGATAACCGTCACGAATCTCCTGTTTGAACATACCGTAACGATAACGGATACCACAGCCGTATGCTGGATATCCCAATGTAGCAAGGGAATCAAGGAAACATGCTGCCAAACGTCCCAGACCACCGTTACCCAGTGCTGCGTCGGGCTCCTGGTCCTCAACCATATTCAGGTTGATACCCAGTTCATCCAAAGCTTCCTTAGCGGGCTTGTAAGCCTGCATATTAATCATATTATTACCCAGAGCACGTCCCATCAAAAACTCCATGGACATGTAGTAAACCATCTTGGAATCTTCCTTCTCGTATGCCTTCTGGGTCTCCATCCAGTTATCTACAATCTGGTCCTTCATAGCCAGTGCAACCGCCTGGAAAATCTGCTGAGGAGTAGCCTCCTCCATGTTTTTGCGATACAAAGTTTTTACATTATAAAGAACGCTTCTCTTAAAAAGCTCCTTATCAAACATTGCTGCCGCTGCTTTTTTCTTAGTTGTTGTTGTCTTAGTTGTAGCCATCAGATTGCGATCTCCTTTCGCTTCCTTACAGGTGAAATCAAATGTCTGCTTCGCAGCCGCTTGATTTCCTGCTGATTTACTCGCGCCGCTGCGCCGCGCTCGTTAACCTATCAGGTGAAATCAAATGTCTGCTTCGCAGCCGCTTGATTTCCTGCTGATAGGTTACATTATACCAAGGATTGGGGTAAATTCCAACTGTTTTTTGTAAATTTTGTTATTTTTTTATCAATTTCTTTTTCGCACAATATTAATGACATATTTTTGTATTTTGGAGACGCATACTTTCCTCTCTTTTTATGAACGGGTCTATGCAAAATAATCTCGGCGCCAGACCCAAAATCATACCAAAGTCCATCAAAATCTTGAGTAAAATCGACTCTTTCGGGTCTATACGAATTTTCCATGTCACGGGACCCACCAAACAGCAAATTTCCGGGTCTCACCAGCCATTTTTCTAGCATAGACCCGCAGGCAATCAAATCTCTCCAAAAAACTATAAGATTTCTAGCATTTTCGGGTCTCCAGACACCAAAATTCTGCATAGACCCGCACCTCTAATCACGCAGATTCCTTCCCAAATTCTATCACAATCTATTCTTCCACAAAATATCATTTTTCCTTGCATATTTTCCCTTGCACATTTTTCCTCAATGTGTTTTAATATGCTTACTATTTATTTTGAAGGGAGGAATTATTATATTTTACAATCAAGTTTTATCTGAAACTACACAACTTAAGCAAAAAATTGCAGACATCCAAAAGAAAATGTGCACATTGCCGGACGGAAAACTCATTTGTGCCCAAAACGGTTCCTGTCAAAAATGGTATCAAAGCGACGGGCATACCAAGACTTACATTCCAAAGAAGAACCGCCATCTAGCCGAACAACTGGCTATCAAAAAATACTTATCTCTGCTATTGGAGGACTTAGAAAATGAACTCCTCGCCAATCAATTCTACCTCAAACACCGCTCCCCTGAATCCAAATCAGAACAACTACTTGCTTCTCCCCAATATCAAAATCTACTCACTCCACACTTTACACCTCAATCTCTGGATTCAACAGAATGGATGAACACCTCTTATGAACGCAACCCACTATATCCCGAACAATGTATTCATAAAAGTGTCTCCGGCAATCTTCTTCGTTCGAAATCCGAGGCAATGATTGATATGTTCTTATATCTCAACAAAATTCCTTTTCGTTACGAATGTGCCTTACACTTGGATGAAACAGTTCTTTACCCCGACTTTACTATCTTACATCCCTCCACCCAACAACTATACTATTGGGAACATTTCGGTATGATGGATTCCTCCGTATACGCACAAAACACCTATTCCAAGCTACAACTTTACACATCTCACAACATTATTCCATCCATTCAACTAATTACCACCTTTGAAACCAAAGACCATCCTTTGACCCCAAAAACCATTGAAGCTATCATCAAGCAATATTCTTAATAACATCGTTTAGTCGTTCCCGCCAATCAATTCTAATTTGTAAAATGTGGTGCCGCCCTTTTCCAAAACCACCTTTTTATACTCTGATGCCTCTTCCATTTTTCCCAATCCTATAGCTATTTTATAGAGATTGTAATTGCGTTTGACTAATTGCAGATTCCCAACGGGGGGACGTTCCTGCGCGATTAAATCCTGCAATTCTTCAAATCGTCCGCTAAACTCCAATTCCCATTTCTTTGCACTCTTTATAGTCTCCTGTGCAAGCGCTTTGAATCTCGCATTGGTTTTCGACTGCATAAGCAACTGTTCTAAGTTTTTGGCATGCATAGCCAAACATTCCCTATTCTGCTCCATACCGGCCACAGATATCGCCAATATTGTAAAGCACATACGTCCCCTGCTATCCGGGCAATATTTGGAAAACAAATCCAACAACGCCTTGGTATCTTCTTTTCTTCCCGCAAACAGCAACGCATTTCCTACGGTATAAAGATGCATCTCCCAATATCTACTTTTTTTGGTTCTTTCCAATATGGTAAGATAACTTTGCAAAAATAAGTCCGGTCTGCAATCCACAGTTAATTTGCTCCAAAGCTTAGATTGAATTTTGTGTTTCACAATATAATAAATGGCCAGCATAAAATAAGTTAAAACAATAACAGGCCATACCCTCGAAGAATCCGTCACCCATAAAGCCAGCATAACCACAACCAATATCAACATTATAACCAATATAACCAACGATAATCTTACTTTATTTCGGACACTCTTCCTATCCTCTTCTGTAATTTCCATTTTTACAATTGCCTGAATATCCTCATATTGTTTTGTCATTTCCTTCTCTGCTCTCACTTTCCCAAACATCTAAGGCTGCATACGCATACCGCATGCAGCCCTATTGTTCAAAACTTATACTCTCTCAATTGCAATGGTCACAGCTTCGCCGTTTACATCCCATTCCTTAACTACAGCCAAATCCTTACCGCTTGTAAGCTCATCAGCAAGCACCTTGCCGGTGATTGCATCCGCATTCTTCTGAGCAATCTCGGAAAGCTTATCATTGCCGTTCAAGGACACACGGATATGGTCCATCACCTCGAAATCTGCTTCCTTACGCATGGTCTGAATCTTACTGATAATCTCATATACGAAACCTTCTTCAATGAGTTCCTCAGTGAGATTGGTATCCAGCACTACAGTCACACCATGATCCTCGGAAGATACATAACCCTCTTTCTGGGTCATCTCGATGAGCAAATCATCCTTGGTAAGCTCTACTGCCACGCCGTCCACGTCAAACTTCAGTGCACCGTTTGCGTTCAAATCATCCATGGCTGCATTGCCATCCAGAGAAGCCAACGTCTTCTGGATACCGCCTAACTGCTTGCCGTACTTAGGTCCTACGGTACGAAGCTGAGGCTTAAATGCATAAGAGGTAAAGTCTCGTACATCATCAGCAAATACCACTTCCTTCACGTTCAACTCATCCTTGATGATGTCTGTATAGAAGGAATCCAAAGTAAAGTCTGCCTTAATGTACATACGGCTGATAGGCTGACGGTTCTTGATAGCGGCATCATTACGACACGCACGTCCCATAACAACTGCATCCAGTACCTGCTCCATGCTATCCTCAAGAGCCTTATCAATATAGGACTTCTCCACTACAGGATAGTCGCACAAATGAATACTCTCAGGCGCATTTGCATCAATGCTTCTCACCAGATTCTGATAGATGTCCTCCGTCATGAAAGGAACCATGGGTGCTGCTGCCTTGGAAATGGTTACCAATGCAGTGTACAGAGTCATGTAAGCATTAATCTTATCCTGCTCCATGCCCTTCGCCCAGAATCTCTCACGGCTTCTTCTTACATACCAGTTACTCATCTCATCAACGAAATCCTGAAGAGCCTTGCCAGCCTCAGGGATTCTGTATTTATCCAGATTATCATCTACCTCAGCCACTACGGAGTTAAGCTTAGACAACAGCCACTTATCCATAACAGGCAGCTTGTCATACTCCAAAGTGTACTTGGTAGCATCAAAACCATCAATATTGGCATACAGCACAAAGAATGCATAGGTATTCCACAGAGTACCCATAAACTTACGCTGTCCCTCCATAACTGCCTTGCCGGAGAAACGCTTAGGAAGCCAGGGTGCAGAACTGGTGTAGAAATACCATCTGATGGCATCCGCACCAAACTCCTCCAGTGCATCGAAAGGATCTACCGCATTACCCTTACTCTTACTCATCTTCTGACCGTTCTCATCCTGTACATGGCCCAGAACAATTACGTTCTCATAAGGAGCCTTGTTAAACAGCAAAGTAGACTCTGCCAACAAAGAGTAAAACCATCCTCTGGTCTGATCCACTGCCTCAGAAATAAACTGTGCAGGGAACTGCGCCTCAAATACTTCTTTATTCTCAAAAGGATAATGATGCTGTGCAAAAGGCATTGCACCGGAGTCAAACCAGCAGTCGATAACCTCAGGCACACGCTTCATCTTCTTGCCACACTCAGGACAAGTGATAGTAATTTCATCAATGTAAGGACGATGGAATTCCACAGTCTTAGCCGCCTCATTACCACTCATCTGATAAAGCTCTTCACGGCTTCCGATGGAATGCATATGTCCGCACTCACACTCCCAGATGTTTAACGGAGTTCCCCAATAACGGTTGCGGGAAATACCCCAGTCCTGAATATTCTCAAGCCAGTCACCAAAACGGCCCTTACCGATATTTTCAGGAATCCAGTTGATAGTATTATTATTGCGAATTAAATCATCCTTTACTGCAGTCATCTTGATGAACCAGCTCTCACGAGCATAGTAAATCAAAGGAGTATCACATCTCCAACAGTGAGGATAGCTATGCTCAAACTTTGGAGCATCATAGAGAAGTCCCTTCTTCTCCAAATCGGTAAGTACCATGGAATCTGCCTTCTTGCAGAATACTCCTGCGTAGTCGGTCTCCTTGGTCATCTCACCCTTGCCATCTACAAACTGTACAAAGGGCAAGTCATACTTACGTCCTACATTGGCATCGTCTTCACCAAACGCAGGTGCAATATGTACCACACCGGTACCATCAGTCAAAGTAACATAGGTGTCACAGGTTACATAGAAAGCCTTCTTGTGCTGCTTCTCGCAGGTCTCGTTTGCCCAGAGGAAGAGAGGCTCGTACTCTTTGTACTCCAAATCCTTACCGGTATACTTTTCAAGAATCTCATAAGCTGCCACGCCGTTCTCTGCATCGCCAAGCTTGCCCAAAACGGTATCAAGCAATGCCTCTGCCATATAATAAGTATTGCCGTCAGCCGCCTTTACCTTTGCATAGGACTCGTCAGGATTTACACAAAGCGCTACGTTGGAGGGCAAAGTCCAGGGAGTGGTAGTCCATGCCAGAATGTATGCATCTTCTCCAACCACCTTAAAACGTGCCACTGCGGAACGTTCCTTTACATCCTTATATCCCTGAGCAACCTCATGGCTGGACAAAGGAGTACCACAACGGGGGCAGTAAGGAACAATCTTAAAGCCCTTATACAAAAGTCCCTTGTCCCAAATAGTCTTAAGTGCCCACCACTCGGACTCGATAAAGTTGTCATCATAAGTTACATAGGGATTGTCCATATCAGCCCAGAAACCAACTGTTCCTGAGAAATCCTCCCACATGCCCTTATATTTCCAAACACTCTCCTTACACTTGGTGATAAAGGGATCCAGACCATATTCTTCAATCTGCTCCTTGCCATCCAGTCCAAGAAGCTTCTCAACTTCCAACTCTACAGGAAGTCCGTGAGTGTCCCAACCCGCCTTACGGGGAACCATATACCCCTTCATGGTGCGGTATCTGGGAATCATATCTTTAATAGTACGGGTCTCCACATGACCAATGTGGGGCTTACCGTTAGCAGTAGGCGGACCATCGTAAAAGGTATAAGTCTCACCCTCCTTGCGATGCTCCATACTCTTTTTAAAAATGTCATTGTCGTTCCAGAACTTCAGGACTTCTTTTTCACGGTCTACGAAGTTCAGATTAGCTGATACCTGCTTGTACATGTTGTTCATCCTTTCTTTAAGATAAGTAAAGGCTCCGTCCTGTAATAGGACGAAGCCTTCATTGTGCATTCGTTAACCACCTGTTACAACATACTTCCCTTCAGGGAGTGATATGGTTCCCCATAACGGAGGGATTCCGGTCAGGACTACTCACAGAATGCTTTTGTCCAAACTGCTCAGAAGTGATATTCTCTGTTCTCCTACTTGCACCGGGCTCACACCCTCCCCGGTTCGCTGGGCCTTTCTCAAAACAGATACTGTCTTCGTCATCGCATTTCAATGTAAATATTCAACTTCTTATATAATATATCCGAAAAAGTCCGATTGTCAAGGTTTTTGTGTTACTTATCCTCTTCTGATTCAACACCTACACCAAAATCGGTAACTTCACAATTGTAACCACTCGCCTGCAATCCTTTTACCGAAGCACTCAGACTGACATCACCGGTAGCGCTTCCTGCTACTATTCCCATTTTTTCAAGACTATTCGTAGTCGCAAGCTTATAATCTACAAGCACATACAATCTTACTACAGGTTCCGTATAAACGCCTCCTGCTTCGACCCCTGCTAATCCCGCATACTTTGCCTTGTAATGTGTAATCACACCATTGACATTACCCGCGGTCATTCCTGAACCCGAAATCGTTTCCCGATATTCGTCCAAAGAATATATCACTTTGTCTGCATTGCCAAGCATATAAACCTTACTGCTATCAGCAACACAACCGGCCATAGTACATCCGATATAATCATAAAAGCCACCGGTCAGCACATCAAAGAACTCCGCATTATAATTTGCATCATACATCTTGCCATTTGGCTTTACATGCACTTCTAACTCTCTCTCAACCGTTTTGCCCGGCTTGCTCAAAGCATCCTGCATCCATCCCGGTGCATCCATAAACTTTGTTCCGCTTTCCTTCATTGCAGTTATCATGGAATTATAGAACGCATCCGAATAATCCACCGTCTTAATTTTTACTTTTACACGATCTTTATCTGTTCCCTGACCTACAACGGTAATCTCTGCATTTTGGGTAAGCTCGTATACTTTCGCATAAATTTCCTGCATTTCTCCGGCCCCGGAACCATCTACCGCCTTCATCAAATAATGCATTCTGTCATCTTCTTCAAAATATGACGCAAATTCCTTCACATCTGCGGACGTATACGCATCCAACATTTTCTGCACACAATCTGTAGGATCCGAACCAAACAGACCACAACCGGCCAGCACAAACACAATTGACATAACTGCTACTGTAATGAATAACTTCTTTAAAGACTTCACATTCATCCCCTCAACCTCTATTGCTTACATTTTTTAATTCTCAGTTTTAGTCAGTACACCGGAACCAAAGTCGGTAGTCTCGCAAGTCATACCATCTGCCTCAAATCCCTTAATGGTAGAATTCAAGCTAATGTAATCATATGAACCACCGGAAACAATTCCCAGTCTCTGCAAAGTAAAAGCACTTGCTGCCTCATAATTCACAATCTGATACAGAGTAACCACTTCATCTTCACAATAACCGCCTGCTGCCACTCCATCAAGATCTTTATATTCAAACATAAACTCTGCAATATATGCATCAATATCTGCATCTGTCAACCCGTAGCCGGCTACAGATTCACTGAATTCATCATAAGAGATGATAATCTCATCCTTGCTGGCCATCAGGTAAGAGCAGCCCTCCTCTGCGGTGCAGGTAGTCATTGTATATGCAATATAATCGTAAAAACCGCCAAATAAGGTTTCATAGAGTTCCTCATTATGCGTCTTTGTATACAATCCACCGTTAGTATCGATGCGCACATCAAATTCCTTCTCTACAGATACTCCACCGGTGTTTAATGCCTCCATCATCCAGCCGGGCATATCTGCAAAAGCTTCTCCACCTTCCTCCATGGCAGCAGTCATCGCCTCCTGCAACGCCTCTGAGAAATCAACCGTCTTTATCTTGATGGTAATATACTCATCACTAATACTTTGCTGCTCCTCGCTGACACCTACGATTGTAATCTCAGCCGCCTTAGTCAGCTCATAAACCTTCTGATATACTCCCTTCATACCGGTAGAATCTGTATCCCCCACGGCATCCAGCATATAATGGATTTTATCATCGTCTTCAAAACCGGCTTTAAAGGTCTCCATATCACCGTTTTTGTATGCATCCACCAGTTTCTGCAAATGATCTGTTGTGGTAGCTGTCAAGTTTTCCATCATAGCCCCACAACCTGTCATCACAAATACCATTGCCATAATTAATACCATTGATACTACTTTTCTTAAGTACTTCATGATCTGATATTCTCCTTTTTGTAAAATAGATATTTTATTTACATTAATCTTAGTATCATTTTATGTCAAGTACAAAATATTATTTGGACGTTTCTTGCTTTTAACCGACAAAGGAGTATAATTAAAGTGGTGTTTTGTACAATTCGATAAAGGAGGTTTTCTATGCAATCCAGTCGCAGAGGTAAAATTTCACATACCCTTCAACCCATCAGTATTATTCCACTGCTGATTTTAGGTTGTCTGATTGTAGTTTTAGGCAGTCATACTTTCACTCAGGCCATGTATGATGAAGTCGAACTGGAACTGCAATATGTAGCATCCAATACAATCACACTCCTCGATACAGTCTATCCCGGCGACTATGAACTGCGCGGAGACCAGGCGTTACGTCTGTACAAAGGCGAAACAGATATTACATACGACTATTCTCTGATTGACCGCATACACGATAATACCGGATTGGATGTGACTTTGTTTTATCAGGACACACGCATCCTGACCACCATAAGAAGCTCCGATAATCAGCGTTTCATCGGAACACGTGCTGCAGAAACCATACTAAATGATGTTCTGTATACCGGAAACGCACAATTCTACAACAATGCTCTTGTTAATACTCAGACCTATTTTTCTTACTATGTTCCATTAACGAATTCTGATGGCAGCAATGTAGGAATGCTCTTTATCGAAAAGCCCCGTGCAGAAGTGGACCAGACTGTTCAAAGTTGTCTGTATCCCCTGTTGCTTGCCATATGCATTACGATTGTTATTATGTTGTTTGGTATATCTCGCTATACCAAAAATCTGGTTAATGTTTTGGTTAAAATACGTAACTACGTATCTGCCGTATCCGCTGGCAATCTGGATGCCGCTCTCCCGGAAAGCGTATTGAAACGCAATGATGAACTGGGTGAAATCGGATTGTCCATACAATCCATGCACCGTTCTCTACGTACCATGGTAGACCAGGACGGACTGACCGGTCTGTATAACCGCCGCTGCGCCAACCGGAAATTAGAGCTGGCTCTTCAAAAATCAGCCCAGAGCAATACCCCTTTATGCGTGGCTCTCGCTGACATTGATTTTTTCAAGAAAATAAACGATACCTACGGCCATGCATGCGGTGACGTTGTACTCAAACAAGTTGCACTGACTTTGAAATCTCACCTCAGGAAATATGGTTTTGTGGCCCGATGGGGCGGCGAAGAATTCCTCATGGTACTGGAACAGTCCGATTTGCCTGAAAGCGAACAAGTATTGGAAAATTTACGTAACGCCATCGCCAACCTGGCTATTCCCTTTGAAGGTCAGACCATCCATGTAACCATAACCATCGGTGTGACAGAAAACGACGGTTCCGGCCCGGACAATCTCCTATGCATAGCAGACAGTTTGCTTTATGAAGGCAAGACTGCAGGAAGAAACCGTGTCGTTGTGAATAAAGTCACAGATATAGCCGAAAATCTTACAGAGTAAAATACACTTGTATTTTCACCTGTTTTAGTATAATATTACATTTAAATTTACAGCTGTCTTGTCAGAAACAGGAACAGCAGAAACGAGGGACAAATGGACAGACAAAATCTTACCCTGTTGACCGACCTCTATGAGCTCACCATGATGCAGGGCTACTTCAAGAACAAGGACCAAAACGAAACCGTTATTTTTGATGCTTTTTATCGCAGCAATCCCTGTGATGGCGGATATGCCATTTGCGCAGGCTTAGAGCAAGTTATTCAGTATATCAAAGAGCTTCACTTTAGCAAGGAAGACATTGATTATCTGGCTTCTCTTGGTATTTTTGAACAGGACTTTTTAGATTATCTGAAGGATTTTAAATTCTCCGGTGACATCTATGCCATTCCGGAAGGAACAGTCATGTTCCCCCGAGAGCCCATGATTAAAGTAATCGCTCCCATCATGGAGGCACAGCTGGTCGAAACTGCTATTTTGAATATTATCAATCACCAGAGTCTGATTGCAACCAAGGCCTCCAGAGTCTGCTTTGCAGCTCGCGGTGACGGAATTATGGAATTTGGTCTTCGTCGTGCGCAGGGCCCCGATGCCGGCACTTACGGCGCAAGAGCTGCAATGATTGGCGGATGCGTAGGCACCAGTAATGTATTGGCCGGACAATTATTTGATGTGCCTGTAAAGGGAACCCATGCTCACAGCTGGATTATGAGTTTCCCTGATGAGTATACTGCATTCAAAACCTACGCAGATATGTACCCCTCTGCTTGTATTCTTTTGGTAGACACCTACGACACCTTAAAATCCGGTGTCCCTAACGCCATCAGAGTATTTACCGAAATGCGCGAAGCCGGAATTCCTCTTAGCTTCTATGGAATTCGTCTGGACAGCGGCGACCTTGCCTATCTGTCCAAAAAAGCTCGCAAAATGCTGGACGCTGCCGGATTTACCGACGCAGTCATCTCTGCTTCCAATGATTTGGACGAGTACTTAATCGACAGCTTGAAGGTACAGGGTGCAACCATCACCTCCTGGGGCGTAGGTACCAACCTGATTACTGCCAAGGACAACCCTTCCTTCGGAGGCGTTTATAAGCTGGCTGCTATTCAGGACAAGAATGGTAACTTCATCCCCAAGATTAAGCTCTCCGAAAACAGCGAAAAGGTTACCAACCCCGGCAACAAAATTATTTATAGAATTTATGAAAAAGAATCCGGAAAGTTGAAGGCCGATTTGATTTGTCTTGCTGATGAGGTATACAACGAAACGGATGACTTGCTCCTCTTCGACCCTCAGGAGCCTTGGAAAAAGACCAAATTAAAGGGCGGCACTTATACCATGCGCCCCCTTATGAAGCATATTTTCAAAAAAGGTGAATGCATCTACACCTCCCCGAAGGTCATGGATATCCGCGCATACTGTCAGGATGAATTAAACACCCTCTGGGATGAGACCCGACGTCTCGTAAACCCTCACAAGGTATATGTAGACCTCTCCAAAAAGCTTTATGATGTAAAACTGGAACTTCTCGACCAAATGGGTGAGAAATAGTTGCACACTTAAAATAATAACATTTTGCGAAATCAAAACAGCTCATGACAAAGTCTGCAAAGACCTTGCCATGAGCTGTTTTGATCCTATACCCTTTACTGCTCCATCTGACGGCCAAGAAAACCCGCTGCAGAAAGGATCAGCTTCTGCTCCACTTCACCCATTCTTCCACGATTATCATTATCCAGAAGCACTACACTTCCTATGATGTCGCCCTCACAAATAATGGGAGCCACTGCCTGATGCATATAGTCATTCTCTCCATCATCGCAAACCGGAATAAAATTCCTGTCACCTCTTGCCGCCAGAAAAGTCTCTCGCTTGTTCACTTTTTCCTCCAACTGACGACTTACAGATTTGTTCACAAGCTGCTTATAACCACCTGCTGCCGCAATAAACTGGTCTCTGTCTGCAATCACTGCCGCATGACCGGATACCTGTGCCAAACTTTCCGCATACTGCCTTGCAAATGTAGTCATCTCACCGATGGGTGAGTATTTCTTCAAAATAATCTGCCCCTCTCTGTCTGTATATATTTCAAGTGGATCAGACTCGCGAATGTGAAGGGTTCTGCGAATTTCCTTGGGAATTACAATACGACCTAAATCATCTATACGACGAACGATACCTGTTGCTTTCATAAAGCCTCCTATTCTAACGGAGGATAAAAAAACCTCCATTTACAAATTCTAGCGTTTGAAACTAGTATCTGTAAACGGAGGTATTTTATACCTAATTATTTACTCAAAAACAGAAATTTCGAATTCGTCTCTTCCGGTATAATTATAATTGTTTTCATGGCTTGCGTAAGCAACACAAATCATATATTCATCCTGCTGTCTTAAATAATAATTGTAGTGTGCTCCGCCAAGCAACACAGTCAGTCTTTTATACTCAGACCATCCAAGCCAAATGGACTCTACTGATGTCTCCACCTGTGGATTTGCCCGCTCGTTTTGATTTTTCAGCCCTTCAATATATTCATCCACTGTCTTATTACATCCATGCACTATCTTCATGTTATCGAACTGTACCACAATAGAAATGTTGTATTCTGCATTATACATAGCGAAATCACGATTTCTTCCCATAAAGACCTTTTCCATTTCTTCATAGGTAAGAATGCCATCTGCCAGCTCGGAGCCAACTTCTGTCACCGGCATACCTCCGTTTTTCAACTGATCATAATTGGTACGGTCATCTAAGATACCCTCTTCCATTACAGGAAAAGCAATCTTAAAAAATTCATTACGATAAATACCGTCCTTGACAACGCCTCTTTGTGGTTTCATATCATCTTCCTCCGTTCATTATGCAGATACTTATTCTGTAGATACTTGTCCACTCTACAACCAATACTCCCGATTTCCGTATCTTGAAATTCCTATTTATCCTTACCTCTATAGTAAATAATAATATAGTGAAAAAGTCAATTAAAATTTACCGCTTTATTCAGCATCCGTTCTATTCCGGTATTTATATAACATCACCACCCTTTCATCCATATTGTTTCTCCTTTTCTGCGTAATCATCTCAATGGATTATACATAACTTACCTTCTATTTGTTTGAATAATATTTTGGATATGTTTCTAAAATATTAAAAAACCTGTACAAGAAATATACTAACATTCCTCATACAGGTTTTCCCTATCATCTATCAGGTAGCTTCATAAAGAACCACTTTGTTTCTACCGCTACCTTTTGCTTTGTACAAAGCATCATCTGCATTCTTTATTGCAATATGATAATCTCCACCCTTGTAAGGCGCAACACCTACAGAAATTGTCACCTTGCAGATTCCATTATCGCTTAATTCCACCTTTTCTCTTATTTTCTCTGCCACTCGAAACGCCTGTTCCTCTGTACAACCCGGCATTATAATCAAAAATTCTTCGCCGCCCCATCGAATAACATAATCCGTTCCGCGTACAATATTTTTCAAAATCCGCGTCAGATATATCAACACCTTATCACCTGCTTCATGGCCATAAGTGTCATTTACCTTCTTGAAGAAATCAATATCGATCAACAACATACTTACATCCACTCCGGCAAAACGTATTAATTCACCGGTATTACCATCACTAAGTCCCTTCAAAATATTACGATTATGAACTTCCGTTAGCTGATCATGTACAATTAGATTTTCAAGCTTGTTTTTCGTAAGATACTGCTCCAAATATACCCCCTGCATCATGTGATGCATGGCTCCAACAGCAACTATACAAGGTATGTTAAACATATACATCATCTGAAGTTCATCATATTGAATGAATATATTCGCCACCGCAATATCCACTATCAAAAAAATGTGTGCTATCATACTATAGCTAAACGGTGCTGCAAAACCGGCACATACAAATATAAGATTCATAATAATCATTCCGGCTATTGCAAACTGCCTGTCGGGCAACAAATAAGTCGCCCAATCTGTGCACCATATTATGATATGTATCATCAGATAAGAACAGGTTACCATTATCCTGTAATCCTTTGTTCTCCGAGTCAAAAATAAGTATCCCAAAAAGGGAATAATCACAATTGTACGAGACAACAACGTCTCATAGGCAAATCTCCCGAATATACCACAATCGGTGAAGAAAAATGTGAGATATGCCAAAACCGACACTACAACCATACGGGTATTAAAAGAACTATAGTAATCGTATTTGGATTGATAAAATTCTCTTCTTTCTTCCTTAGACAGCCTTGCTAGTCTAAACTTCTCCATCTTGTAATTCCCCCTGTAAATTTTATATCCTCATTATACTATATTTCTCTCTAATATCCAATTTTTTCTACAAAATTAAACAAATAGGTCGCAGCCCCTTTTGAGTACTGCGACCTGTCGTATCTTGCTATAAACTTATTTCATTTTTAGTTAAGAACCTTAACCTTCATGGTGAACTGAGGACCTGCAGTATTTGCCATCTGTCCAATGGTTTTCACTTCCATGGTAACTGTATAAGTTGTGTTAGGTCTCAAAAGGTCCGGTCTCAACAACGTAATCTTAGCCTTCTGGGTCTCAGGATCAAATGTTACCTTGAATGCCTTCTTGATATTATCAGGTGTATTCTTTGCCAAACCAACACTTGCTATCTCAGCATCCTTCTGGGTGGTCTTGGTAATCAATACCTCCTGAGAACGCTTGGGATGATTCATCGCTACACCGGCATACAAAGTTGCTTCACTTACATCCGTCTTAATCTTAGGCAATACCTGCTTGGGTGTAATCTTCAAGTCACTGGTCCAAAGCGGCTCATCTCCTACTCCGGAACCTGCAATAACCGCACCGATACGCAACTTATAAGTCTTCTTGGCATCCAGTGTTACGGTATCCTTTGCCAGAATCTCAACACTTTCAATACCGCCCCTATCATTGAGAACAATATCGCCCACCTTAAAATGTACCAACTCATCATAAGGCTTGTTCAAACCACTGGTAGTATTCAGTTCCTTAATTACCAGAGATTCAATATTTGCACTGACGTTCTTTGTAACCAGCTTGTAAACGATACCGGAATTGCTATTGCCCGGATTCATGGAACCACTTGCCTTAACAGTCAGCTTGGGATTGGTCTTGATAATCTTCACACCAATCACAAAAGGCTGAATCTCTACTTCTGCACCTTCAACCAGCATTTTTAAACCAGATACGGTGTACTTATACGTACCTGTCGATCTCACTGTATCCGTCTGACTCACATTAATCGCACACTCATTAGAATCAAACGAGAATACCAAATCGGAAAGAACATTGTCTGCCGCTGCATTCTTACCTTCAATCACAACATCTTTATCCAAAATATGGATATCTCCACCTGACGGGAAATTCTTGATGGTGTAAGTTGTTCTAACACTTTCTCTGCCTGCATAATTGTTATTCAAAGAAACAGTTGCAGGTTTTAACTTGGCTGTCAGCTTACTGTCTACTACCTTTACCGTAACTGCAAAAGCTTTCGCATCCTCTGATTTGCCGTTGCTATAAGCAATTTCGGGAGTTATCTTAAACTTGTAGCTGCCCTTTGCAATTGTTTCATCCGCATATGCATATAACTTACCATCAGAGTAAGCAAACTGGATTTTGTCCGCATCCGACGCCAAAGCTGCCTTTCCTGCAAACATAATATCTGACATACCAACCAGCTCTGCATCATCCTGATTTATAGTAAGCTTTGTGGATGCTTCCTGACCAACGCAAAGATTATTCAAAGTCATGGTAGCAGGCTTCGCCTTTACTGTCGGCGCCTTAGAAGTAACATTCAGATTGAATGTAAACTTCATAGGTTCACTCCAGCTATCCATCTCAACATTGATAACCGCTTTACCCTTCTGTGCATTCTTAATCTGAAGGGTGATGGTATCAGATGCCTTTGCTGCCTCTGTATTCAATTCCTCAAACAAACCGGTTGTTGTTCCGGAGGAGGACTCATCAAAGCTTAATGCACTTAGATTTGCAAGAGATAATGCCTTCTTACTCTTTTTCTCAAGCAACTGTATTTTCAGTCCATAACCATCACTATAAGCATTAACCGTTGCCTTTGTCTTAGAAAGCACATACGCAGGCTTGGTATTCTTTGTGGGAATGGTAATCTTTGCATAACAGGGCTCATATCCGTCATAAGTAATCTTTATATAACCGGAAACGATTGCCTTTCCCTTTTCGTCCTTCATCAAATCATTCTCGGTACGGCTGATTACACCTGCAGCAGTCACCTTAAAGTTATTGGCAAAAGAATCCACCTCTTCAGAGCCTTCTTCTTTATAATTTGCCGCAGATACCAGCTCATACTTTACAACCTTCAAATCCTTTAAGCTCTGGGTAATAACAACCTCTCCGCACTCTTCAACACTTGCTCTGCCATTAAAGAACAGATTCAGCTTACCCTTCAACTTAACGGAAGGTTTCAATTCCTTCTGAGTCAGCACTAAATTCTTAATCGGTGTACGGAATACCTCTGTAACCTTTCCATAGCCCGTGTTGTAAGTATATTCACCCTGAATATACATGTTTTTGTAGCTGATATCACCACTTTTCTTCTTTACGGCAGCCTTACCTTCTTCGGTAAGGGTCATATAGAACGCACCATTTGCATAATTAACCGCAACATAACTGTTGGGCTCATACTCGGTGATAGTACCTTCTTTTACTTCTTTTACCACTTCCAGGCCGGTTGTTTCTACCTCATAACCATACACGGATAACAAATCAAACTTTGTTCCTGTAGTGCACTGGGTATTCAGTGTCAGTGTATTCTGCATCAACCTGGGAGTTACATCGATTACACGGATGATAAAACTCTGTTTATCATACTCCACTTTATTTTTACCGGTCTGACCATTGGTTGTTGTCACGGTAATAGCAGTCTCACCGGTCACACCCTTATTCACCAAAATCTTATTGGTATTATCAATAGAGCTCTCTGCCTCCGGATACGCAATGTCCTCATTGGCAGTCTTCCAATCGGAGTTTACAAACAAGCTGGTCTCATCTTCTCCGGAAGTTGCATTTACAGTTACTTTGAAATCCTTGCCTGACTTTGCCAGATTGCTCTTCGTATACTGAATGACTGAAAAATCTTCTCCATCAATTGTCTCGTTATACTGTCTGGCCTTACCCAAATCAGAAAACTTCAATTTCACCTTATCAATACTTGCATTTGCGTTGACTGTTACCTTGAAGGAAACTTTCTTGGTAGAATCACTCTTCAATGTAGCGGTAATGGTTGTCGTACCCTTACCACGTGCATAAATCACACCGTCTGTTCCAATCACTGCAACCTTGGCATCTTTGCTGGCATAGTCAAACATCCAGCTTCCGGGATTGCTCTTGGCACCCTTTACTACCAATTTCGCAGAAAGACCTGCTTTATCAAAAGTTAAAGTGTTGTTCGTCTTGTCCCATGTATAAATCATCTGGGAATTGGTCTGAACAAAACTGGGACTCAGCTTACCATAAGAAACGCTGGTCTTCTCAAAATCAACCTCAACACTTACGTTCTCATTGGGCATTACAAAGCTAAATACCTGACTGCCCTCAGCCTCTTCCACCAAAGTATCAATGGCATTACCATTATACTTAAAGGTAGAAGCCTTCAGTCGATAACCTTCTGCAGGGGTAACTGTTACCTCAATCACATCTCCCTGTCTTGCACTCTTCTTGGAAAGAGTAGCCTCACCATACTCATCATCATTTACATCAATCGTCAATGTATATGTAGGGAACAGGCTTACAAATGTATAGCCCTTTCTGTCCGCATAATCCTCAACGGTTCCGTCATAACCCTTCATGGTCATAGTCTTCTGAGGGAAAGCAGTCTCAGCCAGAATAATATTACTCTCAGCGTTACCATTGTCTCCACGCTGCTCAATAGTAACCTCAGCCAGTTCCTGACAACCGGCAAATGCCTTAGCCTCAATCACTCCCACCTTAGAGGGAATGGTCACTCTGTTCAATGCTACACAACCGGAAAATGCTTCCTCAGAGATTACTGTACAATTCTCAGGAAGTGACACATAACTAAGAGCCGTACAATCCTTGAACATACCCTCAGAAACAATTGTCATATTTCTGTGCAAAACAACTCTTGTCAGATACTCACACTTCTCAAATACATTGCTGCCCCAGGTAGTAATGTTTGCTCCTGACTCATTATTCAGCTCAATCTTCTCAAGACCTGCTCCCTGAAACGCATTATTTCCTACGGAAGTCAGCTTGTCTCCCCATGCAAAAACATTCAAACCACTACAGCTCTTAAACGCATTCGCTTCAATGGTCTCTACATTTACCAACGAGAAGGACTGCAAGGACAGACAGCCGCTGAATGCAGCAGCTCCAATCACCTTGGCCTCACCGGGCATCACCATGCTCACCAAATCACTTCCGGCAAAAGCTTCCTCACCAATCTTATTCAGCTTACTTCCTTCTGCATAAGTAATTCTCTGTATGTTGGAATTTTTAAAAGTTTCGTCTGCAATTTCGGTCACATCCTTAGGAATCGTCAATGTCTTAAGAGAGGTTTCCTCAAATGCTCCCGCCTCAATGGTAGTCAATTTACTGTCCTCCGGAACAGCAAGTGATTTCACCTTTGTATTCTTGTCAAAAATACCCAAAGGAATCGTTACCGCCTCCGCAGGAAGTTTCAAATCTCCTTTGATATCAGTCTTGCTCAATCCGTTTTTAATCTTCAATGTACCATTAAAAGTTACACCAAAATGGTCATTTTCAATTACCAGATCCGGTCCGGTCACATCACCACCATCAAAGGTTCCTATGTCATTACCGTCACCTGTACCTGTGCCTTCTGCACTTGCAACAGTCACAACATCTGCTGTACTGTTTGCAGCCTCTGCATCCAGCGCCAAATTACTTGAGGTAGCAATCATGACTACACTCATAATTATCGCCAGTAATCTCTTTGCTTTCAATGTTTCTCCTCCTTGCTTCCTGGTTAACATAAACTCATTGTCATTCTATCATTCCAAGGTCATTATTGCAACCGACGTACCTCTAAAAATTTCTTAAGATTGTCTATAAAATTCTTCAACATTTCACAAAAGTTACTTTATTTCGTCTTGGGCACAGCCACATACCAGTCTCCGAATTTGACAATATCAAACTCCGGAGCAAACGTATCCTCATCAATAAAATAAATAATATAAACACTATCCTGTGAAAGGTTTTCATAATCAATACGTGTACGAATCAAAATATCATTCACCTCAAAACTTGCCGGTGCCGGCGCCACATCATATACTACTGACTTAAGATACTCAGAAGGCAAAGTTTCCGTATACAGCAGCAATCTCGGCCATTGCGCTCCCTTTTCAGCAGTAATGGTATCAAAACCGGCCTCCTCACATACCTCCAATGCGTACTCCACACACTCCGAAAGTCCTGCACCAAAATAAGCATCTGCTACCTGACGATAGTCTGTATAATAATCCTTTTGAAAACCCACAAGACACATCAGATAAACAACAACCGTCAAGACCACACAAAACTTTCCGAATACTTCCTTACGATTCCTGCAAAACATTACCAGCTGCCATACGCCATACCCTTCGCAGAGTACCAACGGAATATATAGTGCATTCACCTGATGCAATACTGCGGTCACCATCATACATACAATTCCACCCGCCAAAAGCTGTATAAACAAAAAATTTTCCCCTGCATACTCTTTTTTCCAGAGGCTTCTTACCACTTTTACCACAAGGCAAACCGCTCCAAAAATGATAAATACACGACCAATATCATAAAACAACCCCCACGGCAGTAAAATGTCATAGGGCGCCCCCGTATTTTGATTCCACAACAGAGAAAGTGTCGTCTTAAGGTTTGTCAAAATCTGCTGAATACTGATAGCAATCTCGCTACCTCTATAACCTCCCATTTCAGGTATGGTCATAAAGGGCAATTCAATCTGTGCAATCCATCCCTGATTTACCGCTACGAACAATAAAAGCGGTAATGCCATTACGAAAAGTAGCCCCGCAGACAACAAACTCCATTTGCTCACGCGCAGCTTTTTATGAAAAAGTCCGTATATAATTTGCAAAAACAACACTATGGGTACCGCCAGCCAGACAATGGCATAACAATACAGACAGAGACCGTAAAAAAATGCAGATACCAACAAATACGGTTCTTTCTCCAGCCCTCTTACAAAGAAATACAACCCAACCATCAAAAATCCGGGCGCCAGATTGGCATCCAGCCCCCATCTGGACATCATTATATGCCAGGGACAAATTGCCAATAAAAACATACTCCAAAGAGCAGCTTCGCGATTAATCAGTCTCCTCACAATTCCATAGACCGCCATCAGTGTAAAAATTGCTACGATTGCCTGAGGCAGACGGCTCAAAAAAGGTGTAATGTGTCCACCATTCAGAGCCACTAAAGGCACTGTCAGCCATACATAAAGCGCACTATGCCCATCACCCCAATCCGCCATATATACCGGAAGAACATGTCCTGCTGAATCCATGCCCTCATGAAAGATGGCAAAGGCATTCCACGCCACAAAACTCTCGTCCTGATGCATGCCCCCCGGCATACTTCCCAAAAAGACAAGTCGCAACACGGCCCCCAAAACTACCACAATAACCGGTATGCACCACTGCATCACTTTTTCCAGATTGTTATCACATTTATTCATGCAGATTTCACCTCTGACTACTCCATAAACTCTCTATATTCTTCCTCACATACAAAAAGGATATACTTACCTTCTACCAATCCCATATAACCGTTTGCTGTATAATATCCCTTCATAATAATTACCTCCTTATCAGTCATTTATTTACATAACCTGTTCTGATAAGAAGATAACATTTTTTCAGTCCAAAAATTCCACCTTAATACTCTCTTTGTTAAAGTATTTGGCGATTTCTATATTATTTTCATTGGTCACATCACCGGTAAAATCTCCCACATAAAGCATTGCCGGCTGGTACTCGTAAGGCTTAAATACAACTTCCTGCACGGAGTCATCCTCCAGCACCCTGAGCCGTTCCTGATATTCCTGCTCATATGCAGCAGCCTCTCCACTATAGAGCACCTGCACAGCCTGCACGGAACTGCACTCACTCATTTCACCGGAATAAATCTGGGCAGCACATAGAAAAACCAACACACCCGACACCAGAATCAGGGGCGTCCTCTTACGCAACCAACTCTTCTCCCCGTAAGGCTCCTCTTTCAACACAACCCGCGTCTGCCACCACTGATACAAATTACCCAAAAGATAATAATAATTCACCAGTGTAGACAACATAAAGCCATAATATACAACAGCCATGGCTCTGGCCGGCCCGGTACTTCCCTGCGCATAAAACGTCGGACAGGACATGGAACAAAAGATTCCATGCACAAATCCCACCACCAGAACCGGGAACCGGAATGTAAACTTAATGTGCTTGTAAGTCTGCCAGAAAAAAGGAGTCAGCAAAATCACCGCTATCAGCCACCATCTGTCAATCCACGCCTCCAGATAAGACAGGCTCTGCCAAATAGAAAGAACTATCGCCTTGAATGCAGAAATATCTCCCACACTGCCCTCGCCACGAACCTGATTCCCCGGTGCCATAGCACTGACCACCAGGCCACCTAACATTAATACCAATATCACTCCAATGCTCCACGCCTTCTTGGAGTGTTTTCTAAACAACGCATCTCCAATCACCGCAGTAATCAAAATCGCCGGCAACAGAGACACATAATTTCCGCCTGCCAGAAAAACTGCAAGAAACATCAGTATTGGCAGATAGCATTTTCTGCCTGAAATCAGATATCGGCACATCGCGCCAAAGAAGAAGAGTGTAATTGAAAAATATCCTGTATAGTACATGGAACCATTGTACCAAAAGAAGGATTCTCCCTTAAAAGGAACCGTTTGTATAGTCAAAAGCACAAATATGGCAGACACTGCGCACCACATATACTTTGACCCTTTGAGAACATCACGTAAAACAGGCTTAAACAAATAAAACACACCGCCCGTATAAAGGAAAAGAATCAGAGCAGTCACCAGCTTATATCCGTTTTCTCCAAACACATTGGGCGGCAGATGCATTAAAAACATTGCAGAATAGGTCCCCTGCCAGCATACATACTGGTCTGCCACTCCCTGTGCCGCAGCAACAAGCATCTGCCAGACACTTCCTGTCTCCTCCAACGCACGCTTAGTGGTCACCGCATAATAGTAGTCATCGCCCGTGGGATGATTGTATAATCCCAAATACATCAATACCAACAGACTGACAACCATCATTCCCATCAAAATATAACTGCCTGTCTTCTCATATCTTTCGTACATGAATGCCTCCTCGTTATAAGACAGTACTCATCTCCTGTAAAAGTTCCTTTGTTTTAGTCAAAAGAAGTTCTGCATCTTTCTCCAAAAGTCCGGTCTTCTTATACTTATAAGTGAAGTGTGGATTACCATAAGCCGTAAAAGACAAATCTCTGCCCACTTTCTGCAACACGGTAGGAATCCCCGCCGGATTGATATTTGCATCTGCCTTAAAGGTAAATACAATCCTCTCATTTTTCCCCTTAATCTCTGTAAGATACAACTTGTGCGCTGCCACACGGATCAATGCAATACTAAGAAGGTTATCTACAGACTGAGGAATCTCGCCAAAGCGGTCCAGCAGTTCATCCCGCATGTCATCCCGTTCTTTTTCGTTTTCAATACCGGCTATTCGCTTGTAAATATCTAGCTTTTGCACCTCATTTACAATATAGCTGGGCGGAATAAATGCATCCACATCCAAATCAATCAACGTAGCAAAGGAATCCTGATCGGCACTCAGTGCAGCACTGCCACCCTTTAATTTCAAAACAGCCTCATTGAGCATCTTGCAATACAAATCATATCCCACAGCCTCCATGTGACCGTGCTGGCGCATGCCCAAAAGGTTACCTGCTCCGCGAATCTCCAAATCTCGCATGGCAATCTTAAATCCGCTGCCAAGCTCTGTAAACTCGCGGATGGCCTCCAGACGTTTCTCTGCCACTTCCTTAAGCATTTTGTCCCGTTTATACATAAGAAATGCATAAGCAGTACGATTGGTACGACCCACACGTCCCCTAAGCTGATAAAGCTGCGAAAGCCCCATGTTGTCCGAATCATGAATAATCATGGTATTGGCATTGGAAATATCCAGACCGGTCTCGATAATGGTAGTAGACACCAAAACATCAATCTCACCGTTTACAAAATCATACATGATACGCTCCAGCTCATGTTCCTTCATCTGACCATGGGCATATGCCACCACTGCGTCCGGCACCAATGCCTGCACCTTTGCTGCCATATCCGAAATATCATTCACCCTGTTGTATACATAATATACCTGACCGTCGCGAGCAAGTTCTCTGGAGATTGCCTCGCGAACCATCTCCTCGTTGTACTCACACACAAAAGTCTGAATAGGCTGACGGTCCTCAGGAGCTTCCTCCAGCACACTCATGTCACGGATACCAATCAGACTCATGTGAAGGGTTCTGGGAATTGGCGTTGCAGTAAGAGTCAGCACATCCACATTTTCCTTCAGCTTTTTTATCTTCTCTTTATGAGCCACGCCGAAGCGCTGTTCCTCATCTACAATCAAAAGTCCCAAATCCTTGAACTGCACATCTGCTGAGAGCACTCTGTGCGTTCCTATGACAATATCTACCAATCCCTTTTGCAAATCGGCAATGGTTTTCTTCTGCTCCGCAGCGGTACGGAATCTGCTGAGCAAATCAATCCGCACCGGAAAATCCTTCATACGCTGCACAAAAGTATTATAGTGCTGGCCCGCAAGAATGGTAGTAGGCGCCAGATACACTACCTGCTTGCCCTCCTGCACCGCCTTAAAAGCAGCTCGAATCGCAATCTCCGTCTTGCCGTAACCCACATCACCGCAGACCAGACGGTCCATAATGCGGCTGCTCTCCATATCCGCCTTAGTGTCCGCAATGGCCATGAGCTGATCCTCCGTCTCCTCAAAGGGAAACATCTCTTCAAACTCACGCTGCCACACGGTATCCTTACCATATTGGAAACCTTCCGACTGCTGTCTTGCCGCATAAAGCTCCACCAAGTCCTTGGCCACCTCATTGACAGCGGAACGAACTTTGGTCTTGGTGCGCTCCCATTCCTTGCCTCCCAGCTTGTTTAGCTTAGGTGCCTTGGCATCAGAAGAAGCATATTTTTGAATCACATCCAGTCCGGTGGCGAGCACATAGAGATTACCGCCGTCCCGGTATTCTATCTTAATATAGTCCTTGACTACATGTTCCATCTCCACCTTCTCGATACCCTTATAAATACCCAGTCCGTGGGTCTCATGAACCACATAGTCTCCTACCTTCAACTCATGAAAATCATTAATTTTCTGACCCTGATAAAGCTTGCGCTTCTTTTTCTTCTTTTTCTCAGCACCGAAAATATCCGTCTCCGACAGTACCACGAACTTAAGCATAGGATACTCAAAGCCCCTGCTCACATGACCATAGCAGGTAAGCACCTCACCTGCCTGCACCTCTCTCATAGGGTCTTCTGTATACACTGCTGAAAGCTCCTGATCCCGCAAATCCTCTGCCAGTCGCTTTGCTCTTGTTCTGGAGCCTGACAACAACAGCACCCGATAGCCCTTTTTACGGAATTGTTTCAAATCCTTCACCAAAGCCTCAAAGCTATTGTTATATGGCGCCACATTTCTGACGTGTATGTCATACTTGTGATTGCTTTTAAAATATCCATGCTGACCGTCCAGTGTAGCCAGCGCAAACACCATGCATGATGTCAGGCCTGCCGCCACCTGTTCACCACTGTAAAGAATATTCATCTGCCCGGGCAGAATATATCCCTTCAGGGCACGCTGCTCCATACTCTCACGGAATTCCAATTCTATTGCAGTAGCCTGCTCCTTCACCCTGGCAGGCTCATCGACAAAGAATACCGGGGCCTTGGACAGCGTCTTTAATAGCTCCGGCAACGTCACTGTATCCTCATAAAAATAGCGCAGGTAACTGTCCAGATTTACCTTGTTTTGTAATTCTAACAGCTGCTCCCTAAGTTCCTTTACCTGAGTAGCTATACGATGAGCCTCTTCAGGCTGATGTTTTTCCCGGAAATAAGCTTCGCGCTCCTTGGCTTCCTTTTCAATCTTATCCAGTCCGGTATACATACGGTCTCTGGACATAACAAATTCCGTTGCCGGGAAGATACTGATACTCTCCAGCTTCTCGATGGAACGCTGACTCAAAATATCAAAGCTTCGGATAGAATCCACCTCATCGCCCCACAGTTCTATACGATAAGGATTCTCCTCCGTCAAATCATAAACATCCACGATACCGCCTCTGATAGAGAACTGTCCGGGATTTTCCACCTGATAGGTCTTCTCATAGCCCATATCCACCAGACGTTTTGCCAGCTTAGCCTCGTCCAGGCTGCCGCCGCGGCTGACATGAATTACATCCTTTTCGGCATCCCACAACACTTGCGGTGTCATTAACGCAGCATAGGTGGTGACAATCGTTATGGGCTTGCGCTCAACCAGTCTTCGCAAGGTTTTGATACGCTCCCTGGTCAACTGATTACCGTGAATATCCGCCTGAAAGAAAATCAAATCCTTGGCGGGATATAATGTGACATTTCTGTCATAAAACTTATACTCTTCATAAAGCTCTCTGGCTTTTAAGTCACTATAAGTAACGATGATCTTACAACGAAGACCATCGCTCAAACCGTAAATCATATGCAGTTTCTGGGAGTCCACACAACCCGAAAGAGCAATCGTGCCACTGGGCGCAACACCCTCCGTCTCTCTTTGGGCTTTAATACACTTTTGTACATACTCCCGCATGGAGCTGAAATCCGCAAGCTCCTTTAAAGGGGCCAGCAAAGCCTGCATACTACGCCTCCTTCTTGGAATTAAAACGATTCATGGTGACATCCGCACCATCGGTAATCATCATGCGAATGGCTTCCACTGCGCGCTCCGCAGCCTCATCCATCATTTTGCGCTCCGGACCCGAAAAATGTCCTAAAACATAATCCGCTAAATCCCAACCCTTCGGTTTCTCGCCAACACCCATCTTCACACGCATGAACGTATCATGTCCCAGATGGGCAATGATATTCTTCAAACCGTTATGACCGCCGGCGCTTCCTTTCTTACGCACGCGAAGCTGTCCCACATCCAGGCTGATATCATCGGAAATCACAATCAGTTCCTCTTCCTCATCCACCTTATAATAGTCCAGCATCTCCCGCACACTCTCACCGCTTAAATTCATGTAGGTTACAGGCTTCGCCAAAATACACTTCTGCCCTGCCACCATACCTTTACCGATAATCGCCTTATGTTTTTTCTCCAAAACAGAGATATTCTCTGCCTCTGCTAATTTGTCTATGACATCATACCCAATATTATGACGGGTATTCTGATATTCTTTTCCGGGATTTCCCAGTCCAACGATAATATACATAATCATCATCCTTTCTGCCTTGTATATTGTCGCATTTTTTGCCCGAAAATACAAGATGTTATTTGTGTTAGGGTTGGTTTCCTGACTCAGCCAAGATGTTATATATCCTACACGGTCACGCTTTCGCTCCGTGAAAAAGCGTAGCGGCACATAAGATTGCAAAGTACGCAATCTACGTGCCGACGTTTTTCAAGGGACCGTGGTAGGACATATCCCCCCTGCCGACCATGAAACATCCAACATAAATAAGTAAATAACAAGAAAATTCTATAATCCGCGCAACCCAAGGTTGACAAAATGCACTTTGCAATTGGTAGTCATTAGAGGGTGTCTGTAGTAGAATAAAGATAGAATACAGCGGAGGTGATGTGATGAAGTTATCGGAGAAGATTGTTGAATTGCGCAAAGCACGGGGAATGACTCAGGAGGAGCTTGCAGAAATTTGCGGAGTCAGTAGGCAGTCGGTTTCCAAATGGGAAGCGGATATCGCGCTGCCGGAGATGGAAAAGCTGTTGCTGATGGGGCAGATTTTTCAGGTTTCCATGGATGTGTTGTTAAAGGACGATCTGGAAATAAGCGGTATCAAAGAGGTTCATAGTTGCGGTGACAATGCAATCGCAGAGAAGAAAATAGAATGTTACGAGGGGACTTTGATAAAAGAGAGTCTTACTGATGACAGTATTCTTGACCTGCTGAATGTCCATAAAGTAGAACTGTGGAAGGTTGGCGGCACGCCTAAATACTGGACCGTCTTATCCTTTACCAGCGCGCAGCAGAATTTCCCGAGCGAAATCGCCAAGGTAATGGTGGCTGATCCTGATAAAGGTGGCAACTGGTTTGTGGATTTCAAATCCGGCAATGTGAAGTACATTGTTTTTAAGGATAAGGTTTTAAAATATCGCATCGGAAATCAAACCGAAAAAGATGTAGTCTGTGAAGAGTGCAGAAAGTTAGGCATTTCTGATGCAGAAATGAACTGGACAGAGTAGGAAAGGAGAACGGCGATGTTTCGTTTAGGAATCATTGAAGAAAGCTTGGAAAATATGGAAATTCTAAATATTCTTAATCCATATTTTGTTTCGCAACGCACAGAAGATGTCCCGGAAGATGAATGTCCACTATGGCATATTAATGAATACCACGTTGCGGACACCAAAATACAAGCATTGGCGAACAATCTCTGCAAAAATATCAAATCAACGTGGTATATTCATGCAATTAACGAAAAAGAATTGTATGTAATCCTAAAAGGACGTTGGTTTCAACTTCCTTTATACAAAAATGACGCATGGGACTCTATGATAGAATATGGCGTAACCATAGCCAATGTGGACCGTCATTTTCTTGAAACAGTACCCTTACATATTTAAGAAAATCGGCACCTTTGCTCATATGCAAAGGTGCTGCACTTTTATACAGAATACTTATTATAATAGACTTCTGCCTCATCCACAGATAACGCAAAAATCTTTACAAGCTTAGCAATAATACGCTCCTTAGATACATTTTCCTCTATACTATCTAAAACAAAGGCTTGTATACCCTGACTACGACCTTCTTCAAGGGCTTCCTCACGAATCTCCTCTGCCTCTCTCCACAATCTCATATATTTTACAGACACCTCCTCGTCATGCTTCACATGCTCTACCATGCCATGGATTTCTTCTAAAAATTCACTTGTTACATTTTCCTCGGAGCTATCCTCCATATACGTCAAAAGCTGCCTGATTTCTTCGGAAGGAATCCCCACCGTGCCCTTTGTATAGAAGAACAACGTCAAAGCTCCGTCTTCATAGGGCATTTCCGGCTCCTCCACACAACCATTTTTTACAGTATACAGCATACGCTTCAAGCCAAAGGGATAAAAAGGTGTAATAAAAATAATAATCTCATTTATCAGTGCACCATATTTTGCCCCTGCCTTTAATCCCCGGCTGGTCATCTTGGCATGATAAAACCGCGCTCTCCTCGGCAATGCCTTTACAGACTTTAAGCGACTGTCCCGCTCTGTTTCTATATCGTAGACTGTAATTCCGTCCAACGCTTCCTCCAGTTGAACATCCAGACAGATACCGTGGAGATTTGTATCGTTGCCATACATGATCTTTTGGGGCGTTACTGTCAATTCCCCTACCTTACGCTGCAACATCTTCTCCAAAAGGATACGCCCCAGACGAGGACCGTACACCGGATGAGTTAGCACTGAGCCAAAGAGGAAGTTGTTAAGTAAGTCCAGTTCCTGCAATTCTTTGCGTACATATTTCATATTTTCTCCTTTTCAATAAGCGAAATTAAGAAGAAATATGCAATACTACTGTTACTGCTACCCTTCCTTGCAACTTCGCCATATTCAAATATAGTTTATGGGAATTTGCAACCGAATGGTTTAGACAGTCCCAGATTTGATGATTTCATCGTAGCAGATGTGTAGGACAAAGTCAATCCATTTTCAAAATAATGACAAAAATTCCTGCCCTTCTGATAAAAGGCAGGAATTTCCTGTTTGTCTGTTATAAAATTAGTCTGTCTAAGCTTCTTCCTCAGGCTCGTCCAGTGCCTTCTCATAGGCGTCCAGAATAATCTTCTGAATGCGCTCTCTGGTAGTGGAGCTGATGGGATGTGCGATATCCCGGTACTCTCCGTCTGAAGCCATCTTGCTGGGCATTGCGATAAACAGCCCTCTTTCGCCATCAATAATCTTAATGTCATGAACAACAAACTCATCATCAAGAGTGATGGACACTACAGCCTTCATCTTGCCCTCTTTGGTAATTTTGCGAACCCGTACATCTGTAATTTCCATACACATGTCCCCCTGTTACAAGTATTATACCTTCTCGGTTGTAAATCATTTACAATACATACCTCTCGTTGCGCTCCACAACAATCTGAACCTCCCCTTCTCCAACGAAACGGGAATTAGCCCGGATTGTATCATGACTCTCCACGATACAGTTTTCAATATAGGTATTATCACCAATATACACATCATTTAGAATGATAGAATTCTTGATAACGCAATTATTTCCAATGTAACTTTTTTTGAAAATAACAGAATTCTCAACCACACCATTTACAATACATCCACTGGAAACCAGACTGTTCTTAATCTGAGCACCCACATTGTACTTAGCCGGCGGCAAATCATCCACCTTGGAGTAAATATCGGGATACTGCTTAAAGAAGTAATCTCTTACGTCTGATTTGAGGAAATCCATATTTGTTGCATAATAGTCCTCAACAAATGCTATATTACGCCAATAATCCTTAATCTTGTAGCCATAAATCCGCTTCAAATCCTTGTAGCGGATGAGAATATCTCTTACAAAATCGTGGCGTTCTTCTTCTGCACACTTTTCAATCATCTCAATAAGAAGACGACGACGAATTACGTATATGCCACAGGAAATCGTATTAGTCTTCGCCTGAATCGGCTTCTCCTCAAACTCCTCAATGCGGCTTTCCTCATTCATACGAAGTGTACCAAAACGTTCAATCTGGGCACCGGGCTCCATATCTCGACAAACTACCGTAATATCTGCCTTCTTGTCGATATGATACTCTACCACTTTGTTAAAATCCATCTTGTACACACCATCACCGGATGCAATTACCACATAGGGCTCATGGCTGTTTTTCAAGAAACTCAAATTCTGATAAATGGCATCTGCAGTACCCCTATACCAACTGGAATTGTTGGCGGTCACAGCGGGAGTAAATACATATAATCCGCCCTGTTTACGACCGAAATCCCACCACTTGGAAGAATTGAGATGCTCGTTCAGACTCCGGGCATTATACTGGGTAAACACTGCCACCTTCTGAATGTGAGAGTTTGACATATTACTCAGGGTAAAGTCAATACTTCTGTAGCTACCTGCAATGGGCATTGCGCAGACAGCTCTCTTCTGAGACAGTTCCTTCATCCTGTGGTTGTTACCACCTGCTAAAATAATTCCGATTGCTCTCACTACTATTCACCTGCCTTAATCAATGTTTTGCCGCTTGCAAGAGCGGAATCCGTATAATCCGAAAGTTCGGTAGCACCGAAAATCACAGAGTTTTTACCCACAGTAACACCTGCAGGAATTACACTCTTCTCGCCTACCGTCACAATGCCGTGATTATAAATATGAGGCGCTGTATCATTATCGGCCTCTTCACCCACTCCAAGCTTTACCTGATTGCCAATGCGTACATTCTCAGCCACAATAGCCTTGTTGAGCTCACAATTCTCACCGATAACCGTCTCATTCATAATAATGGAATCTCGCACCACCGTACCCTTGCCGATGGTAACTCCGCAACCGATAACCGAATTGTAAACCTCTCCGTATACATTTGTACCTTCGCCCACAATGCTGCGCTCCACTACACTCTCGGCAGAAAAATACTGAGGAGGCTGAATCTCACTCTTCGTGTAAATCTTCCAATACTCTTCGTAAAGATTAAACTCAGGTACAATATCAATCAGTTCCATATTGGCTTCCCAATAGGAATTCAATGTTCCTACATCTTTCCAATAGCCGGTAAACTCATAAGCATACAGAGGTGAACCCTTGTCATGGCAGTAAGGTATTACGTGCTTACCAAAATCCAGTGCCGGCTGATCCGCCATAGCAACCAATGCCTCTTTCAAAGTCCTCCAGTTAAAAATATAAATACCCATGCTGGCAAGATTACTTCTGGGATGCTCCGGCTTCTCCTCAAATTCGGTGATGCGCTTATTTTCGTCAGCAATCATAATACCAAAACGGCTTGCCTCCTCCATGGGAACCGGCATTACCGCAATGGTAACCTCTGCTCCGTTCTCCTTATGAAAATCAAGCATTACCTCATAATCCATCTTGTAAATATGGTCACCTGACAAAATCAAAACGTACTCCGGATTAAAGCTTTCCATATACTCCAGATTCTGATAAATTGCATTTGCAGTACCGGTATACCACTCACTGTTGGTACTCTTCTCGTAAGGAGGCAACACAGCCACACCTCCGATATTACGGTCCAAATCCCAGGGAATACCGATTCCAATATGTGTATTTAATCGCAAGGGCTGATATTGGGTAAGTACACCTACCGTATCAACACCTGAATTAATACAGTTTGATAAAGGGAAATCAATTATTCGATATTTACCACCAAATGCCACTGCAGGCTTGGCCACCTTAGATGTAAGTACGCCTAAACGACTTCCCTGACCACCTGCCAGAAGCATAGCTATCATTTCTTTCTTAACCATGTCATCACCTCTTCCTGCCTTTTCCCACTACTCGCTAGTAATGGCAGTAACATTATAGCACACTTCCTCTTGGAAGTGAATACAAATTGCCAAAGAATTTTACTTTTTTCTCTAATTTTTGGATATTTTTTACATATTTGTATACAATTTTCTTTCTTTCAAAAAATTTTACGTTATTTTAGTAACCATTGACTTAACCACACTAAAAATCCTATCCAAAGATAACTTGCAGAGCTTGTTGCAAGTGTATATAATATAGGATGTAAAGCATATACTATAACTTATGGAACTACATATTCTGAAAGGATATCATTATGTATAAAATTGATTTTGCCAATCCTTCCTCTGTTTACTTTGCCGGAATCGGAGGAATCAGCATGAGCGGCCTCGCAGAAATTTTGGCAGACGCCGGCTTTCAAGTATCCGGCTCGGACCGCACCAAAAGCGCCCTCACAGAAAATCTTGAAGCCAAAGGCGTTAAAGTATTCTATGGGCAACGTGCCGAAAATATCACTTCTGACATCGATTGCGTAGTATTCACCAGTGCAATCCGGGAAGATAATCCGGAATACATTGCCACCATGGAGCAAAACATTCCCCATCTGACCCGCGCGGAACTTTTGGGGCAGCTGATGCGCAACTACAAGACCTCCATTGCAGTCAGCGGTACTCACGGCAAGACCACTACTACCTCCATGGTTAGTGAGATTCTGTTACAGGCAGACACAGATCCGACTCTGTCCATCGGCGGTATTTATAAAAGCATTGGCGGCAATATCCGCGTGGGCAGCAACAACTGTTTCGTAACCGAGGCTTGTGAATATACCAACAGTTTCCTCAGTTTCCTGCCCACCATCGGAATTATTCTTAATATAGAGGAAGACCATTTGGACTTCTTTAAGGATTTGGCTGACATTCGCCATTCCTTCCGGGAATTTGCCAAACTCCTGCCGGCTGACGGTTGCCTGATTATCAACGCAGACATCCCCAATTATCAGGAGATTACCGAAGGGCTTTCCTGCAAAGTGATTACCTATTCCATGACCGAAAATGCTGCTGACTATTTCCCTACGGAAATTACCTATGATTCCATGGGGCATCCCTCCTTTACAGCAAATACATCCGTATCCGATGCAGAGCCTGTCCGTTCACTGAGCTTAGGCGTTACCGGCGCCCACAATGTAAGCAATGCTTTAGCCGCGCTGGCACTGGCTGATTATATGCAGATTGACAGCACTGTTACCGCCAAGGCGCTTGCCGACTACACCGGCACTGACAGACGTTTCCAATATAAAGGTTCCATCGGTGGAGTGACCGTAATAGATGATTATGCACATCATCCTACAGAAATTACTGCAACTTTAAATGCTGCTCAAAATTATCCTCATAAAACCCTGTGGTGTGTATTCCAGCCCCATACTTACACACGCACCAAAGCATTTATGGATGATTTTGCCCAAGCGCTTTCTGCCGCTGATAATGTCATTTTGGCAGATATCTATGCAGCCCGTGAAACAGATAATTTGGGAATCAGCTCCCAAACACTCCAAAGCAAGATTCAAGAGTTGGGTGGCACCTGCCATTACTTCCCTACTTTTGACGAAATAGAAAATTTTCTTTTGGAAAATTGCACAAACGGTGATTTGTTGATAACTATGGGAGCCGGAGATGTACTAAAAATCGGTGAAAACTTATTAGGAATTTAATTTTCCACAATATCCACAAGAGCATGGCAGACATTAGAGCCTCACTCTTGTGGATATTTGTTTGTATATTTGTGGATAGAAAATTTTGTCAAAAATATTATAATTTAGCGGTTATTTTATAATAAGATTTCGATTATGCACATTATCCACATTATCCACATTTTAAGGCCATTTTTACCCCCGTCAGGGTTTCGGGAATTTGACTATTTCATTTTTGAAAACCTTATGCTATACTCTAAAATACTTTGACGAGAGAAGGTTCTAAATATGGCACGTTTAACGATTTACAAAGATTCTAATACAAATTCCACGGCAATTCCCAACCGTTTTATAGATGAGTTTATGCCCGACGCTAACGCCGCGCAGGTGAAGGTGTATCTTTTTCTTACCCGCATGCTGGGTGCCGGACAGGCTACCAGTGTGTCTGATATGGCGGACAAGTTTAATTATCCCGAGAAGGATATTATTCGTGCGCTTAAATATTGGGAGAAAAAGGGGCTTTTGTCACTTGATTACGATGCTGCCGGCATCCCCGTAGGCATTCATTTTAAAGACTTGGAGGCGCCGACTGTAGCAAGCCCTGCTTCCACTTCTCAGTCTCTGGCTATGTTTGTGGAAAATGATACCACATCTGCAGCGACCTTGAATCAGACTACTACCGGAGCAATTTATGAAACACCTTCTTATGAGAATGAAAGACCGTCTTATGAGAAGCCTTCCTACTCTACCGCTCAGCTTCGGGAGTTCAAGGACCGTGAGGAAACTGCGCAGATTCTTTTTATTGCAGAATCCTATATCGGTCGTCCTCTGACCCCCGCTGAAATGAAGTCCATTCTGTTTTTCACGGATGTACTGAATTTCTCCGAGGATTTGATTGACCATCTGATTGCCTATTGTGTGGACAGAGGCAAAAAGGACTTTAAATATATCGAGAAAGTTGCAATCAGCTGGGCTGAAAATGGCGTAACCACCCCCAAGCAGGCACGCAAATTTTCTACCAAATATGATAAGAATGTTTATGCCATCATGAACGCACTGGGCAAAAACAACTCTCCTACTGCCAAAGAGGCAGAGTACATAACCCGTTGGACCGGCGAGTACGGATTTGACATGGATATCATTTTGGAGGCCTGCGAGCGTACCGTAATGGCTACCGACCGTCACCGTCTGGAGTATGCGGAGAGTATTTTAAACAGCTGGCGTCAGGAAAATGTACGCCACAAGGCGGACATTCACAAGATTGATGAACTTTATCATCGCAAGAAAACAGCAGCCAAGCCTGCTGCCAATAATAAATTCAATAATTTCTCCCAGCAAAACAGCTACAACTTTGATGAGCTGGAGAAAGAACTTTTGAGTAACTAATGCCGAAAGGAGACCGTCATGGCACTGAGCAATCAGCAATATGAGTCCATTATGAGAGGCTATGAACAGACAAGGGATGACAACCGCTATATTTTAGAAGAACGCCGGGAAGAAGTTTATCGCCTTATACCTGAATATCAGCAGTTGGAGGCTGAAGTAGGAAGTATCTCTGTTGCCAAAGCCAAATGCCTCTTGGATGGTGATGCAAATGCACTCACCGCCCTGCACGATTCCATTGAACAGATTAGCCGCCGCAAAAAAGAGCTTTTGCTTGCAAACGGTCTGCCGGCAGATTATTTGAATCCTATTTATACCTGCCCTGACTGTCAGGACACAGGATATATCAATACGGAAGAACTAACGAAAGAAAAATGTCACTGTCTCAGGCAACAGGAGTTAGCTATTCTCTATGAACAATCCAACATTCAGGATTTGCTTGCCAGAGAGAATTTTTCCACCCTTTCCTATGAATACTATCAGGGTGAGGATTTAGAGCGTTTTCAGGGTGCCGTTAAAATCTGTAGAGATTTTGTACAAAATTTCAAACAGGACTACCGCAATCTCTTCTTTTATGGTACAGTAGGTACCGGCAAGAGTTTTTTGTCCGGCTGTGTGGCCGGCGAACTGTTAAACGCAGGACACTCTGTTATTTATTTCAGCAGTTCCGGACTGTTTGATACACTTGCCCGATATACTTTTGACGCAAAAGCAAAAGAAAGTCTTTACAATTTCTGCGAAGACCTTTATAATTGCGAATTGGTGATACTGGATGATTTAGGCACCGAAGTGACAAACTCTTTTGTTGCCTCCCAGCTATTTTCCTGTTTAAATGAAAGACATTTACGCCAAAAGGCTACAATTATATCCACCAATTTAAGTTTGGAGGAGCTTAGAGACCGTTATTCCGACAGAGTTTTCTCCCGGATTACCAGTAACTACACTTTGTGTAAGCTGACCGGTCCCGACATCCGCATGCAGCGAAAACGCGCAGCAAAGGGTGATACTTGCACCCGTTAGATTATTTTGAACCCAATATTTTTATATATAATGTTATAATTCAGAAAGTGAGGATATTTTTTCATGGGAAACCGCCAAGAAAAGCGTAATTTGGAGACAATACCCGTTGGCTCTCTGGGCATCATCGCTCTGGACGGCTGTAGGGAGTTAGGACAGACTGTTGATGACTTCCTGGTAAAATGGAGAGCAGAGCGAGAAAGTGAGCACAAGGAGTCTCTTGCATTCTCCGGCTATATGAGAAATACCTATCTTTTGGACACTAAGGTACCCCGTTTCGGATCCGGTGAGGCGAAGGGTGTTATCAATGAATCCGTCCGCGGTACAGATGTATATCTGTTGGTGGATGTAATGAATTACTCCAAAACTTATTCCCTTTGCGGACATGAGAACCATATGTCCCCCGATGACCACTATCAGGATTTGAAGCGTATTATCGCAGCAATCGGCGGAAAAGCAAGACGTCTTACCGTTATCATGCCTTTCCTTTATGAGAGCCGTCAGCACAAGAGAACCGCCAGAGAATCCCTTGACTGTGCATTGGCTCTGCAGGAGCTGGTTGCTATGGGTGTTGACAACATCATCACCTTTGATGCACATGATCCCAGAGTGCAGAATGCAATTCCCCTTCACGGCTTTGAGACTGTGCAGCCCGCTTATCAGTTTATTAAGGGTCTGCTTCGCAATGTGAAGGATTTGAAGATTGATTCCGACCATATGATGGTCATCAGCCCCGATGAAGGCGGTATGAGTCGTGCAATTTACATTGCCAACGTTCTTGGTCTTGATATGGGTATGTTCTATAAGCGTCGTGACTATACCCGTATTGTAAACGGCCGTAACCCTATCGTGGCACATGAGTTCCTTGGTACCGATGTTGAGGGTAAGGACATGATTATCATTGACGATATGATTTCCTCCGGCGAAAGTGTTCTGGAGGTTGCTGCTGCCCTTAAGGCACGCAAGGCCAACAAGATTTTCGTATTTGCTACCTTTGGTCTCTTCACCAGCGGTCTGGAGAAGTTTGACAAGGCTTATGAAGATGGTGTAATTGATAAGGTTTTGACCACTAACTTGATTTATCAGACTTCTGATCTTCTCAATCGCGACTGGTACATCAATTGTGATTTGAGCAAGTATATCGCCTACATCATCGATACCTTGAATCACGATTCCTCCATCAGCGACCTGCTGAATCCCAGTGAGCGAATCCAAAACATTGTAACCCGTTATAAAAACGGCGAAAATTTAGACTAAATATTGTAAACGAAAAATGTCAACCATTCGTAAAGAATGGTTGGCATTCTTTATAAGGAGAACCTATGACCTTTAATAACACGAAGATAAAACAGATGACCCTCATTGGCCTGATGACTGCCGTCCTGTGTATATTGGCACCAATAGCAATTCCACTTCCTATAAGTCCCATTCCCATCTCATTGGGCAATATGGCCGTTTGTTTTGTTGTTTCTGTACTTGGTTTTAAAAGCGGTACCTTAAGCGTACTGCTCTACCTGATTTTAGGCCTGACCGGCATTCCTGTCTTTTCCGGTTTTACCGGCGGCATCGGCAAACTCCTTGGTCCTACCGGAGGATACCTTATCGGATATCTATTTTTAGCTTTACTCTTAGGCTTCTTTGTGGAGCACTTTCATAATCGGCTGTTCACCAACCTTTGCGGCACCTTGGCAGGTATGATTTTATTATACCTGTTGGGCACACTCTGGCTGGCATTTCAAATGGATTTAGACTTTACATCCGCACTCTTCACAGGAGTAATCCCATATATCCCTTTGGATATTATCAAAACAATTCCGGCAGTCCTATTGGGAAAACAGCTTCGAAAACGTCTGAAACAAGTCGGACTGGATTGAGAACTTAAAATCAGACACAAACCATTGCATTTATAATTTCATTGTGCTATACTGTGCACTGTCCTGTGATACCTTGCGCCGCAGTCTCGCAGGCAAACCCGTGTGTTCGAAACCATCCACACGTAAAACAAAACTAAGGAGAACAAAAATGTATAAAAAAGTATTATCACTGGTTCACGCAGCGGTTATCGCTGCTCTTTATGTTGTGCTTACATTCGTGGCCAACTCACTGGGCCTGGCAAGCTATGCCATTCAGGTCCGCTTCTCAGAAGCTCTGACCATTCTACCCTATTTCACCCCCGCCGCCATACCCGGCCTATTTATCGGATGCCTGTTATCCAATATTCTCACCGGATGCATGCCTTTAGACGTGCTTTTTGGCAGTCTGGCGACCTTACTTGGCGCCTTGGGTACTTATTATCTATGTGGCCGTGCCAAACCTTCCGCCCAAACAGGCAATAGAAAAGGATGGTTGGCTCCACTGCCTCCCATCCTTGCAAATACACTGATAGTGCCCTTTGTACTGGCATATGTCTATCGGTTTGAAGGCTCCATACCATATTTCATGATAACGGTAGCCTTAGGCGAGATCATTTCCTGTGGTATTTTGGGTATACTTTTACTTAAAACCCTGCAAAAATACCGCCGACAGATCTTTTCTTAAACGAATTATTCCACCTTCATCATGCGGTAGCCGATACCTATGTGAGTCTGAATATACTGCGGCGAATCCTGTTCAGCCTCCAACTTTTTACGAAGGGTAGCCATAAACACACGCAAAGATGCGATGTCATTCTCCCAGCTACTACCCCAAACCTGCTGTGTGATGTAGGTGTGAGTCAAAACTTTCCCCACATTTCTTGCCATCAGACACAATATTTTATACTCTATGGGTGTCAGATGCAGTTCTTCTCCCTTCAGATATGCACAACCTGCCGCAAAATCCACCTTCAAATTACCATTTGTAAAAAACGCAGTATTATTCATCGTCCCTGCCTGCATTACTGCCAGCCGTCGTTGCGTCACACGCAGTCTTGCCAATAACTCCTCCACCGAAAAAGGTTTCGTCAAATAATCATCTGCCCCTGCATCCAATGCTTCAATTTTATCACTGTCTTCACTTCGGGCACTGATAACAATGATAGGCATATTAGACCATGTGCGGATGCGTTTGATTACCTCCACACCATCCATATCCGGCAATCCCAAATCCAGCAATACAATGTCCGGATTATGGGAGGATGCCTCCATTATGGCACTCTCACCATTGGGGGCAATCATAAATTTATACTCATGTGCTTTAAGTGTTGTGGTTATCAGATTACGCACCGGCGCATCATCTTCCACGACCAGAATCTGTGCTTTATTCATTGATATTCACCTCTCCAACCGGCAATGTAAATGTAAATATTGCACCACTTGGTTCATTATCCGTTAAAATCAATTCTCCCCCATGGGCATTGATAATCGACTTACAAAGCGGCAATCCCAGTCCAAGACTTCTACAGCCGTCTGCAATTCGGTTCTCCCCCGTAAAAAACATTTCGAAAACTCTCGGCTTATCATCCTCTGAAATTCCCGGTCCATCATCCGCCACATGAAAAGCCACATACCCTTCCGTCTTTTTCACAGTTACTTTTATCTCTGACCCTGCCGGTGTATATTTGATTGCATTATCCACCAGATTAATAAGCACCTGCACCACCAATCGGGCATCCATTCTCGCTAAAATTAATTCCTCCGGATATTCCACCAATATCTTGTGCTCCACACTTCTGCGATTTAGGTGCTGCATAGCCTCCTCCAGCACCTCATCCACAAGTTGCACCGACATATTAAAATTCATCCTTCCTTCTTCTAACCGCGTAACCGACAACAAATTCTCCACCAGACGGATGAGCCACTGAGAATCCTCATAAATATCATTAAAAATCTGTGTTCTGGACTCCTCATCCAACACTTCATAATTGGAAAGCAAATTGCTCGCATTACCTGAAATAGACGTCAACGGAGTACGAAGGTCATGAGATATGGCTCGTAAAATATTTGCTCGCAGCTGTTCATTTTGTGCAAGAACTGCCGCCCGCTCTTTCGCCCTTGCATTTCGATTATTTTCTATTGCCATGGCGCACTCACCCAGCATGGATAACAAGAAACTGTATTCATTGGTATCAAGAGGTCTTTCGCCAATCTGTATCCCAACCACCCCGTAAACCTTCTCATTAATTCGGATTGCCAAATACATACCATCTGCGTTGTTAAATCGGCTTGTCATTGCCCCGGCGCGTTTCCTGTTTTGAAACACCCAATCTGCAATATCCCTCTCCTTGGACATTGGCAATTGACTCTTTTGTGACGCTGATCCAGGCACAAATACTTGTCTCTCCGAAAGCTGACCTCCTTCTTCTGCGTACGCTGCCACACATCTCTCAAACATGGTCGAAAGCTGACTGGCCGTAATATTGATAATTTCCCAATCATCCTGTGCCTTTTGAAGCAACTGGTTCGTATCAAGCATTATCTTTGTTTGAAAAGCAGTCTGCGCAGATAACTTCGCATGGTCCTTTAACTTTGCCGCCAAGGTTCCCGTAATTACCGATGCCATCAGCATAATCGCAAAGGTCACCGGATAACCGGAATGATACGCCTGAAAAGTCAGTCTGGGTACCGTAAAAAAGAAATTAAACAGCATCACACTGAACACCGATGCCAAAACACTACAGGTATACCCCCTTGTAAACAAAGATGTCAAAAGCACCCCCAGAATGTACACCGTAATAATATTGGATTCGGTAAATCCCAGCTTCAAAAAAATCATTCCAATAAACGTCGCTGCCACCAATATGCCGGCTGTTTTCGCAAAATCCTTGAAATGTTCTAATATGTATCGTACAAATCTTCCTCTTCGCACCTTGCCACCATCCTTTGTACGCACATTTTAACATAAAATTACTTATACGTGAAAGCATTTCTGCAATGCTTTGTATTCCCCAAGTACAAGCAAGGTCCTATCTTCGAACAGAACCGTCTCTGCCCGCACCGCCATATCCATCTTGCCGTTTTGTTTGATTGCCATAATATTGATATGATATTTATTGCGAATATCAAGAGAACCTACCGTCTTACCAATCCATTCCTTGGGAATAGATACCTCGAAAATGGCATGACTCTCATCCAACTCCACATAATCCAGAATATGATTGGCACTATAGCGGATTGCGGCCCATTTTGCCACCTGCTTCTCCGGATAAACCACCTCATCTGCACCGTTTCGCAGCAAAAACTTCGCCTGTACATCACGTTCTGCTCTGGAGACAACCAATTTGCCACCAAGCTCCTTCAAAAGAGACGTTGTCTCCAATGAAGCCTGAAAATTGTCTCCTATGGCAACAATACATGCATCATAATTAGTAATCCCAAGGCTTTTAAGAAATTCTGCATTTGTGCTATCGCCAATCTGTGCATTTGTGACATAGGGCAAAATCTCATTAATTCTTTCCTCCTTTGTATCAATAGCCATCACCTGATGTCCCAATTGATTCAACTGAATTGCAACATGCTTTCCAAAATGACCGATTCCGATTAATAATATTGATTTCATATTCATACTCCCTTAACCTACTGTTATTCTTTCCTGCGGCAGTTTAGACAATTTCCTGTTCACACCGGGAAGCGCCGCATAGATGAGCGTCAAGCCACCCACTCTTCCCAAAAACATCAGTACAATCAGTACTATCTGCGAAACAATACCCAGATCCGGAGTCATCCCCAGAGTCAAACCTACCGTAGCTACTGCCGAACCCGTCTCAAACAGACAATCGCTTAACGGAAGGCCTTCCACAACACTGATAATACAGGCTCCTGTGACGAACAGGCTCACATACATCATTAAAATCGTGGATGCATTTTTGACTACTGTACCGTCTATTCTTCGTTTAAAAAATTCTGCATCATCCTTGCGTCCAAAAGTGGCAAATGCATTTGCCACAAGCACTGCAATGGTAGTTGTCTTCATACCGCCGGCTGTAGAGCCCGGCGAACCACCAATCAACATTAATACAATCATAATTGCCTGACCAACACCTGTCATTTCTGCCAGATTGGCTGTGTTAAACCCGGCAGTTCGGGCTGTAACAGATTGAAACAGAGAACTGAGAATCCTTTCACCCATAGGCATATCTGCAAAATCATACAAAAAGAAAAATACTGCAGGCACCACAAGCAAAATCCCTGTTGTCACAAAAATCACCTTACTCTGCATACGGTATTTGCTAAAATGATGCTTGTTGGAATACACATCCTCCCAGGTAAGAAATCCTAATCCTCCCAATATAATCAGAAGCATAATCACGATGTTAAGCAACGGATTCCCTATATATCCTGTGAGCGAGGGGAAAAGTGCATCCGGCTTCCCCAACAAATCAAATCCGGCATTACAAAAAGCGGATATGGAATGAAAAAATGCCATCCAAATGCCCTTTGCACCAAAATCCTTGCAGAAAACAGGCATCATTGCAAAAGCCCCCAGCAGTTCAAACAAAAAAGTTGCCTTCAACACAAAACCTGTAAGTTTCACGATACCACCTACATTTTGTGCAGAAATCGCCTCCTGCATGGTGCTTCGCTGCATCAATGATATTTTTCTTCCCGACAGAAGCTGCAATGCTGCTGCCACTGTCACGACCCCCAAACCACCAATCTGTATCAACAAAATAATAATAACCTGTCCAAAGGTGGACCAATATGTAGCGGTGTCCTGTACAATCAACCCGGTCACACACACCGCAGAGGTTGCGGTAAAAAGAGCCTCATTAAAGGGCGTTACCACTTTATCAGCCGAAGAGACAGGCATCATCAACAATAATGTGCCCAACAAAATCACTCCCATAAAACCCAGAATTATCGTCTGGAAGGAAGAAAAATGTCGCTTTTTCTTTATCACTGTTTCCATCATGTATCCCTTTACATAAATAATATCTATATTCATTCACGTTCTATTATATGTGACAAAAAATTAAAAAAGTACAAAGGCATAATTTCTGACATTAAGATTGTATAAAGAAAAGCCACACCGAAAAAATTATCCTGTGCAGCTTTTCCCCTTACAACTTTATATACTTTAATCAATTGAAATTTCCTTTCCGTTTATCTTAACGGAAACAATTTCTTCTACATCAACACTATTCCAATCCTCATAAGTCACAAAACTCTCATAAAACATATTATTTTTAATACCACCTGTCAATTCTCTACAGAAAATAATCGTTCCATCCTCTAACTTTACCTCTTCAACATCGACAAATTCCTGCATTTCCTTGGAGCGCGGCGCTACCCCTTCCACATATACAGAAACAGGTGACATTTCTATTTTCTGAATCCATATATCATCTGCCAATGCCATAGGATATCTGGTGATTGTATTCGGGGCATAATAATTGGTCCATGACAGATTCCATTCTCCCTCACTCAACAATTTTCCCGCACCGCCAACACTCTCATATTCATATAAATCCCCCAAACAGACTGTCACATTGGCCCGATTAATTTTCTCAACTCCTACTGCATATAACATAAAGGAGACTTTGCCATTATTATCATAGCTATAAAACTGGCTTCCTCCGGTAATAATTCCCCCATTTTTTCGAGTAAATTGAAATCGGCTCTCATCAAACATATAGCTACCGTCATCTCCAACCGTCCATGGAATATCCGTATCAAACTGTATCCACTGGGAATTCCGGTCACCGATAGACTGTACTGCTGTCACCGTAATATTATCCTGTCGGTCAGACTTTCCTATCTTGACATATCCTCCATCCAATGCGTCCATAACATTAGACAACCCCAACAGTTCAGCCATCTCTACATCCCAATCCTGTTCCTTGGCCAATACAGCGGTGCCAAACATCATAACTGCAACCGCTACAAGAATTACCAGCTTCCTGCGTCCACGAACAGCAGACTTTCTCTTAGGCATCTGTTCATAGATTTTATCCATAATCAGCTTTTCCTGTCTCTTTAAGGTTGCACCTGAAACGGAAACATATTTATTCAGCATTTCGGCTTCCCTATCATCTATTTCGTCCATCAATTCATATAGCATTTTATCAGTCTTCATAACAGGTAATCCCCCTTTTAATTAGCATTTCCTTCAACTTGCCTTTTCCGCGATATAATATATTTTCCGCCTTTTTTTCTGAGATTTGCAGTTTCGCTGCAATATCCCTGTTTTTCATAAACAGAAAATATTTCATTAGAAACACCTGACTATCCGGCTCACCAAGCTCTGCAATCACCTCATGCAAAATCTGACGAAGCTCCTTTTTTTGCACTTCTGTTTCGATTTCAATCTCTGCCGTCGGTTCCACCTTCATTTCATCATCCAACGAAGGAAGTGCATACCCATTTTTCCTCCGAATATCAATTGCAGTATTCCTTGCAATCGAATAAACCCAGCTTTTTACAGAATGCCCCTCTTTTTCCGAATACAAATGCGCCTTTTGCCATAGCTTTAAAAAGGTCTCCGACACTGCTTCATCCACCAGACCATCTTCACAGCCCTGCAAAACTGAAACACAGATTGTGTTGACTGCCCTACCATAAAGCTGCATAGCCTTGTGAATCCCCTGATTGGGATTCTCTCGAATTAATCGTATTAGTTTCTCATCATTCATATCATTTTGTCCTTGTCCTGTTTCCGGTTTATATTCTCAACAGCCCCCAAAATCACTCTCTATTATACAATACGAGAGAAATACATAAAATCACTTAAATATATCAAAAAAGAAGCAGATTATAAACCTGCTTCCATTCAGAATATGGATTATCGCCCCATTCTCCTTTTTAGCTGCATATACTGCAACCCGAATTTTATAAACATTACAACATACATGACAAGTAAAATTACATATACCCCAAAAAGCACATGATGGGTAACATCATTCCATACCGCCTGCATGAAAAGCTGAGGAATAATAATCAAAAAGAAAATTGCGATACATGGAATCATCCTGCCTCTAAAAACACGCTCAAGCATATCTATTCTAGAATCCTCATCACAGAAAATTTCTTCCTTCTCATTCATCTCGGACACCGGTTTACGAAAATAGCTGTAACCAGCCATATCTGTAATATACTCCCAGCCGCAATCCCGAAACATCTGAATATATTCTGATTTATGCTCCAATCCATCTTTGTTATAATCCAACTGGTAAACCACATCCTCCGGTTTACACTTCTCAAATGTATAAAAGCATGGCAGTGTAGCATTTCTGAGTTCCCAGCCGGCTCTATGCTGTTTCATCAGCCACTCCTGCTCCCGTTCCCACTCCGCTATTGTAAAAAATGCAAGCTTAATTTTTCTATTACTCATGACTGTACCTCCTTCAAATTACGGTATAAACGCTCAATTCTGGCCATCTCCAGATTCAAAACTTCTCTTCCCAATTCTGTGATTCGATAGATTTTTCTTTTCTCTTCCTCCCGTACAAAACCTATCAATCCATCTTTCTCCATTTTAGACAAGCTGCCATACATTGTGCCGGGGCTTAAGCGAATCTCACCGCCGGTCAAAGCCTCCACCTTTTGCACAATACTATAACCATGCATCTCTTCCTGAAGACACAACAATATATAAAACCCGGTCTCTGTCATGGGGATGTATACTTTCTTAATATGGGCATCCATTTTTCGCTCCTCCTGTATCCCAGCCATATATCCCAGTGCAATATATCGCACCTCGATATACACACTATATCGCAGTTCGATATATCTGTCAACTATTTTTTATTTACAGTTAATACTTGCGAATGGAAACTCTTCAAATATCGATTGTTTTTTACTAAAGGACGAATTGTTAGTAATTCCCGGTTCTTTCTGCTATAGTAAAATTACAAGGTGTGCATCTTAGAAAAATAAAAGGAGTGAACCTTATGAATATTTCAATCGGATCTAATATCAAAGCTGCTCGCAAGAAGATTGGCATGACCCAGGAGGAGCTTGCCTCACAGCTTGGTGTCACTGCTCAGGCAGTAAGCCGCTGGGAGTCCGAAGCCGGTCTTCCTGACATTTCCATGGTTGTTCCCCTAGCTACCATTCTCTCTGTTTCCACGGATACTTTGTTCGGATTAGCTGCGCATTCCTATGACAGCTTGCAAATTCTGAATATCAAAAACAATATGGATGCCATGTTTGACGGATTGCGTAAAGCAGAAAGTTCCTTAGAGATATGCCAGTATCTTCAAACAGAAGTACTAAACGCCCCTGCTAATTATGATATTTTATGTCTATATGTAGAGCGTACTGCCAACCTCAGCCGCTATGTCCGCTCTTCTAAGGAATGTCAGGAGCAGTGGCCGCATATCAAAAACAACGCCATCAAATACGGACTGCAAATCATCCGTTTCAGTTCGGACTCCGCCCTGATAGAGCGGGCTCATTTTGCCATGGCTTGGATTTACATGCACGAAAAAGATTATGTCAGTGCAAGAGAACATATTGACACTCTGCCCAGCGTATCAAGCAACCGCCTGCAGGAAAGCATTCTGGCCCAGCTTGCCCTGTGTGAGAAGGGAATTGACGGAGAACAGGAAGTTCTTCGCAAGAATCTGATGAATTTTGTATGCGCCATCAACAAGGAATTTGTTTATGCAATGGAGAGTTTTCGAACCCGACTGCCCTATGAGGAGGCTCTTTCATTTGGAGAATGGAGCCTGCATATCATGGACGCCTTCTGCGAGAATCCTGATATGATCAGTTCCTGCCGGGGCTTTACCCGAGATATCTACAAATACATGATGGGCGCCTGCCTGGGTGCAGGAAAGTATGAGGACGCTGCCAACCTTTATCATGAGTTGGAAGCCAAGATGGATATGCATTTTAAACATTATCAGATAGTTCTGTCTGACGAATTCGAAATGCAAAAGTATGATGCTAATATTTTGAGATACATCACTGCCTATACACCTGAGTTTATTGAGACAAAGAAGAATGAAATTCTTCACCAGCTAAGGGAATGGTATGGAGAGGAAGTATTCGCCCGGTTTGAATCACTACTGTAATACCATATTTTTATTACCCCCGACTCAGAGTGCCTTATATTCGCTCAGGTCGGAATTCATACTACAACACCCACATCATAACACAAACGTAGGCTGTGGAAGCAGTTTTTTCCCGCTACCACAGCCTACATAAATTACAATTTCATTCCTTTTTAGAACAGCTTCTTCAATGCACCAGCCACGTCATCAAGCTTATCTACGGTAATTTTTGCCTTAACGCCATCGATAATCTTCTCAACAACATCATCCGGCAAATCAACACCAATAATTTCCTCAACAGCCTTAACGGGCTCCTTCTGGAATTTCTCCATGAGATTCTTGTCAGAAGTCACCTTCTCCACCATTTCCTGAATCTTTTCCTTGATATCCATGTTTTCACCTCCTCGTGTAGGTAACAAAATTATTACCGTTTTTAATAAACCACTCCGCGGAATCATTCATGCCCTTCTTGGATAATGATCCATCGGCAGGATTCATCACAACAATATTAAACTCATTGAAACCGGTAATCAAAACAGCTTCTCCGCTATCTAACATAGCCAGTACCGGAATATCCTGATTGACATAGTAAAGCACTGTATCCATCTCACAGCCTGCCAAATCCAGAATCTGTGCATCTTCCAGATTTTCCTCCAGGATTCCCATAACCGTCTGACCTTCCGCCAAAAGATATTCTGAATTGCGCATGATACCTTCATAAGCAAGAATGGTATCCAGACACACCGCCAGACTATTCTTCTCCTCTGTCACTTTTTGAGCCGTAATGGCCATAATCTGGTTGCGTGCCATACGATTGCCCTTGCGCCACACAGTATTTCCGTCCTGATTGACCACTACACCGGAAATCTCATTCGCAAGTTCTATCGCCTTAGCAGGTGAGGTATAAATACCTTCCACACCATAGGCACCATAAACATAATATTTCAAAGCCTGACTTCTCGATTCAAGCATCAACTCTCTTCCACCCTCAAAAACAACTTCCTTAGGCGTCAGAATCTGAATCGTCTTACTGTCAATATTTTCCCTTGCCTGAATTTGTACATATCTTTCATAAATATCAATGCTGGGCGCTACAATCTTGTACTGATGCTCCTCGACCTCGACATTATTCATAATGTGATCTTCCATAGCTTCTTTATAGTCTCCGTCAGCCTTCTTTTGCACTCTCTCCAGCGTAATTTGATTCGCCTCTACACTGCAGTCTACCACGTACATATTTTCCTGACTGTAGTCCATCAATATTTTGCCATTTGAATCACAGATACAAATCTTATACATGGGGAAGAAAATTCTTCCTGAATTCTCCCTGTAAACATCTGTCTGTTTCGCCACACCATAAATGATATCCTCTCCCATAAAGCCCAAAGGACGAATGGCATCTGTGGTATCAACCGTAATAACACTTTCCTTTTCTGTATTCAGATTTCGTACATTTAACTGATTACTGTGATAAATATCCTCATTATCCTGCCAGACAATAATTCGATTATCCTCAGATACTTGCAAGCTATCATCCAGCGTACTTTCCACCAATGGATAATAGGTCTTATTCTGTAAATCAATTTTGTACACCACATCTTCAAGCATCAGATAAAGTTTCTGTTCACGGTTTAAATAAAGCAATTGCTCCATCTGCGGTTTCAGAACCGTATAACTCTTGTTGTATGGAATATATACATTTTCCTCAATTGTATTAAGGGCACTGCTATAGGTATATATCTGAATGCCAACCTCGCCTTCATGTCGGCCACGGTTCATATAGCCATACACAGCAAAACTTACATCTCCACCTTCTGTAACATCCAGAATTTTGATAGAATGACCATTATACATGCTCCGCATGTCTGTATTTTCTTCATCATAAAAACTAAAAATAACGGTAATCTTGTTAGCCGTTTCGTTATAACAGTAAAGTTGATTATCTACCTCAAACACTACATTACTGCCATCTTCGCTCTCCATCAGAGGGATATCTGTGCCTGTTATTCCCAACAAAATCTTATCATTGGCATACATACGGTCCGAATCGGCAATTTGAGTCATAGTACGCTCATAGTCTAAAAGATACATTCTTTCTGCAGTGTGACGCACACGATAATGCTCCCTGACACGATAATAGGTAATTCCCTTGCCGGTTCCTGTAGAAACAACATAATCTATCAATACAGATGCTGTCTGCTCTCCTATTTCTGTCAGAGAAATGACAGGTTCTGTCACTTCCTTCACATCCAGACTTCCCCAAGTAATCTGTTTAAAACTGCTATGAATATTCACTTTATGAAAGGAACTGTTGTCCTCCAGCTGGGAATTGGTCTCCAGATATTTTGTCAGTTCCTTTGCAGCCTCTTTGTTGTAAAGTCTTTCATGAAAATCCGTCACAAAAGCAAGCTTTTCATCCACATACAGTTCATCACTCCACACAACACGCGTGTAATAATACACCGGTTGTGTATCATCCAACGTCAGCTTAAACATCAGTGAATATTCTGTATCCTTTTCTATCAAATCTTTTAGCGTAATATTCGCCAAAAGTTTCTTTTTACCCGCGGAATAATCCGTCACCTCTGTCTGTTCAACCAAACGGTCTCCATCTATACTTCGAACCTCAATGGCAAGACCTGTTACATTCCGGCCATACGTATCTACCTCCACTGATACACTTCGACGTTCATCCAAAACAGTCACTGTATCCCGCATGGAAGAGGTATCCATAACCTGAGTATAGCCATGAAGTTCATTGTAACGAACTCCCTCCCGCTCCATAATCATAATGGGCAGGGTTGCCTTGGCCATCTCCATGGTCATATTGTTATGATCCTTATTCATAATTTTGCCTGCCACTACCAGTGTAATGACAAATACGGACATAAAAACTGCCAGTTTAATCAGTGTTCTCTTCATTTAACAATTGCTCCAATGTCGGTTCAATATGCAAAAGCTCCTCCACCCTACTGATATCAGACGTAGCCCCTTTGCTCTTAATAACGTTACCTGTTTTTTTCACCGCACGAATCAACAAATTTTTCGGAGTATGTTCCATGTCAATAAACTCCAAAATCTGCGTATCATAGCCCTGCTGCTCTAAGAGATTTGCTCGCAGTGCATCTGTAATAAGCGCTGCCATACGCTCCTTTATCAAACCATATTTTAATACCGGCTGTAAAACCTCGCTTCGAATCTGACTGTTTAATTCATGCTGACAACAGGGTACAGCCAAAATAACCTTTGCTCCCCATTTCACTGCCTTTTCCAACGCATAATCCGTAGCCTTATCGCAGGCATGAAGACTGACCACCATGTCCACCTCCGTGGCTCCCTCATAGGTACTGATGTCACCTCTTTCGAATTTCAGCCTGTCATACCCCAACTTCTCTGCCAATTCATTACAATGTTTAATAACGTCTGTTTTTAAATCAAGACCGGTTACCTCTATATCCCGCCCCTGTAACTCGTGCAGATAATAATACATGGCAAATGTCAGGTAGGATTTGCCACAACCAAAATCTATGATTCTAAGGGTTCTATCCTTGGGCAACGCCTCCAGCACATCCTCAATAAACTCCAGATAACGGTTAATCTGTCGGAACTTATCGTATCTGGTCTTGTTGACCTTGCCATCGGGAGTCTGAACCCCAAGTCCCACAAGGAAATCCACCGGTGTACCGTCCATGAGAATATACTGCTTGGTACGGTTGTGGGAAAGCTCCTGCTTGCGTGCTTCGGAAGTTTTCGCTGTCCGCTTTACCTTCAGGGTCACTTTACCCTTTTTGCTTACAAGCACCGTAGCCTCAAGCCCTTCCGCTTTTATCTCACCTTGCCTGAACAAGACAGATAGACGTTCCAAAATACGCTCACGCATCTTGTCCGCTGTCAGATTCTCATGAAACACCTGCGTTCCCAAATAGAGTGTCTCTTGAAATACCAGTTCCTCTTTTAACAGCACAGGGCGCACCTTTACCTTGGTGCCCTGTGCCTTGTCTTTGGAGTTACTAAGAATAATCTGCTGTAAATCTATATTCAAAATTTCTTCTAATAGTCTGCTTAATTCAACCAAAAATTCGTCCTCTTCTGCCTCCGTGCCTGCGCTTATATATTTCATTGCACAAAAGCACTTGAATCATATCTGTAATCCAGCTCCATTTTTCTGCCGGAATCCGATCCTCTTCCGGTTTTTCATTATCCTCATTTTGCAATACTTTTACCATCCCGTCTACCATTCGACGAAGACTTCCCACATCAGGGTACTCATCATAAATCATACTACCCTCATAATCCATTTTGTCCAAAATCTCAGCCACTCTGCGCTGATACCGCTTAACCTCTCCCGGGTACGCTTGCTGCAGATATTCCATATCCCGCACCAGTTCCCGTTCCCGCTCTGCACCCAAATACCCCGGATATGTCATATAATACGGAAGGGGAATCTGACTGGGAAAACTATGGAGGATTCTTGGTTTATAGTCCATGCACCTTGCCTCGCAACCACTTTTTATTATAGTATGCGCAATATTTTTGTTGGTGTCTTTTCACTTATAATTTCCGAAGCATTGGACATATAGGTTTAAGAAGCTCTCAGGTGAATTATCCCCCAAGAGCTTCCCTTGTCATACATTTTATATCAAAATGTTTTTTACTTCAATACTTCTATTCTTGCCATTGCACGCATAAGAGCTGCCTGGGCGCGAACCATGTCTGTCTCCGGATTATGACCTGCAATACGTTCTTTTGCACGATTCATTGCTTCCTCAGCACGTTGCTCGTCAATCTCCTCCGGCCATTCAATAATCTCCGCCAGAATTGTTACCTTATCCGGCAAAATCTCTGCAAAGCCCGAGTGAAGCGCTGCCTCTTTCTCCTCTTCGCCATCGTTAAACACCAAAATACCCGGCTTAACGATGACCGTCAGGGGAATATGTCCCGGCAGCACACCTATTTCGCCCTCAGTCGTATTAAACTCCACCATGTCCACATCACCCTCGAAAAATATTCTGTCGGGTGTAATAATGCGCAGATGAATATTGTGATTGTCTGCCATGTCTCGGTCCTTTCCAGGTTACTTCTGTACCTTAGCTACTACATCATCGATGCTACCTGCATTCAGGAAATAACTCTCAGGAATGTCGTCATGCTTACCTTCCAGAATCTCCTTGAATCCACGAATAGTCTCGTTGATAGGCACATACTTACCTTCCAGACCGGTGAACTGTCCTGCTACGAAGAAAGGCTGAGAAAGGAATCTCTGCACCTTACGTGCACGGGAAACCACCTGCTTATCTTCCTCAGAAAGCTCATCCATACCAAGAATAGCAATGATATCCTGCAACTCCTTATAACGCTGCAAAATCTCCTGCACACCACGTGCAACCTTGTAGTGCTCCTCACCCACAACTCTGGGATCCAGAATACGGGAAGTGGACTCCAAGGGATCCACCGCGGGATAAATACCCAACTCTACGATAGAACGGGAAAGCACGGTGGTTGCATCCAAATGTGCGAAGGTTGTTGCCGGTGCGGGGTCCGTCAAGTCATCCGCAGGCACATAAACCGCCTGAACGGAAGTGATGGAACCGTTTTTGGTGGAAGTAATACGCTCCTGAAGCGCACCCATCTCTGTCTGCAATGTAGGCTGATAACCTACCGCAGAGGGCATACGTCCTAAAAGTGCGGAAACCTCACTACCTGCCTGTGTGAAACGGAAAATATTGTCAATGAACAAGAGCACATCCTTACCGCCCTTGTCACGGAAATACTCAGCCATGGTAAGTCCTGTCAGACCTACTCTCATTCTTGCTCCGGGGGGCTCGTTCATCTGACCGAATACCATGGTGGTCTTGTCGATAACTCCGGACTCCATCATCTCATGGTACAAGTCATTACCCTCACGGGTACGCTCTCCTACACCGGTAAATACGGAGTATCCGCCATGCTCAGTAGCAATGTTACGAATCAACTCCTGAATCAATACGGTTTTACCTACACCTGCACCACCAAACAGACCAATTTTACCACCCTTCTGATAAGGACAAAGCAAGTCAACGACCTTAATACCGGTCTCCAAAAGCTCTGTCTCAGTAGACTGCTCCTCAAAATCAGGTGCAAGTCTGTGAATAGGCTCGTAGGTCACATTCTCGGGAGCGGGCTTATTGTCAATGGGCTGTCCCAATACATTGAAGATTCTTCCCAATGTATTCTCACCAACGGGTACGGAAATGGGAGCGCCGGTAGCAATTGCTTCCATGCCTCTTACCAGACCGTCGGTAGGGCCCATGGCGATACATCTTACAGTATCATCACCCAGATGCTGGGAAACCTCAACAGTCAGCTCTGAGCTGCCATTAGGAATCCGAATAGCTTCATTAATCTCAGGAAGCTTACCCTCATCGAAGCGTACGTCAAGTACCGCACCGATGACCTGAGTGACTTTACCTCTATTCTCTCCTGCCATCTTAAACCTCTTTCCTGCACAATGTCTGTGCATATTTACTTCCCGTTCGGGGCCCGGAGTAGCCACGGGAGCGGACGAATATATACTTTCATGCGGAACGCTCTCGCTCCGTGAAAAACGCAGCGGACACTAAACTCAGGCTACGCCTTCGTTAAGTGCCGGCGTTTTTCAAGGTCCGCATATAAGTATATATCCGTCTCTCCCTGACTACTACCTTCCCAAACGCAACTAAAAAATATTTACATACATGTGACAGTCAGCCACAGGCGCTTCGCGCCTCTCTCTACGGTATGATATCGCTACATCATATCGCACAACCGACACCCTTCGCCTGCCATCTTGCCACTTCTCAGTGTGGAGCACCTTGGATAGAATACCTCTTTTGCATGTGCCCGTACTTTCTGCTGCGCCGCCGGTATTTCGAAAGTCAGCTGCATGTAGGTATTGTTCTCACAAAGGTCCGTACAAAAACGTCGGTACTTGCTCGTAGCGGGATAAATCTGCTCGCAGAATTTATCCCGTGCGAGCTTAGTATCCGCTACGTTTTTGTCCGAGCGAGAGCGTGACCTTTTGAGAATAATACCTGCAGGCAGCGTTGCATTTGAAACACCGGCGGCGCCCACAGAAAATAGGGGCATATGCCGATGAAGTTCTAGCCAAGTGCCTCCGCACCTGCAATAATCTCTGTCAGCTCCTGTGTAATGGAGCCCTGTCTAGCTCTGTTATACTTAAGCGCCAAATCACTAATCATTTCCTCAGCGTTGCTGGTCGCATTATCCATGGCCTGCATACGCGCACCATTCTCACTGGCTACGGCCTCCATCATGGCTCCGTAAATCAGACTGGTGATGTACTTCGGAATCAGCATGTCCAAAGCCTCTGTATCCTGGGGCTCAAACTCCATAATTGCCTCTGCGCCACCCTTGCTCTCATCCTCCTTACTCTCAACAGGAAGAAGCTTAATAAGCTTAGGTTCATGGCTTACTGTGTTTTTGAAGGAGGTGTAGGCCAGATGAATCTCGCCGAATTCTCCCTCCTCAAAGGCTTTTAATAGTCTTGCGGACAAATCCATTGCATCTGCATAAGAGGGACTGTCAATAACCTCCGGAAGGTTCTCTTTGATATTGTATCCGTTTCGGTTTAAAGTATCTCTACCCTTATTACCTAACGAATAAATCACTAAATCTTCCTTTTTCCAAGTCTCATGTCTGGTCAAAAGCTTTGTTATATTGGAATTATAACCGCCTGCCAGACCTCGATTGGAGGTAATTACAATTACAGCCTTCTTTTGAGACTCACCACCATTCAGATAACGATGGTCTACATGACCTACACGGGCCAGAATACTGTTGACCGTCTCATACATGCAGTCAAAATACACCTTGGTACGTTCTGCGTTTGCTTTGGCACGCTGCAGCTTAACCGTGGATACCAGTTTCATTGCCTTGGTGATCTGCTGAGTACCCTGAATACTGGTTTTCCGGCGCTTTATATCACGCATTGATGCCATAAATTACTCCTATCTGCCGTCCCTGCGGCAACGGGATTATTTATTGAATCCCTGCTTAAACTCCTCAAGTGCCTTAATAAGAGTCTGCTCAGTCTCATCGGACATCACCTTCTCCTTGGCAATATTGCCGGGCACCTCGGGATACTTGGTATCCAAGAACTCAAAGAATTCCTTCTCGAATCTTGTAATATCTTCTACTGCAACATCCAACAAATACTTACGGGTCACCGCATAGATAATGATAACCTGATACTGAACGGGCATGGGCTTGTACTGGGGCTGCTTGAGCACTTCCTTGATACGCTCACCCTGCGCCAGCTTCTCCTTGGTATCTGCATCCAGCTCAGAACCGAACTGTGCAAAGGAAGCCAGCTCTCGGTACTGTGCCAACTCTGTACGGATAGGTGCAGCAATCTTCTTCATTGCCTTAATCTGTGCAGAACCACCTACTCGTGATACGGAAAGACCCGCATTTACAGCAGGACGGAAACCTGCGTTAAACATCTCTGTCTCCAGATAAATCTGTCCGTCAGTGATGGAGATTACGTTGGTAGGAATGTATGCAGATACATCGCCTGCCTGAGTCTCGATAATGGGCAGTGCGGTGAGGGAACCTCCGCCGTACTCCTCATTCATTCTTGCTGCACGCTCCAAAAGTCTGGAGTGCAGATAGAATACATCACCGGGATAAGCCTCACGTCCGGGGGGACGACGAAGCAGCAAGGAGAGTGTACGATAAGCAGTTGCATGCTTACTTAAGTCATCATAAACAACCAGTACATCCTGTCCGTTCTCCATCCACTCCTCGCCGATTGCACAGCCGGAGTAGGGAGCAATATACTGCAGGGGAGCCAAATCACTTGCAGTGGATACCACAACTGTGGTATAACTCATTGCACCAAACTCCTCCAAAGTCTTAACAATATTAGCTACGGTAGAAGCCTTCTGACCGATAGCTACGTATACACATTTTACATTCTGACCCTTCTGGTTAATAATGGTATCAATTGCGATAGCCGTCTTACCAGTCTGACGGTCACCGATGATCAACTCACGCTGACCTCTTCCGATGGGTACCATGGCATCAATTGCCTTGATACCGGTCTGCAGAGGAGTGTCTACACTCTTTCTGGTGATAACGCCGCTTGCCACACGCTCAATCTGACGGAACTTGTCAGTCTGCACGGGACCCTTGCCGTCGATAGGCTGACCCAATGCATTTACAACACGTCCCAACAGTGCATCACCTACGGGAACCTCAACTACTCGGCCGGTAGTCTTAACCACATCGCCCTCGTTGATATTACGGGAGTTACCCAGAAGAACTGCACCTACATTGTCCTCCTCCAGGTTCAGCACCATGCCGTAAATCTCGCCGGGGAACTCCAAAAGTTCTCCCTGCATGGCATTTTCCAGACCATGTACTCGGGCAATACCGTCAGCAACCTGAATAACCGTTCCCACATCAGACACATCCAGTGCGGAAGCATATTTCTGAATCTGCTCTTTAATTACAGAGCTAATCTCTTCCGGTTTCAAATTCATGTTCTGTAGCACCTTTCCTTCAGCTTAGCCAAGCTGAATCTGTAATAATTGTCTTGTCAAATCATCTAATTTGGAGCGGACACTGCTGTCCACAACTCTGTCATTAATACGGATAACCATACCGCCTATCAGAGCAACATCTTCCTTAAAATCTGCCTCAATGCTCTTATATTTGGTAGTCTCCAAAAGTTTCGCCACTGTAGCCGCCTGCTGCTCTTTTGTGAGGGGCACTGCCGAAGTGATATGAGCGACACCGATTCCCTTTGCCTCCTTCACTCTTGCAATGAAGTATGCAAAAATCTCCTGAAGTTCGCTGTATCTCTCCTTCTGAATCACAATCTCCATCAGGCCGGTAAGTTCATTGCTCACTCTGCCCTTGAAAACATTCTCCATAGCAGTAACCTTGTCCTGCTTGGGAACGCCGGGATGCATCATCAGCTTGTCAAACTCCGGATTCTGTTTCAAAATGGCACCAACCTGCTCAACCTCTGCAAGCAGTCCATCCATTTTGGCTCCTCCGTTTTCCATGGCGATTTCAAATAGCGCTTCTCCATATGTCTTAGAAACTAATTTAGCCATGTATCCTTACCCATTTCCTTCAGAGTCTCGTCGATCAACTGGTTCTGAACCTTGGTGTCAATAGATGCAGCCACAACCTTGCCTGCCATCAGAGACGCGACGGAGATAATCTCCTTCTTCATCTCATCGGACACCTTCTGTTTCTCAAGCTCAGCTTCCACGCGTGCTCTTTCCATAATACGAGCAGCTTCCTCTTTTGCCTGGGCGATAATCTGGTTCTCATTGGCAAGTGCCCTCTTGCGGGCATCGCTGAGAATACTCTCCACTTCCTTGTCGACGTCACGAAGCTTAACCTCGTACTCTTCACGTAAGCGGTTTGCCTCCTCCAAGTTCGCCTGGGCATCATCCAGCTCGCCTTTAATCTTGGCCTGACGGTCAGACAACATCTTGCGGGCCGGGTTAAACAGGAAGTAACTCATTACGGCAAACAGTACGAAAACTGCTATGAGAGACAATGTGGAATCAGCCAGCAACTGCCAGTCGATACCAAACATTCTTTCATAGGTTTCTCCTGCGGTTAATAGTATCATTTCTGCCTCCTTTCCGGTAATTTAGATACCGTATCTTATGGTAACAGAGGCTTTACGAACAATAACAGAATAGCAATCAACAGACCATACAGACCGGTGGTCTCCGCTACAGCCTGACCAAGCAACATGGTGGAAGTAACTGCAGACTTTGCGCCGGGGTTACGACCTACTGCTGCCGCAGCATGACCTGCTGCAATACCCTGACCGACACCGGGTCCGATACCGGCGATAACTGCCAGACCTGCACCGATTGCAGAACATCCTAAGATAAAGTTTTCATTGAATTCCATTTTGTTTTCCTCCTAGATTATACATATTATTTTTTAGGCCTCATCACCAATTGCATTGTTGATGTAGGTCATTGTCAGCATACAGAATACATAGGTCTGAATTGCTCCTGAGAACAAATCAAAGTATACATGCAGTGCTGCGGGCCATGCCGTAGCAATTATACCCAGCAGACCATAAATCAAAGCCATCATAATCGTACCGGATAATACATTTGCAAACAAACGCAATGATAATGAAATCGGTACTGCAATCTCACTGATGATATTGATTGGTAACCATATGGGTAACCACGGTGGCAACGGGGAGCACATATCTGCCCATATTGCCTTCGGCTTCTGATACTTAAACTGATTATAATGAATCAGAATAAATGTCAATACACCCAAGGGCAATGTAACACCGTAATCTGCCGTGGGAGGTCTCAATCCCAGCAGTCCCGATATATTGCTAAACAGGATAAAAATAAATACGGTACCTACATAATTGTAGAATTTAACTGCATTTTTACCCATGGTGGAATTTACCATTCCATCCAACATTTCAACAATCAGTTCCACTACATTCTGAAAACCACCCGGCACTTCTGTGCCTTTTTTCATGGCTCGTCCCGCTGCTATGGAGAATCCACATAAAACCAGAACCACCAGAAGCAGGCTGACATGTGTTGTTGTTAACCAGACCTCATGTCCGAAGAAATTATAGGACACCAAACCGTGCACCATAACATCTACCTCTGAGCCGGATAACAATACGCCATGAACCATATCCTCACCTCCCTTTTTGAAATATAAGGCTTTTATCAGCCTATAGCTCTTCCTCTAACGGCTCCGGTATCGGATCCGTCTCATGAAAAAGCTTATTGTAGAGCTTATGAGTAAACGGTTGTGAGTAAACCGCTACTTTCATAATTAAAAGATAACCCAGACAGACAATCACCGGGTTCAATACATCTGCCACTGCTGTAACTATAAGCAGCACGCACAAAGACACATAACGGATAATATATCCTCTGTAAATAACTTTTGTAGCACTTTCTTCATCCAAATCCAGGCCTCGCTCCAGACATCTCAACATATGTGCCATGGATATCATAACACAGATACCGGCTACTGCCAGTCCAAGCATCCAGTCCACACGGCTTACCCCCCAGCTTGAAAGAGGTAATACAACACCTGTCAGAAGCGCCACCGTCGTCCAAAATACAACCCCTGTCTGAATCTCCAGAAGTGTCCTATTTATTTCCCTCAGTTTTTTCATCGGCCTTCTCCTCCGCCTCATACACCTTCTTGGCCATGCGGTAAACATTCTGCCCACCGGCGATAGCTCCCACAAAGAAAAGCAGAATCGTCCAAAAAGAAGTCCCGTATCTGCCGTCCAGCCAGATGCCAAGGGCAGACATCATGCATATGGGAACCAGCATATTGATACCAAACTGGGTAATCAACACCATAGAGCTGTACACGCTCCTGTCATATTTTGGATTATGCCTGCGCTTGTTTCCCATTTATTTCCTCACGTTTTTGCACAATATGTCTAACATAATAAATTATACCCATTTTTCAATCAAATGTCTACACGAATCCAAATTTTTCATTGACTTGCAAATATATGGAGGTTAGTATTGAAATAAACATACCAAATAACACATAAAGGAAACTGTTTTATGAAAAATCCGGAGCATTTTTCCATACGAATTGCTACAATCGGGGACGCTGAGGCTCTTTTGGCTATTTATACCCCCTACGTGGAGAACACCGTGATAACATTTGAATATCAGGCGCCTACTGTGGAAGAATTTCGAAGCCGCATCGAAAACACCCTCTCCCGCTATCCATATCTTGTGGCGGAAAGAGACGGTGAAATTCTCGGATATGCCTATGCTTCCGCCTTTAAATCACGCGCTGCCTACAGCTGGTCCGTAGAAACCTCCATTTATGTAAGCCAACATACTCGGCATGCCGGCATAGGCACTGCGTTGTACCAAACGCTGGAGCAATATCTGTCTCGCCAGAACATCTGCAATCTCTGCGCCTGCATCGCATATCCTAATCCGGCAAGCGTAGCTTTTCATGAGCATTTCGGCTATACAAAAAACGCTCATTTTCATCAATCCGGCTACAAAAACGGACAGTGGGTCGATATGATTTGGATGGAGAAAACGTTATCTCCCCACACCAATCCACCTCTGCCTTTTATCCCTTTTCCGGAAATACAGAACAACCACAAGGAGGATACGTTATGACCACCGATACGCAATTAAAACTCTACCGCAAACGCTACATTCCTTCTGAATGTATCCCTTTAAACAGTGATGTCATCGTAGAACAAAACGACGAATTTATTCTTACCACCTGGAAAACCATCAACCCCAAAACCACCTTCGACCATGGAAGCTCCTGTTACATGCTCAAAGAAGGGCTTAAAGTCAGCAAATTCTACCGTCCTGACGGCAACCTTTTGTACTGGTACTGCGACATTGTAAATTTTGAATATGACGAAACTCAAAACAGCCTGACCGTAGTCGACCTGCTTGCAGACGTAGTAATTTATCCCGATGGCCGGGTAAAGGTGATGGACTTGGACGAACTTGCCGAAGCCCTGGAACGGGGTCTGATTACACAAAAGCAACTGACTGCTGCTCTTCGTCAACTCAACTACCTGCTCACCATGCTGGATCGTGATAAATTTGACCGTCTTCAAGCAATATTGAATGATCGCGGATTATAAAATATTGGAACACATAAAATGAGCCATGTCAGACAAAATAATGTCCGGCATGGCTCATTCTGATATACATTTTAATAAAATACATGTCCGCCGATACGGATTCCCTCCAGACCATCAATCGGAGTTCTGAAAAACAGACATTTACCTACATTGGTCACTCCTGCCATGGCCTCGTCTGCTGCCCTGTAACAGGAAGGAGTTGCCTTATTGGACGCAAGTGCCAGCTCCAGTCTGCCGCTGGCTACCGGAGAAAACTGACGATTCTGATAAATAACCCCAACCACTGTTCCGGGAAACTTCTCACTGAGTACACGATTGATTACAACCGCACCAACTGCAAGCTGCCCCTCATAGGGCTCACCGCCTGCCTCACAATAAATCAGATTTGCCAGAAGATATCTGTCTCCTTCTGCAAATTCTATCTCAGAGATGTCTCTCCACTCACCGTTAGCAGCCGCCTCTGACATAGCCAGTTCTTCTGCAATTTTCTTAATGACATCTTCCTGTGCTTTGATTTTCTCTTCATATGCAAGAGCTTCTTTCTCAGCCTCAGATATCTCATTTGCATACTTATTGATAGAATTAGATGTGGCACTTACCAGACCGGAAACCTTATTTTTCTGGGTCTCCGCTTCCAGTTTCAAATTGTCTAATTCGACTTTTTCCTGCTGCAAAAGCGCTTCATGTTCCTCAATCAGCTGACGATTTTCCTTAAATTCATCCAACTTCAACTTATCATACTTGGCCACTTTTTCATAGTTATCTGCCGTGTTTAAAGCCTCAGCAAAACCGGACTCATCAAACAAACTGTTTACCACCGCGTTGAGGTTACTCTGGTCATTGCGCTCATACATTTTACGCACACGCCACACCATGTCTGCATACTGCTGTTGCTCCGTCTCCTTGGCCTTGGCCAAAACCGCCTGCGTATCTGTAATTTCCTTCTCTTTGTCCGCAATCTGCCCTTCCAGCTTCTCCAGATTAGTACTAATCTCTGTCAACTGAGTATTGAGTTTACTTAACTCGCCCTTTAGGGACTTCTGTTCGCCCTTCAGGTCATCAATATTGCCTTCCAGCTCGTTTTTCTTGTTCTCAAGCTCGTTCTTCTCTTGCCTTGCCTTATCCAGGTCCTCATAAGTAGGAGCCGCTTCTACTGTAAGTGCTCTGAACGAACTTTCTCCGGCCGTAAATAATACAGAAACGGTCACAATCATCGCCACAACCGCAGTCTTCTTAATGTACTTTTTCACGAGCCTTTTCACGTGCTTTTTCATAAGTTACCTCTGTTACACCTCTATCTCAATCCTGCGTCCCGTACACTCATAAGCAGTGCACTTTATACCTGCTGCCTCAAACATCTTCTTGGATGCTATATTGGTTGGAGTACCGTTGTACTTGTCACTTGCATATACCACCGTGCGAATACCCGCCTGAATGATTGCCTTGGCACATTCATTACAGGGAAACAATGACACATAAAGCTTAGTACCTTCCAAAGAACCGCCCCGATAATTTAAAATGGCATTCAACTCACTGTGGGTTACAAAGGCATACTTGGTATCCAGCACATCGCCTTCCCGCTCCCACGGAAAATCATCATCCGAACAACCACATGGGAAGCCATTATATCCCATGGATAAAATCTTATTGTCATTGCTGACAATACAGGCTCCAACCTGAGTATTGGGATCCTTGGAACGCATTCCCGAAAGATGCGCCACTCCCATAAAATATTCATCCCAGCTGATATAATCTGTTCTTTTACCTGTAACAGGCTTCATTTTCACATTTTTCTCTAAATTGTTCATATCGCACCTCGTTTCTGTAGTGCTCTTATCTTAAACTGTGTCCTATGCTTCCTCAATCAATGCAATTCTCTTGTTATGTCGCTCTTCATTAGAAAACTCTGTACCCAGGAAAGTATCTACAATCTCCATGGCCAGATTCTCACCTACAATACCTGCACCAAGTGCCAGCATATTGGCATTATTGTGAAGACGGGTCATCTTGGCAGAAAACACATCGCCGCACAATGCACAACGTACACCTTTGATTTTATTGGCAGAAATACTGATACCGATACCTGTGGTACAGATTACGATACCCTTCTCACATTCTCCGGATGCCACTGCTTCAGCCGCTGCACGGCCAAATACCGGATAATCACAACTGGACTTGTCAGGACACCCAAAATCCTTACACTCAATGCCCTGCTCTTCCAGATGACGCATTACCTTTACCTTCAAATCATATCCGCCGTGATCACTACCGATTGCTATCATTTTATAAATCCTCCGTTTTGATAATTTTTGATTATGTCAGGTCTACCACATGATGTCCGGCAGCCTTCAAAAGTCTGTTCATAATAGCCTGTCCGAGTCCTTCCGCCGAGAAGCCCTCCGAGTAAATCCTCGTCACCTTCTCGTCATCAAACTCACGCAAAATTGCGTATAGACTGTGCGCAATGGACTCTTCATCCATTCTGCTACCCACACTTTTTACCACATTCGCCCGATACTCGTCAAGTACTTCAGCAGTTCCGATGACACCCACTTTCTCACCAGCTGCCATATCCTCCGCTGCCCGGCTGTTAATATAAGCGGTCACTGCCTCCGGTTGTCCTTGCACAATCACAAGCTCCCCTGCAGGCGCATAATGTCTGTATTTCATTCCCGGAGCCTTGGGAGCCTGCCCGCAATCCTCCTGAGATTTCATTACCGTAACATCAACGGCAACCTCACCTAACACCTTCTCAAGCATCTCCCTCGTCACATAACCCGGACGCAAAATTTGAGGAGGTGTAACTGTCAAATCTATGATGGTAGATTCAATCCCAATACCCACCTGTCCGCCGTCCAGAATCATATCAATTCTGCCGTTCATGTCCTCTGCCACATAAGCCGCTAGCGTGGGACTGGGCTTACCTGAGGTATTGGCACTGGGTGCCGCCACATATCCTCCGCTTTCTCTTATAAACGCAAGAGCTACCGGATGTGAGGGCATACGTACCGCCACCGTATCAAGCCCACCGGTTGTCTCATAAGGTACTGCTTCTGTCTTGGGCAAAATCATGGTAAGGGGTCCCGGCCAGAAAGCATCTGCCAGTTTCCGGGCCGCCTCCGGAATATCAGCCGCTATGCGAGGCAATGCCTTCATATTCGCAATATGGACAATCAACGGATTATCGGAAGGACGTCCCTTGGCCTCATATATTTTACGGGAAGAATCCGGATTCAAGGCGTCGCCGCCCAGACCATAAACCGTCTCTGTAGGAAAAGCCACCAGACCACCCTCTCGGATAATCTGTCCGGCTTTTTGCAGCATTTCTGCCCGCGCTCCATCATCTTCTCCATCCATTATTTGTATCAATTTTGTATCTTTCATTATCTGCTTTTCCTATTTTTGCACATATATAATTAAGTATATCACACCTTTCCCAAAAGGAAAAGGGCTAATCCGCCCCGTTCAAATATTGTAAAATTCCCATATGTACTGCCCATGCCACCCTATCCTGATACTCCTCATCACAAAGCTTTGCCGCCTCAGCACTATTGGACAGAAATCCACACTCCACAATCACTATAGGTGTAGATGTTTTCTTCAACAAATAATAGCTGTCATTGGCTTTTATCTGTCTGTGATTGTCGGGGTCAAGACGTTCCACCAGACTCTTTTGCAAAAGCTCAGCCACCTTTTGTCCCTCCCGGCTTCCGGTATAATAAAACACCTGAGCACCGTTTACATACTCCTCCGGATAACTGTTTTGATGAATACTTACTGTCAAAGCCGGCGCAGTCTGCTCAATAATTTCAATTCTGCGTTTCATATCCTGCACCTTTTTATTGGAAGCATCCGCGTCGTACAGCCCTTCTTCCGTCTCTCTGGTCAAAACAACCTGAATGTCTTGAGCCTCCAGATATTCTTTGACCCGCAAGGTAATTGCCAGATTCAAATCCTTCTCAAGTACCTGATTAATACCTATTTTCCCCGGATCGACTCCTCCGTGTCCCGCATCCAGCACTACACATTTTCCCGCTTTTCCCGTCACAGAAGCACTGCTTGCAGGTCTCAAACTCTCCCACTGGGTAAACAGAATCACCGCAAATAGCAGTACAGATGACAGAATAGTAAAAATACGTTGTTCTCTCATAATAAATTGTCCCTTAAATTTTCTTATCTACACATCATATTCCTGACAAATTATTTCTAAAACTATTGCAATCTCCCTTTTGTCTGACGTATAATAGGGGAATGAATAGTCTAAAATCAAAAATATCAATTATTCTGGGTGTCGTAGCAGTCGTTTGTCTGATTGCGGGTATGATAATTTTCGCCGGACAACAAATTGCAGACAGAGAATCCGAGGCACTGATAGAAAGTATGCAGGCTCAGGCACAACAGCGACAGGATGAGAATTCAGAGTTGATTTCCGGTGGGGATATTTCCGGAGAACCTATTGTTTCTTCAGGCAATGTCAACAGCGAAATCTCCGGTAACGATATTCCCGACAGTGACAATACAAGCACCAATCCGCCTGTAGATAAGCCCCTTGCAGACAATCCTTATCAGGACAGTTTTCTCGCCAATGAGGATATGGCTGCCTGGCTGAAAATTGAAGGAACCCGAATTGACTATCCCGTCATGTGGACTCCCGAAAATGAAACCTACTACCTCTACAAAAATTTTGAGGGCAAGGAGGACCAAAACGGAAGCCTTTTGCTGGATACAGACAGTTCCCTCAATCCACTGACCACCAACCTGATTATCCACGGTCACAACATGCGTGACGGTGACATGTTTGGTACTCTGACCGACTATGAGAACCCGGACTATTGTAAACAACACAATATTATTTCGCTGTATACCGAGGATTGCGAGCGACGCTACGAAGTAGTAGCAGTTTTTCGTTCACAAGTATACAAAAAGACCGATCAGGTCTTCAAATTTTATAAATTTTTCCAGGCTGACACTGATACAGAATTTGATGATTTTTATACAAATATCAAAAAATTATCTCTCTACGATACCGGTGTAACCGCAGAGTTCGGTGATCATTTTATCACACTTTCCACCTGCGTCTATCATGTAGAACAGGGAAGATTCGTAGTGGTGGCCAAGGAAATCGAACCCGGTGACAGCTATAAGTCTTTTCGCTGATAAGTTCCCTGACCGGAACTCTCAATACAAATTAACCAGGAGGTAATATGATGAAAAGAATCAAAAAATTTGTTACGAAATTAAGTGCTACGCTGGCTGCGGCTGCTATTTTGGCCGTGACTCCCGGCGCAAATGTTATGGAAGTTGAGGCAGCGCCCAACACCTACTACTTAAAATATGATATTGAAGACCATGTATGGCGCATGCAGATTAACGAATGGAAAGATGGCGATATCGGCCGAGAGCTCTATTATCTGAATGAGGGTAGCGAAAAGGTAAAAGATGGCGATGTGGTTGTTGTCCTGGACAATGAAAACAAAGATGCAGGTTCTGAAAATATTCAGATTAATGCCCGCGTAAGCAATCTAACCATTAACCGTGCAAACGCAATCGTTACCGTTCACGGCGGTATTGATGAGTGCCATGTACTGGGTGACAGTTATGCTGCAATTACAGGCAACATCACCAACGGTTATGTATACGACGATGCAACCTGTACTTTCCACAGCAATGTAACTAATTTGAAATTGACCTGCACCGAGAATTTCAATTCTCCCGAGACCACTGTTACCGTAGGCGGCACTGTAGCTTATGCTGCTACTGCTAACACCGGTGGTATTCTCAAAGAATATTACAACTTCAAGGCAGGTACTTTCCACTTTGATGGCGACAGCGGCCTGATGACCGATACTTCCGATTATGGCACCAACGGTAATGGTCCCGCAGCTTCTACCCCTCCTGCTCCTACTACTTCCGGTTCTTCCAATTCCGGCAGCAGTTCTTCCTCCGGTGCATACGATGATGTACCTAAGACCGGCGAGAGCAATGTAGTTGTATGGTTGTTCGCAGCAGCGGCTGCCTGTGCAATGGGTAGCGTGATGCTTAAGAGACGTGTAAATAATTAATTACTCATAAACAAATTATCCGGGGATGCCGTAATGACATCCCCGGATTTCTTTTGGTCTTTTTCAGTTTTATCTACACATCCGGAGTTTATTTCACCTTATCTCCACCACCAACTAAACAGCTTCGATTTTTTCTTCCCACTCTGCCTTGCATATCTTGAAAGTTCAAGCACATTCTGCATAATTTTAGGAAAAAATCGATTACTATAAAAGAATAAAGATTACTACCTGAAATTTGATATGAATTAAGATTTTATATTGGAGAACCCCACAAAAGCAGGGTTCTCACAATCCGACTTTTATTACGACGCACTATATGCACTAATCAATTCCCACACAATGGGAGTACCGTAACCCAGTCTCCACACTGCCACGCCGCCGATATTATTGGCTGTCATTACATTTAACTTCACACGGATGGACTCTGCATCCTCAAGCCACACCTGCTTCAAGCCGCTTCCGCTCTCCCACTCCAGGTAATTCTGGCAAGTGGTCTCATCCCACACAGGCTCAACTCCCACCTGCTTCAGGAACGCATCCGTATTATTCATGGTCAAATATTCATCAGATACATCTGCTCCATTGGTACACCATACTATAGTATAGAAGGGAAGGGCATTGATAATCTTCTCGGAGGGTACCATGGAAGCGGTTTTGGTAATACCATTGGTTACATAATCAATACTTGCAACACTTCCCACTTCATCACTGCCGTGCCAATGCTCATCATATCCCATGATTACCACATAGTCTGCAACCTGTCCCTGAATATCCAAACGATAATGTTCATTAAAATGAAAAGGTACATAATTGTCCACAGACAAAACTAAACTGTTCTCACGACATGCCACAGACAACTCTCTCAAAAACTGCACATAATGCACACCACTCTGTGATGCCACCTGCTCAAAGTCAATATTGATACCATCCAGCCCCAAATTGATTGCTGCATCCGTGATACCGCGCACCAGCTTCTGTCGCTTTGCTGTAGAGGATAATACCACATACTCATCCACAGGAGTACCGGTCTCATTTCTATAATTAAAGTTATCCAAAACACCCCAGACCTGCATTCCAACAGAATGCGCAGAATCTACATAGCTCTTCTCTGCAAAACTTCTGAAATTACCCATCTCATCACACAGGCTAAACCAGGTAGGCGCAATCACATTCATGCCCTTAGCTTCTGTCAGCATTTCGTAAAGGGTACTGTTACCAATAGCCGCTCCGATGGAATGGAAGCCTAGATTTACCTTGCCCTCCTGAAGCATAGCGGTATACTCCGGAGCCACATAATCTGTCACAGGAGTCTCAGTCTCCGTAGCGGGCTCAGACATTCTCTTATTCTCCACATAACCGATAAATGAGTCAGAAGTCTTTACCTTACTCCAGTTATCCATCTGCTCTAAAATTTCTACCTTCTCACCCTTTGCCAAATCACGCAGAATCAGGCTCTTGATACCACCCTTTTCACGAACAGCGGTATCCTTCTTAATCTCCGCAACCATGCGTTCACCCCACTGGGTATAAACCTGCACATGCTTGTCATACATTTCATAGGAATAATTGGTAAACAGCTTCACATAATCCGCTGCCACATAAATCACGTCACTCTCTATAAAACATGCCGGATAGCCAAGGTTCTGCGCATCCTGCACACCCTGATAGGTGCCGTCATTTCCCTCAAGGGGGGTACTTATGGTCTCAATAGCATCTGTATAAAGCAAAACATTCTCCGCTACATCTGCATAAAAGACTTCATTCATATATTTATGAACGGTGTCCAATGTGAAATAACATTTGCCGTCACGAATCAGGGCCTGCTCTTCCACCATCTCATCCTGCAAAACAATGGCTGCCATCTCGCCGGATACACCGAAATATTCTTCCAAATCCATCTGTTCCTCACTGTAGGAATACTTGTCCAAAAGCGGTTTCCCAACGATTACCGCCAGCAAAACTCCCATCAGTAAAACTACAACTAAAAATACCAGTCCTTTTTTCTTCATGATTCTTCTTCTTTCAATTAATATAGTGTTCTGTGCAGAATGCAACTGTTCTGTATGCAGTCACATAGCGAACAGTTACATTCTAACACACGAACCCGACATCGTCATTACCATTTTTGACAAATTAAGATTTTTTTAGAGATAACCGGCTTGTCAGCAAACTGTATAAAAAGAAGATTTTTCCCGAATTTTAACAGTTTCCCGGTCTACTCCGTCAGTTGACTCTAATCGGACCAAAAGATATCGTGATATATTAATACAAATGCCCCGGCAGTGCATATAAATAGTATTGTTGCCGGTAAACTTTAAACTACAAATTCACCTACAACAAAAAAACTTATTAAAGCTGTTTAAAATGAATTATATTTGTGAAAATTATAGTTGAAATACTATGAAAACCTATTGGACAAGCGCGGATGCACCTGTAAGACAGCATCATACATTTTGCAAAAAACACTGCACGATTCATGTATAATGTGATATAATAAGTATAGAAAATAATACATCAACTAGGATGAATTGAACTGCCGCCTCCTCTCCGCACCGGATTACCGGAGGCATTTGCAAATATAATTATATGCTGTCATCCTAATTTTGGCAAGTCGTTTTCTATAATTTATTTTATTAAAATTTTTTAAACACTTTTATGACAGTATTGACGAAACTCGCGCAAACGTATAGAATGCTAATAAAATTGAACCATTCATCCGCATCCCGTATGCAGAAAGGAGGGTCATTATGAAAATAGAAAAAGTGAATGAGAATCAAATCCGTTGTACCCTGACCAGAGAAGACCTGGCCAGCCGTGAACTGAAAATAAGCGAGCTTGCCTACGGCACCGAGAAGGCGAAAAGCTTGTTCCGTGATATGATGCAGCAGGCTAATTTTGAATTTGGCTTTGAAGCAGAGGATATTCCTCTGATGATTGAAGCCATTCCATTAAATGCAGAATGTATTGTACTGATTATTACCAAGGTGGAGGATCCCGAGGAGCTGGACACACGCTTTTCCAGATTTGCTCCCCATGTTACAGAAGATGATGACCTCGATGATGACGAGGAATATCCCGACATTGATGATGCAAAAGAGGTGCTTGATCTGTTCCGCAAGCTTCAGGAGACCGCTCCTGAACCGGCAGCACCTGCACCGCAATCTCCCGTTTCATCGGAAGCTGTTGCTCAGGAAAAGTTACGTACACGCATTTTTGCCATGGATTCCCTGAACAAGGTAATGTCAGCTGCCAGGATTGTTGGCAATCAATTCAAGGGCCAAAGTACACTTTACAAAGATGAACAAGGTGATAAATACCTGTTAGTATTAATTCAGGGCGATTCCACCCGTGAAGACTTTGACCGGGCGAGCAATATGCTCTCCGAATATGGCACACTTCAGCGAATGGCCGGCGGACGTACCTTCTTGGAGGAACACTATGAAGCACTTGTTCCCGCCAACGCATTACAGGCATTAGCATTATAGTGTTGACTTTTGTACTCATCTTCGTTATAATTTGGTTTTGTAATTTATAAATTAATACTACCGAGGAGGGTACTATGAAGAAACAATTTAGAATTTTGGCACTTGTTCTTGCTCTTTCCATGGTTCTTATGACCGGTTGCGGCAAGAAGACCTATACCACTGCTGAGGAATGGTACAGTTCCAATCCCGCTGCATCTGCATTTATGACTGCTATGGTTGAAGCAGAGGATGAGAGCGGCAACATGACCTTTGGCATCAGCGGCAACACTGTTGTTTATGGTTTGACTATGGACGAGGCTGTTTTTGGACAGGATGCAGAAACCGATGCTGCACTCAAGGAGTATTTTGATGCTGCATTTGATCAGGAAACTGCAACTTATCAGCAGATTATCACCGAGCTTTCCGAGGCTTGTGGTATTGCAGCAAGCGAACTTTCCGTTCGCATCGAGATTTTTAATCCCGGCGAAACCACCCCTGGTTATACCAAGACTTTTACTGCTCAATAAGACGAGTATTCACAAAAAAGGCGTCACGCATATGCGTGGCGCCTTTTGTAACTCTTCTATTCTGCTATATGGATTATACCGCCTCAATTGCAGCCATCAGTGCATCGATGTCAAGACCATGTACCATTGCTGCTTCCTCCAGAGACTCACCCTGTGCAGAGGGACATCCCAGGCAATGCATACCGGCATTCAAAAGCACAGGTGCAACATCGGGGTTTGCACGCAGAATTTCACCAATTGTCATTTCCTTCGTAATACCTGTCATAATCTTCTCCTTTCATCTTATGGCATTTACTCATTTAGTATAATACTTTCCCCTGAATCTGACAAGTTATTCTTGCAATGTCTTTTTACCAATACATGGCGTTTTGTACCCAAAAAAGTGCACTATCTGCCTTGACGTAATCAAACCTTTTTCTTATAATGGAAACTAGGATTAAGAGTAGCTTTCGCTACTTAAAAATAATCAAATAAAAACATAGGAGGCATTTCAAAATGAGACCAGAATGGACAGATTTCGTAGCTGGCAAATGGGACAAAGAAGTGAATGTTCGCGACTTTATCCAGAGAAACTATCATCCCTACGACGGTGATGAGAGCTTTTTGGCTGCAGCTACCCAGAACACAAAGGATTTGTGGGCACAGGTTCTTGACCTGATGAAGCAGGAGAGAGAAGCAGGCGGCGTTCTTGATATGGACACCAAAGTTGTTTCTACTATCACCTCTCATGGCCCCGGCTACTTGGACAAGTCTAAGGAGACTATCGTAGGTTTCCAGACTGATAAGCCTTTCAAGCGTTCCCTTCAGCCTTATGGTGGTATCCGTATGGCAGAGAAGGCATGCTCTGATAACGGTTACGAGGTAGATCCTGAGATTTCCGAGTTCTTCTCCACTCACAGAAAGACTCACAACGCAGGTTGTTTCGATGCTTACAACGCAGAGATGAGAGCTTGTCGTTCTTCCCATATTATTACCGGTCTTCCCGATGCTTACGGTCGTGGACGTATCATCGGCGACTACAGACGTGTTGCTCTGTACGGTATTGACAGACTTATCGAGGATAAGCAGGCACAGAAGGATTCTACCGGACGTGTTATGACTGACGATGTTATTCGTCTTCGTGAGGAGCTTTCCGAGCAGATGGTAGCTCTGAAGCTCATGAAGGAAATGGCTGCTTCCTACGGTTGCGATATTTCCAAGCCCGCTTCTAACGTTAAGGAAGCTATTCAGTGGACCTACTTCGGTTATCTGTGTGCAGTTAAGGAGCAGAACGGTGCTGCTATGTCCCTTGGACGTACTTCTACCTTCATCGACTGCTACGCTGAGAGAGACCTGAAGAATGGTACTTTCACTGAGGAAGAGATTCAGGAGTTCGTTGACCACTTCATCATGAAGCTGCGTCTGATTAAGTTCGCTCGTACTCCCGAGTACAACCAGATTTTCGCAGGCGATCCCGTATGGGTTACCGAGTCCCTCGGTGGTGTTGGTGTAGACGGCAGACCTCTTGTTACCAAGACAACCTTCCGTTATCTGCACACCCTGACCAACCTTGGTGCTTCTCCCGAGCCTAACCTGACTGTACTTTGGTCTACCAGACTTCCTGAGAACTTCAAGAGATACTGTGCAAAGATGTCCATCGAGACTTCTTCCATCCAGTACGAGAACGATGATCTGATGAGAGTTACCCACGGTGATGACTACGGTATCGCATGTTGTGTATCTTCCATGGTTATCGGTAAGGAGATGCAGTTCTTCGGCGCACGTGCAAACCTTGCTAAGTGTCTGCTGTACGCTTTGAACGGTGGTATCGATGAGGTTACCAAGAAGCAGGTTGGTCCTAAGTATCGTCCTGTAGAAGGTGACGTTCTTGATTATGATGATGTTTATGCTAAGTTCATGGATATGATGGAGTGGCAGGCAGATGTTTATGTAAACACTCTGAACATCATTCACTATATGCATGACAAGTACTGCTATGAGAGAGCAGAGATGGCTCTTCATGACAGAGACGTTAAGAGATACTTCGCTACCGGTGTTGCAGGTCTTTCCATCGTAGCTGACTCTCTTTCCGCTATTAAGTTTGCTAAGGTTGAGGTTGTTCGTGATGAGGACGGCGTTATCGTTGACTTCAAGACCACCGGCGACTTCCCTAAGTATGGTAACGACGATGATCGCGTAGACGAGATCGCTCAGGATATCGTTCACAAGTTCATGACCG